>JAFSCG010000008.1 GCA_017436885.1 Clostridia bacterium | reverse complement strand
GACGTATTCAAAGCTGCTTCTAACGCTGTTGATAAGTTCGTTACCGTTGAGAACACCGGTAAGAGCGATGCTTACGTTCGCACCCTCGTAGCTATCGAGGTTGGCTCTACCGACGGCTCTCTTTTCGGCTCCTCTTACCACAGCACTTGGACTAAGAATGAGATCGGCATTATCGAAGTTGACGGCTATAAGTACATCCTTATTGAGTACTTGTATAAGGGTGCCGCCGGCGTGAGACACGATAACGGCGTTCTCCCCGCAGGCGATACCTCCTACCCCAACCTTTCGCAGGTTTATATCAAGTCCGCAGCTACCAATGAGGATATTGACGCGATCGATGCAAATAAGAACGGAACCCTTGATATTCTCGTTCTTTCTCAGGCAGTTCAGACCGCAGGCTTTGCTGATGCCGAGACCGCTCTGAACGCAGGCTTCGGTGTAGTTGATTCCGTCAGCGCAGCTGAATGGTTTAAGGGTATTGTCATTCCTGTAATCGCTACCGAGGCAGATGTTATTGATGATGTCCTTGCCAATGGCGGCGAAGTCCTCTTGGACAGCAATATCGGCGGCGAAGGCTATACTCCTGCTGTTTCAACCGGTGCAATCGTTTCCGTGGATATGAAGGGAAATACCGTTGATGCAGATTACTTCAATAATAACGGTGATCTTACACTTGAGAATGGTGTTTTGGAATCCGGTTCTGCAAGTGATTATGGTTTTATTTCCCGTGCTGACAGCAATACCGTACTGAACAATGTTGAAGTAAATTCCGCAGGTGGCGGCATCGCAGCAACGGATGGTGCTTATGTTGAGATTAACGGTGGTAGCGTCGATGTTTCCACAACAAGCACCTCCGGTCGCTATAACGTATATGCAGTTGGCGCAGGCACTACGGTTGTTATTAATGACGGTACATTCTCCTTTAGCAAGACTCTCAACCAGAAACGTGCATACATTTATGCCGGTGATGGTGCTACTGTTATCATTAACGGCGGCAATTTCGGCCCCGCTTCTACCCGTAGTGGATACACCGCAGGTATTCTCGGTGACGGTACTGTTGTGATTAAAGGCGGTACCTTCGGTTTCAATCCTTCTAATTGGGTAGCAGATGGTTACGAAGCCGTTCAGAACGGAAACACCTGGACTGTAGTCGCAAAGTAATTTGTAGCAGTATCTATAAGCCGTCCTATCCCTTCCAGTGAGGGATAGGCGGCAATCAAAGCACATAAGCGATGGTTTGTGTGTTTTGATTGCCGAGCTACCAAGGAAATTGACAACCGGATCAGCCTCGTGTTTTGACATAAAGTGAGATCATTAATAATACATTTCTTTCAAAAGAGAGCAGCCCTTCCGTACAACGGCGGAAGGGCTGTTTTCATATTTATTTTAATTCGTCAAGCTTTGCCTTGATTGCCTTCATATCGGTGAGCATCTCGCCCTTTTTGGCGGGGTCGCGGAGCAGGGCGGATGGGTGATATACGGCGGTTATAAGACGGCCGTTTTTTTCAAACCACTTGCCGTGCTGCTTGGTTATCATAAAGCCTTCGTCAATAATTCTCTTTGCTGAAACTCGTCCGAGACACACGATGATCTTCGGGTCTATAAGCTCTATCTGCTTTTCCAGATGGCGGCGGCAGGCGTCCTCCTCGGTGGGAAGGGGATCGCGGTTGCGGGGAGGTCTGCACTTCAGAATATTGGCGATGTACACGCTTTCCCTCGGTATATCCACCGCATACAGATAACGGTCAAAGAGCTGACCTGCCGCACCAACGAAGGGGACGCCCGTTTTGTCCTCCTGCTCGCCCGGGGCTTCACCGATGAACATAAGGCGAGCGTTGTCGCTTCCCGTACCGAACACCAGATTGGTTCGGCTCTCCCAAAGGGGACAGTCCTTACAGCTTTCACATTCCGTTTTCAGTTCTTCAAGGCTCATGGCGAACCTCCTTCCTTTTTTGCCATTTTATCACATATTTCGAATTATGTCAAACTTCACTTGATAATCTGTCTTTACTATGATAAAATCATAATAAGAAAACAAGGGGGATTAAAATGAAGGATAGAAAGCTGAGAATTTTCCATACTGCGGACATTCATCTGGATACGCCGTTTTCCCGTCTTGACCTCCGCAAGGGCGAATCAAGACGCAACGACCTGCGTGCCACCTTTACGGCAATGATGCTGTACGTGCGCCGTATGGAGGCGGATATCGCCCTGCTTGCAGGCGATCTTTTCGACGATGGCTCCGCAACCAAGGAGACGGTAGAGCTTATGATACGGGAGTTCGAGGGAGCAAAGAACTGCAAATTTATTATTGCCCCCGGTAATCACGATCCCATCAGCCCCGGCTCTGTTTACGCTTCCAAAAGATTCCCCGACAACGTGTATATATTCAAGGAAAGCAAGCTTAGCCGATTTGAATTCTCCGACCTCGGGGTGGACGTTTACGGATGGGCATTTACCTCTCCGTCAATGACCGAAAACCCTCTTATTAACGCCGAGCTTGAGCAAAACGGACGCACAAAGCTTCTTTGTGCACATTGCGACACGCGCTCTCCCCTGTCTCCTTACTGCCCCGTAAGCGAGGGGGATATAGTGCGCTTGGGATTTGATTACGCTGCCCTCGGTCATATACATAAAAAGGGCGAGATAAAGCACGTGGATAATACCTTCTACGGTTACAGCGGAGCGCCCGAGGGCAGAAGCTTCGACGAATGCGGCGTTATGGGCGCTTTCCTTACCGATATCGGCTATAACGGAGAGTGCGAGTGCGATTTTGTGCCATTCTCCCGCCGCCGCTACGAGATTGCCGAGTGTGATCTTACGGGTTGCGTTACCCGCGAAATGGCAGAGGAGAGAGTCAGCGCCCTTATAGAGAGCAAAAAGTACGGCAGCGATACCATCCTGCGCCTCGTGCTTACAGGCGCAGTTGCTCCGGAGCTTTCCCTTGGCGGCTTTAAAAATGCGGAGGCAAGGCTCTTTGACCTGCAGGTAAGGGACAGCACCACACCAACCTTCGACGGGGATAAGCTGGTGCGTGATATCACCCTGCGCGGTGCACTGTACCGTACCCTCCTGCCCGAGCTTCAATCTGCCGACGAGGAAACGAGGCAGACTGCCGCAGATGCCTTGCGGTATGGGCTTGCAATGCTGAACGGGACTGTTCCGGGGGATCTGTGATATGATTATAGAAAGCTTACATATAGATAAATTTGCGGGACTTTCCGATTTTGATCTTGCGCTTGGTTCGGGACTTAACATCATCGAGGGTAAGAACGAAAGCGGAAAAAGCACCGTTGCCTCCTTTATCAAGTTCCTTTTTTACGGTCTTTCAGGTCAAAGGGCGAATGGCGAGGAGCTTTCCGAGAGAGAGCGCTGTATGCCCTTTGATTCCTCCTTTGCGGGGGGAAGCGCCGTGCTGCTCAGCGGCGGCAAGCGGTACGTTCTGGAGCGCCGGCTTTCCGTTTCCACCTCCGGACTACGGGAGTCTGTGCGCGACGAGGTCATCCTTATCGATGCGGAAAGCGGCGAAAAGGTTGCCGTTGGCAAGGACGCGGGACAGGTGCTGTTTGGCGTAAACGCCAAGGTGTTTGCCGATACGGTCTATTTCCGTCAGTTAGCTGACAGCGCTCCGAACAAAAGCGAGCTGACCGAAGCCATTGGAAACATACTGTTTTCCGGCGAGGAGGGCACGGATGCAAAAAAGGCGATGAAGCGCCTTGAGGATCTTCGCACCGCATTGCGCCACAAAAAGGGTGTGGGCGGTGAGCTTGCGGAGCTTGAGACTGAGATATCCGCTCTGAAGGCTCGCCTTGGTGCCGCCGAGGCGGCAAACCGCGCCATAATTGCCCTTGAAGGCGAGATAAGCGAGCGCACTCGCAAGCTGGAGATGCTCAGCTCCCGCGGAGAGAATGCCGCAAAAAAGGCTGAGGCGGGAGATATATGCCGCAAGCTTGCCCTGCGCGCAAAAAAGCAGGAGCACGACAGAAACGCCGCCAATGCCAAATCGGAGCTGGAGGTCCTTGCTCCGGGTGGAAAGCTTCCCACGCCGGAGGATATATCCGTTGCACGTCTCACCGCCGCCGAGCTTCCCGTTAAGGAGGCTGCTATCGAGTCGGCAAAAAAGAACCTTGGTCATATAGAGGCAGGGCTTGAAGCACTTCCTGCGTATTCGGAGATAGCCGAGGCTATCGACGGCGCAGGCGGCCCCGACGGTCTGCGAGAGAACGCATCTGATTGGCTTGCGAAGGCGCGCAGGTGCTTTATATGGGGTGCCGTACTGCTGATGCTTGCCTTGCCATTTGCCGTTGTTTGCGTAATGAAGCTTGTAAGCATTCCTTCCGTAGCTCTTCTTGGTATCGCGGGTGTTCTTGGTCTGTTTGCGCTGTTGCTTTTTGCCGTCGGCGCCGTTAACAGAAAAAAAGCCCGCAGGATCGTAGACCTTTTCGGTCGCGGAAGCTCCTTTGAGGCGTTCTGCGACGGTATCGAGCGATATAAGAGAGATAACAGCCGTTTTTGCAGGCTTACGGAGGAGCGCGCCGACGCACAAAGGAACGTGGACTCCGCAATTGCCGCTTACGAGACCATCCTGCGCCACGGACAGACCGTTCTTTCCCACTTAGGATACGATGGAGAAGGCACCTTGACCGACCAGCTTACCGCCGCCGCTACGGATGCCGAGGCAAAGCGCGCAAGAGCAGCGGAGCTTAAGGCCGCGTATCTTGCCGCAAAGGCCCACGGCGATGCCGCAGGCAGGGAAATGGGCAGCGAGGGCGAGGAGGTGCTTCTCGCACGTTTGGAGGAGCTTGGCATCGAGGATGCGGAAAGCATCGACGTTACCGCCGCCCGACGCGAAACGGAGTTCTATCGCACGCAGGCAGAGCTGCAGGAAAAGGAGATATACAGCCGCAGGATATCCCTTGCGGAAAATAAGGCCCGTGCAGAGGACCCCTGCGAGATAGCGGGCAAGTTAAGCGAGGCCGAGACCTCATACAGCAAAAAAACAAGGCAGTATAATGCTTGCGTAAAGGCTATCGAGGCACTTGATACCGCAGGGCAGAACCTGCGCGGCGGCGTTGCACCCTATCTTTCCGAGGGGGCTTGCCGCAGGCTGAGTGCCGTAACCGGAGGCAGATATACCGGACTCCGTGTGGACAGCGAGCTTTCTGCCGTGTGTATTTCCACCGATGGCATCAGAAGCCTCGAGTACCTCAGCGCAGGAACGCGGGACCTTGCATATATCTCCCTGCGCCTTGCGCTTATGGATCTGCTGTACAAAAAGGAGCGTCCGCCCCTTGTATTTGACGAAAGCTTTGCCCATCAGGATAAGGAAAGGACCGCAATGGCACTCCGTCTCCTTTCCTCGGAAGCGGAGCGTGGGGTGCAGTCGTTGCTGTTCACCTGCCGAAATTTCGAGGCGCAAAGCGCAGAATACGGAAGCTTTACACACGTTGTGATCAGCAAAGAAAAATAAACAAAAAAATCACGCGAAAATGAAAACCTTCGCGTGATTTTTTCATATTAAAATACGTTTGTAACGAATATCTCGATACCGATGGCGATAAGGATAACGCCGCCGAGTATTCCTGCCTTGCCCGCAAGCTTGGTGCCTGCTTTTTTGCCTATCAGAATGCCCGCAAAGCAGATAAAGAAGGTAACGACGCCGATAAGCAGGCAGGCGACAAGTGCCTGCAGGAAATTATGGTCGGAAATGGTGAAGCCCACGGAAAGTGCGTCGATGGAGGTGGCAATGCCCTGAACTATCAGCCCCTTCAGACCGATGGCGGGCTTTTCGTTCTCGCTGTCCTTGTTTGTGATGCCCTCGTAAAGCATTTTGCCGCCTATGTAGCCCAGAAGGAGCAATGCTATCCACGGTATGCACTTTTCAAATATGGCAAAGCATCT
The DNA here is from genome assembly GCA_017436885.1 of Clostridia bacterium. GTDB lineage: Bacteria > Bacillota > Clostridia > Oscillospirales > CAG-272 > RUG12395. The sequence continues at coordinate 8,950 of JAFSCG010000008.1, read as the reverse complement.
TGCAATGGTGGAAACGCACACCCAGCCTATCATTGGCATTGCAAACTGGAAAAGGGAGAATATGCCTGCAATTCCGCTTACTTTCGGCATTTTCATTTTCGGCTCGTTTAAGCCGTTTGCGAGTGAAACGGAAAAGGCATCCATCGCAAGACCTACGCCAAGGAGTATGCTGCTAATAAAAAACGCGATATCAAACATTTTTTCCTCCAAATAAAAAATCCAAGCATGTTGCCATACTTGGAACAAAAAAAGACTCCATGTATAGCAATAACCTATACATGAGTCTCGCAATTTAAGGCAAGCCAGGCGTGAGCCAGTATGTTGACTTGCAACGTTAAAAACGCTTGCTACTCCCTCATAACTGTCCGACAGTATAACACATAAAATTCTCTTTGTCAACATTTTGTCAAATTTTGTTCCAAGGAATTACGAAAAGATGGATGCAGAGAGCTCTGCATCCATCTTTGGTTATTTTTGTTTATACCGTAATTCGTATTCTTTTTCGTAGACCGCTTCCAGCTTACGGGTCATTGCCGCGCTTGTAAATCTTTCGCCGTACGTGCGGCGTGCGCCCTCCCCGAGCTCCGCTATCCTTGCGGGGTCGGAGATAAGAGCTGTCAGAGTCTTTTCGAGGGCGGCGACGTTCTTGTTTGGAACCAGAAGCCCGTTTACTCCGTCTGTTACCATACCGGGATTGCCCCCGAAGTCGGAGGCAACGGTGGGCACGCCGAGGGTCATTGCCTCGCTTATGGCAAGGCTGGAGGTCTCGGTGCCCCAGGAAAAATTCACGTTAATATCCGATATATTGATATAGGGAGCAACGTCATTTACAAAGCCTGTGAATACTACCTTGTCGGCGATGCCAAGGCTGCTTGCAAGAAGCTTAAGCTCCTTTTCCTCCTCGCCGGTGCCAAGCACTATCAGCTTGGTGCCGGGGTGTGCGGAGCAAACGCCCGCAAAGGCATGGAAAAGATAACTGTGTCCCTTTACCGCTGTAAGGCGGGCATTGATGATAAGCACGGTGTCGCCTTCATTGATGCCAAGGCTTTTTTTCAGCGCGGTCTTTTCCTCGTCGGAAATGGTGGGAAGCTGTTCCACGCCGTTCTGTATAACGGTTATTTTTTTGGGGTCAACGCCCGTGTCCGTCAGGTTTTTTGCCGCCGCGTCCGCAACGGCAATAATAGCCGTGGAAAGACAGTTGTTTACCGCTCCCGTTATTTGCTTTTTGGGGAAGCTTGTGGCAGAGGGGGGCAGGTCGTAGGCGCAATGACGCGTGTACATACGGCTTTTTATGCCGCAAAGGCACGCGGCAATGCGCGCGGAAAGGGATGCGTGGCTGTGCACTATATGGGGCTTTATTTCCTTGATTATTCTGCAAAGCTCCCGCACGGCGGCAGCTTCAAAGGTCTTATCCCTGCCGTATTCCGTTTCTATCACCGAGTATCCCACCGCTTCCACCTCGGGGGCAAGTAAGCTTCCCTTTGGCAGGCAAACGTACACCTCAAATCGGCTTCTGTCAAAGTTGCGCAGGTAGTGCACCAGCAGTCGCCCTGCACCGCCGATATTGGTGTCGGTAAGCACGTTCAATACCTTTATCATTTGTTCTCCGTTTCTGGCTTGGAATTGATGCCCTTTGTAAAATAACGCACCAATGCGCGAGGGGCAAAGCGCACCGCAAGTGCGGTGAAAACGGTTGGAGCACCGTGGTATTTTACGGCTCGTCCCCTCATTACTGCCTTGTAGCCCGTTTTTGCCACCGCCTCGGGGGTGTCGGGCTTTATTTTTTTGAACATCGTGCAGCCCTTTTTCATATCCGCCGCATTGGTAAAGTTGGTGGTGGTGGGACCCAAACAGAGCGCCGTAACGCTTACGCCGTATTCCTTAAGCTCCACGGAAAGAGCCTCGGAAAAGGACAGCACAAATGCCTTGGAGGCATAATAAACCGCCATATAAGGACCGGGGGCAAAGGCGGCACAGGAGGCAATGTTCAGTATCCTGCCATTGCCGCGCTTTTTCATCTCCGCACCGTAAAGATGGCAGAGATGCATAAGACAGGTAATATTCAGGGTTACCATGCGCTCCTGCTTTTCCCAATCGCTGTCAACGAACTCCGCATAATCGCCAAATCCCGCATTGTTAACAAGGATATCAACGGTGTGTCCCGCCGCCTTGATATCGTTATAAAGCCTTTCGGCTCCTTCGTGGGCGGCAAGGTCGGAAACGAAGCAATAAACGTTTACATTGCAGCCTTCAAGCAGGGAAGTACGCGCTTTTTCAAGCCTTTCCGCATTGGATGCCGCAAGGATAATATCGTTTCCCGCGTTTGCAAACTCCCGCGCAAGGCAAAGCCCAATACCGCCGGAGCCGCCGGTTATTAAAACAGTACTTTTATGTTTCATAAGTCTATACCTCCACGCTTGAAACCCGATCACCACGGTGCTCGGGGAACTGGCAATGGGTCTGCCATTAGTGCCTCTGTATCGCAAAGCTGCTCAAGCATATCCAGCTTTATATCCGTGCACTTCGAGTCATTATACAGATTTATATGTTCTCCCGGATCTGTTTGCAGATCGTAAAGCTCTCCTTTGCAGTCGTTCGGATATTTTTCCGAAAGAGCGTGTATTTTCGTAAGCTTGTATCTGCCGTCGTGCAGCATGGAGCAAAACGCATCAACACCGTTTTGAAGCGTTGTTGTGTGATATTCGGAGTATACGGTTTTTTTGAACTTGTCCAGAGGCTCCATTCCCATGAGCATGCCGAAAAGAGATTTTCCCTGCATTCCGGGGTGCTTGGGAATGCCGCATGCGTCGAGGATGGTGGGGGCGATATCGACCAGCTCCACGAGTCCATCGGAGCAAACATTGCTTAAAGTGTGGTCCTTCATGGAAATTATCAAAGGAACATGCACGCTTGCCTCGTAGAAATAGCCGCCCTTTAGGTACAGCCCGTGGTCTCCGAGACTTTCTCCGTGATCGGAATGAAAGATTATCAGCGTGTTGGTAAGCTGGTCTGTTGATTCAAGGTATTCAATAAGTCTGCCCACTTGCACGTCTATCAGATCTATCATGGCATAGTATGCCGCGCGTATAAGCTTGTGGTCGTATTCCGTCATGTTGTCGTAGGCAAAGCTTCCTGCCCGACCGTATGCACCGTTGTGGTCTAGTCTTTGGAGCGGTGATTTGTTTTCGAGCTCGCCCGGTATATAATCTGGAAGAGGAATGGTGTCCAAAATTGGCAAGTACCTTTCCAAATATTCCTTTGGCGGGTCAAAGGCGTGATGCGGATCGAACCAGTTGAGCGAGAAAAACCAAGGGGCGCCCTCGTTTTTCACAGATTCAATGAACTCTATCGCTCTGTCGGTACACCATTTTGTTTGGTGCAGCTCTTCGGACATTCCGACCTTAACGTACTTGCAGTCTTCCCGCGCGGGATGTGAATACTCCACGCCCTTGCTTTTTAGCCATATAGCGTAATCGTGGAACGGCCAGTCGTGAAGCGGACCGTGTCCGTGACTCCAGGCAAAATACTCGTAACCGTCGTTTATCCTTCTCTCCCTTGTTTTGCAAACCGAATAATTACAGGATGATAAATGTAGCTTTCCCGCCAATCCACCGATGTACCCGTTATCGTGCAGGAGCCTCGTTACAAGAATCTCTTCCTCAGGTATATCCTGACCGTTTTGTCTGGTTCTGCACGTTCCCGGGTACCTGCCTGTCAAAAATGATGCTCTGCTTGGGGAGCATAAGGGATTCTGACAGTAAGCTCTTGAAAATCGCACGCCGTTTTTTGCCAGCTTGTCAATATTCGGCGTATTAACGAATTTGTTGCCGTAGCAACCGAGAGTGTCGAACCTTTGCTGATCTGTACATAGCCACAATATGTTAGGACGATCGTTCGCTTGCATAAAATGTTTCCTTTCAAAAAAAGATTTGCCGATGTAATTGTAAGCCGAAATTGCAGCTATTCAAAAAAATCAGACTTACCTTTATCCGTTTCCGTGCCCGTCATGTAAGCGTCGAAAAGCTCCTTTGCCTCCTCAAGCTTGGGGCGGGCAACGAATACGTCGGTGCCCATAGAGCTGAGCCCGGTGAATACCTTTGCAGTGGCGCCGGCAAATCTGTCCTTTGCCATACAGGGAATGCCCGAATCCCGCAAAAGCTCACATATGAGAGATGCCTCAAAGCTGTCGTTTGCAGTGGTCAGATAGGCTATCTTGTCGTCCTCTATGCTTTCAATAAGCTTTCTGTCGTCGATAAAAAAAGCCATAATAATATCTCCTTGGTGGATAATTGAGTTAATTTTACCATATCGATCGGGGAAAGTCAATCAAAGACGTACCCTTTTGAGAGGGATGTGTGAACAATAAGTGAGTTTTGTTGCGGGAGGGTTGATTTATGGCGAAAAAAGTAGTATTATATATTCGTAATCTTAAAAAACCGCAAAGGATGAAATATGATAACAAATATATTTAAAAGAACGGTTGCTGTGCTTATGTGTGCCGTCGTGCTGCTTCCGTTGCTTGTTTCCTGCACCGCCGACGGGCTTTCCGCCTACGATATAGCGGTCAAAAACGGTTTCGCCGGCTCGGAAAGCGAGTGGCTTGCTTCCCTTAAGGGAAGCGACGGTAAGGATGGCGAAGCGGGCAAGGACGGCGTGGACGGCAAGGATTTTTCCGCTCTTAACACCTCCCTTGAGCGGCTGTACGCCGCTGCTGTCAGCGAGGGATATAAGGGCACCATCGAGCAGTACAAAACAGAGGTGCTTGGCATCGCCGATGAGAATGGCGAGTTTGAGCGCGTTGTAAACCGCTCCCTCCTATCCGCTGTGTCCATCATCGCTTATTTCCAGTACAGAGTGGAGGGAAGCTCCTTTACCAATACCTCCAAGGGCGGAACGTCCGCTACGGGCTTCTTTTACAGTATTGACAAGGAAGCGGGAGACGCTTATATAGTTACCAATTATCACGCGGTATATGACGACAAGGCAAAGGAAAAGCTCAGTAAGGAGATATACGTATATCTCTACGGTCAGGAGTACACCCTGCAGCAGATACCTGCCCAATTCGTTGGCGGCAGTGCTACCTTTGACATTGCGGTGCTGCGCGTTATAAACAGCGATCTTATTAAAAACGGAAACGTTGAGGCGGTGAAATTCCGCTCCTCCTCCGATGCTGTGGTGGGCGAGACCGTGTATACTATCGGTAATGCAAAGTCTATGGGTCTTTCCGCCTCCGTTGGCGTTCTTACAATGGATTCAATGGAGCTGGAGGTTCCCCGTGCCGATGAAAACGGCGAGGTAACCATGCGCCTTATGCGCACGGACGCCCCCTTAAACCACGGCAACAGCGGCGGCGCCTTCTTTGATAAGGACGGAAACGTGCTTGGTGTCGTAGTTGCGAAAAACGTGGACGACGAGGTGGAGGGCATAGGATATATCATTCCCTCGGATATCGCTCGGCGCGCAGTGGAAAACATTATCCATTCCAATGAAAAGTATAACAGCACCACAATAAAGAAGTGCATTCTTGGCATTTCCGTTGCGGCGGAGGAGCCTTACACCGAGATAGAGGAGGGCACCGGTGTAGTGCGCCGCAGGGAAAAGGTGATCGTAAAGGAGATAGTCCCCAATTCCGCCGCTCAGGGCAAGGTGTTTCCCGGCGATATCATCCTGTCCATTGAGGTAAACGGCAACGTTGTAAAGGCAGACAGGGTACATAATATCGTGGATTTTATGCTCGGCGTGTACGTCGGCGATACCGTTAAGGTAACGCTTGTCCGCGACGGCAAGGAAATGACCGTGGAGATCAAATTCACGGAAAGCGCGATATCCGATATTGCATAAAGAATAAAAAACAGCGCATAGCTTTGTACGGAACAAGGCTATGCGCGTTTTTTATCCTTTACATTCCCGTTCGAATTTGCGAAGTATCCTTACGATGAAAACAACGGCGGTGATGGCAAGCACAAGCTCGGCAAACAGCTGTGCGTAGGCGATGCCGTACATGGGCCAGAGCTTGTCGAAAACTATGATGGCGGGTATTTCAAGCACCACCTTGCGCAGCATGGCAAAGATCAGGGACATAAGACCGAGACCGCAGGCCTGAAAAACTCCCACCGCAAGGAAATCCATGCACAGGAAGAGCTGTGCGGGTGCTTGCGCCTTCATAAACGCGGCACCGTATTCCACCACCTCGGGGTTTTCCATAAAAGCCCGTATGACCTGCTCGGAGAAGATAAACATCAGCGATGACATGACGGCAAGGAAGGAAAGGGAAGCGGCGCAGGTAAATTTGACCGCCGACTTTGTGCGCTGTGGGTTGCGGGCGGAGTAGTTATATCCCACAAGGGGCATAACGCCCTGTGAGATGCCCATGGAAACGTACATGGGTATCATTGCTATCTTGTGAGCAATGCCCATGGCGGTAACGGCGGTATCGCCGTATACGGACATAAAGTTATTAAGCACCGTCATGCCCGTAACGTTTAACAGGTTCTGTATGGCGGCGGGAACGCCAACCTTGCACACCTCTCCCGCAATGCGGGCGTTTAGGCGGAATTCCGAGGGCTTTATGCAAACGTAGGTGTTCTTGCCCTTTGCCATTATCATGATAAGAAAGTACAGGCAAGCTACGCAGTTGGAAATAAAGGTGGCAAGTCCCGCGCCGGCGGCACCCATGTCGAGAAACTGCGGCAATATGAACAGCGGGTCAAGGATAATATTCAGCAAGCAGCCGCTCATGGTGCCGATGCCCGCGTGCAGGGCGGCACCCTCGGCACGGATCAGATACGCCAGCACAACGTTAAGTATGGAGGGAACGGCACCGAAGCACACCGTCCATTTTATATATTCGCCAAGGGCATCCATGCTCTCGCCGTTGCCGCCGAGTACCCTCAGCACCGGGGAGTTGAACAGCACCACCCCAAGGGAAAGCAGAATGCCGCAGATAAGGGAGCAGTAAAAGCCAAATGCGGAGCTGCGGCGAACGGTTTCGTAGTCCTTGCGACCAAGTGCTCGGCTCATCATACTGGAGGAGCCGACGCCGAAAAGATTGTTTACGGCGTTGAAGGCAAGGATAAGGGGTGCTGCGTAGGTTACCGCCGCAGTCTCCACAGGGTCGTTCAGCATGCCGACGAAAAACGTGTCTGCCAGATTATAAAGGATCATCACAAGGCTGCTTGCAACCGTGGGTGCGGCAAGGGCAAGTACCGCCTTTGGTATGGGAGTGTGCTCGAAAAGCACGGTCTTTTTATCGGTTATCATTTTTATCTCCTTAAAACAAGGGATATTTTAACTCCAAAAAGGCAAAAATTCAATACTTTAGCACTTAAATTCAAATTTTTCTTGTAATTTGCGGCTTTTTGTGATAGAATTACTGCGAATACATTCTACGGAGGCTTGTATGAACAATACTGCCAATAAAACCACCGAAACAGAGAACAAGGCGTGCGAAGCAGAAGTAAAAAAGCCGAGAAAGCGTCGCTTTGGCGATCGCCTTGACGGCAGAAGACTGCGCACTCTGGAGCCCATGGCCATGGTATCGCCGTTCATTATGGCGGACCGCAACGATTCCATGAACATGTTTGCCGAGACCATTGACATAACCACCTGCGAAAAGTTCCTCCGCGAGCAGAAGGCTGCGGGAAATATAAACATGGGCATGCTTCACGTTTTTCTTGCGGCGTACGTGCGCACCGTTTCCCAGCGTCCCGCCATCAACCGCTTTATTGCGGGTCAGCGCGTGTTTGCAAGGAACAATATAGAGGTAGTAATGACCATCAAAAAGGAGCTTTCCCTTGACAGCCCCGATACGGTGGTAAAGTGCTATTTTGAGCCCACGGACACCATTGTGGACGTTTACAACAAGTTCAACAAGGTAGTGGAGGAGAACACGGGCAACGAATCGAACAGCGATTTTGATAAGACCGCAAAGGTGCTTACATATCTGCCCCGCTTCCTTTTGAGATTTGCCGTTTGGGCACTTAAAACGCTGGATTACTATTTCTGCCTGCCCAAGTTCCTGCTGGGCGTTTCCCCCTTCCACGGCTCCTTTATTATAACCAGCATGGGCAGCCTTGGCATCTCCCCCATATACCACCATCTTTACAACTTCGGTACGTTGCCGATATTTCTTTCCTACGGTAAGAAGCGCAAGGAGAACAGGGTAAACGACGACGGCACGGTGGAGATACGCCCCGTGATGGATATTACCGTTGTTACCGACGAGAGAATATGCGACGGCTTCTATTATGCGGGCGCATTTAAGATGATGCAGCGTCTGATAAAGAACCCCTACGTTCTTCTCGACCCGCCGGAAAAGGTAATTGAGGATATCGACTGATGCAGGTCTACACCTTCGTTGCGACCTGCCTGTTCGGGCTTGAAAAGCTCCTTGGCGAGGAGATAGACGCCCTCGGCTATAAGCGCGTGGACACCATGGACGGGCGCGTTACCTTCGAGGGAGATATCGGCGCTGTTGCAAGGTGCAACGTGTTTTTGCGCTTTGCGGAGCGCGTGTATATCAAAATGGGCGAATGCCGCGCCACCACCTTCACCGAGCTTTTCGACGGTGCCGCCGCCCTCCCTTGGGAGGAGTGGATAGGCAAAAACGACGCCTTCCCCGTTACGGGACATTCCATAAAAAGTGCGCTGTTTTCCGTTCCCGACTGCCAGAAGATAATAAAAAAAGCCATAGTAAACAGGCTCTCTCCCATATACGGTGTATCACGTTTCCCCGAAACGGAAAACAGGATACGCGTGGAGTTTTTCATATTCCGCGACGTGGCTTATTATATGATAGAGACCTCCGGTGCGCCCCTGCATAAGCGCGGATACAGACCCGAGAGCGTTGCCGCGCCCCTGCGCGAGACCCTTGCCGCCGCAATTGCCGCACTCAGCCGCCCGAGTGAGAACTTGCTTTTGTGGGATCCCTTCTGCGGCAGCGGAACCATTG
>JAFSCG010000167.1 GCA_017436885.1 Clostridia bacterium | reverse complement strand
TTATCTACGGGCGAACACAGTTCGCCCCTACGGATTATCTACGGGCGAACACAGTTCGCCCCTACGGATTATCTACGGGCGGATGATATCCGCCCCTACGATGTCCGTCCCTACGGTTTGAAGAGTCTCGTGTCGTAGGGGATGGGTCTCCCCTCCCGTTGTAGAAAACCGCGTGCGGTTTTCTTCCTTTTCTCTTATCTATTATCTATTCTCTTTTATCTTTTATCTACGGGCGAACACAGTTCGCCCCTACGGATTATCTACGGGCGGATGATATCCGCCCCTGCGATGTCCGCCCCTACGATGTCCGCCCCTACGATGTCCGCCCCTACGGGTTTCATTACATTCCCCGATGCCCGAAGGCATCGGGGATATGTACGTTAATTACTCCTCGTCAGCTGCGGGAGCTTCCTCTGCAGCTTCCTCTGCGGTTTCCTTTAGGTCGCGGAGAAGAGCGCGGATGGAGAGGCTTACCTTCTGCTTCTCGTCGTCGATAGCAGTGATCTTAACGTTTACAACGTCGCCGATCTTAAGCTCATCCTCGGGCTTCTCGATCTTGTGATCTGCGATCTGGGAAATGTGGATAAGTCCGTCAACGCCGTCGATGATCTCAGCGAATGCGCCGAAGGGCATAAGGCTTACGATCTTAACGGGGATAACGTCGCCAACCTGATGCTGAGCGGCAAATACGAACCAGCTGTTCATCTCGGGGGTCTTGTAGCCGAGAGAGATGCGGTGCTTCTCAACGTCGAACGCCTTAACGAATACCTCGATCTCGTCGCCAACGTTAACTACCTCGCTGGGGTGCTTGATGCGCTTCCAGGAAAGCTCGGTGTTGTGGACCATACCGTCAACGCCGCCGATATCTACGAACGCGCCGAAGCCGGTAAGGCTCTTAACGCGGCCAACGTAGTGCTTGCCTTCCTCGATATTTGCCCAAACCTCTGCCTCGCGTGCCTTCTTCTCCTCGTCTGCAACAGAGCGGATGGAGCCGTATGCGTGGCGTCTGGTAGCGTTGATATCGATAATTCTCATCTTTTCAACCTTGCCGACGAGTGCGGTAAGGTCTGCATCCTTGGGAAGACCGGTGTGACGGCCGGGAATGAACACACGGTTGCCGTTTACGATGGCGATAACGCCGCCGCGAACTGCCTCGGTGATCTTGCCCTCAAGGATCTCGCCGCTGTCCTTAGCGGCAACAAGAGTGCCCCAGTTCTTCATGGAGTCAACTCTCTTCTTGGAAAGGGTAGCCATACCTTCGATGTCGCTGACCTTGATAACGAATGCCTCAAAGGTATCGCCGACCTTGTAAAGGTCCTCAAGCTTAGCTGCGGGATCGTCGGTAACCTGGTCTTTCGGAATAACTCCGGTAACCTTGGCACCGATATCAACGCCAAGCTCGCCTGCAGTTACGGAAGTAACTATGCAGGGAACCACATCTCCTGTATTTAATGTTTTGAGAGAGCCCTCAAGCAGCTCCTCAAAATTTTCTGTGCTGATCTCATTAGTCATCTTGTTTACAACCTCCTCAATTATCACTCCCGGTGTAGATGCTCCTGCGGCGATACCGACCCTTTCCGCTCCAATGAATAGCCGCGGTTGAAGCTGATCGGCGGTCTCGATCCACACGGTGTTCTCGCAGTTCTCGCGGGCGGTCTCGTACAGCTTCTTCGAATTGGAGCTGGTTTTTCCGCCGATGATTATCATTCCGTCCGAACGCCGTGCCAGCGCAGCAGTATCTGCCTGCCGTTTTTCGGTGATATTACATATTGTATCAAAGATTTCTGCATTTGTACATAGGTTTTTGATTTTTTTTTGACTTTTTTTCCACAGAACCGTGCTCTGCGTGGTCTGGGAAAGGGCAATTATCCGTTTTTTGCCCTCCGCAAGTGCAAAAATCCTCTCATCTACGGCATCGGGGTCGGAAAAAACCGTAACCTCGCCCTTGGCGTGGCCCCGAATGCCCTCCACCTCGGGGTGCCCCTTGGTGCCGAAAAGCATCAGCAGGCTGGAATCCGAAGTGTTTTTTACTACTATATCGTGTATGCGGCGCACAAAGGTGCAGGTCATATCCTTCACCTCGAAGCGCGGATGCTCACTGCAAAGTCGGGCAAGGTAGCTTTCCGTTGCCTCGCTTACTCCGTGTGCGCGGATGAACAGCACGGTGCGTCTTCCGTTGTCGGATTCTTCGGCTATGTCGCCAACGTCTCCGCTTTCCACGGTTTCCACTCCGCGCCCTTCCAGCATCTCCATATAGGTGGGATTGTGTATCAGCTCTCCAAGGACGCAGATGCGCACGTCCTCGCCCTTATCAAGCAGGCGCTCTATTTCCCTTGTTGCGCGCATCACGCCGGGGCAAAAGCCCGAGCTTTCCAGTACCGTCAGTTCCATTTGCCCGTTTCCTCCATTTCGCAGGCGCGTGCAAACAGATTCTTCATCGCTTCTCCGTTGCTCTCTCCGTATTGATCAAAGCTTTCGGGATATACGGGCGGCGCAACGAACACCTCGATCTTGCGGAAAAAGCGCACCTTGCGGTCCTTGGTTTTGATATATACGGGAATTATGGGCACGTTTGCCTTTTTGGCAACGAGCATTGCACCGCCGTGGACCTTGGTGGTCTTGGGGTCAACGCCGGGATTTCTGTGTCCCTGGGGGAATATTACCGCCGCGTAACCCTTCTCGCAAAGGGAGATGGCGGTCTTTATGGCTCCCACGTCGCCGTTTTTCCTGTCCACGGCATAAGCGCCCAGCGCGCGGAAAAGAACGCCAAGCGGCCAGAAGAACAGCTCCTTTTTTGCCATATATTTCAGCAGTCTGCCCCGAAAAACGCAGGCAATAACGGGAATATCGGCAAAGGATATATGGTTCGGGCAGATAACGCAGCCGCCCTCGGGCAGCTGAAGGCAGCCCTTTGCGGTGTGCGGCCACAAAAACTCCGCAAGCCCGTGGAATGTAGCCACAAAATTGCGGTAGCTGCGGTCAGCCTTTATTTCGTTGCGTTCATTCTGCGATAAGCTTTTTTTCTCGGGCAAATCGGATCACCTCGTCTATGGTTTCTTGCAGACTTATCTGCGAGTTGTCAAGCAGTACTGCGTCGTCGGCGGGTACAAGGGGGGCAACGTCGCGGCTGCTGTCGCGCTCGTCGCGCTCCTTCTGCTGCGCAATAAGCAGCTCCACGGAGGTCTCGATGCCCTTTTCGGTCAGTTCAATGTATCTTCTTCTCGCTCTTGCCTCTGCGCTGGCGGTAAGGAACACCTTCAGGTCCGCATCGGGCAGGATAACGGTGCCGATGTCGCGCCCGTCCATAATAACGTCGCGCTTGTCGGCTATCTCTCTTTGGAGCGAGAAAAGAAATTTTCTCACCTCGGGCACGGCGGAAACGGAGGAAGCGTAATGGGATACCTCGGGGGTGCGTATCTTGTCCGTAACGTCCTCGCCGCACAGGTAAACGTGCTGTGCGCCGTCCTCGTTTGCCATCTCCACGGTAAGGGAGGGAAGCAGGGAAATTATGCCCTCTGTGTCTGCGGCGTCCACGCCGTTGCGCAGCGTGTGCAGACCCACGGTGCGGTAAAGTGCGCCCGTGTCAACGTAAGTAAGACCAAGCTTGGCGGCAACGCCCTTGGCAAGGGAGCTTTTTCCCGCTCCGCTTGGGCCGTCAATGGCTATTTTTAAGGTTTTTTTCATTGTTTTTGTCCTTTTATGGTATTTGCGGACCGTCCGGTAGGCCGGTCCCTACGGTTTGAAGCGTTTCATATCGTAGGGGAGGGGTTTCCCCTCCCGTTGTAGAAAAGCGTGTGCGGTGTTCTTCCTTTTCTCTTATCTATTA
>JAFSCG010000166.1 GCA_017436885.1 Clostridia bacterium | reverse complement strand
GAAATTATTGAGTGTTTTTGTTTTGTTGGTATGCCTGATTTCGTGCGCAGGTTGCGGGTCTGAGTTGCCGACCCCTCCTGCCGTAGATGGCACGGCTGAATATTCTGCCGAGCCTGTCTCGGAACAACCGAAAACTGTTCCGCCTGTTACGGACCCGTCTACAGAGTCGACTGCCGTTCCTGTAACCGAACCGGTGTCAGATGAACCGGTTACTGATGGAAAAGAAATCTTGATGACAGAGGATCAGTTTATCGACGTATTGAAAAATATTCTCATAAACTCAAAAACAGTAGAGGGGCTGAATGCTGCCATTGCAGCTGCCGATGCGGATAAGCGCGTAAGCTTGATACGTACTCAGCAATTCCGTAAAGGTCCAATTCTTACAGAAGGTGAGCTTGTGGACGGTGTAATTGCCTTTGTGCAGTTTGATGACGGTCTGTGGGTTGAATGTGAATATCCGGATATTCTTCTGTCCTCAAAAGAATATGCCATTTACGAAACAGGCACGTTTCTTAGTGCTATGGAAAGAATGCTGAAAGAAGCGGGTACTATAGCCGAATTCAAAGCAGCATTAAAAGAATATGATGTTTACAACTGGATAATCGAGATAGAGGTATATCGGAGTTCTGATAATAATATCCCAATTGATGAGAATAGTGTTACCGATAGTCTCGAAGCTCGTGTAAGAGTAATTTACAAAAACGGAACTTTCCAAAATAAAACTGCCGTTCTGGAACTTAATAAAACAAACGGCTAAAGGATAATTAGATAATTAATTGTAATTCGCAATAGACCTTAGCCTTGGCAAAGGCAAAATTTTCAGAACTGCAAAACTGCCTAAATAGGCAAAAATCGCCCTAACGGAACTGTTATGGGCGGTTTTTTGATTGTAAAACGAAAACCACCAGCAGTGCTGGTGGTTCAAAAAGCTTTAGCTTTGCCCAGATTATTTATCCGAGCTAAGCGAGGAATCAGGTAGCCTTCTCCTGTGGGAGAAGGGGGACCGCGATAGCGGTGGATGAGGAGTTGCTTTGAGTTCAGGACACCTCATCCGTCAGCCTGCGGCTGCCACCTTCCCCCACTGGGGAAGGCTGGGTCTATGCAGTTGCCACATTTATGGCAGCGGGGCAAGCAACGCAAGTGGCAGATAATTCGGTAAGCCTATAGGCTCAGCGTGTGAAATGCCCAACGGGGGCTTGTGCTAACCACCGGCACGGCCGGTGGTTATGATTCTATTTAATATACGGGAACGTTACGGTAGCCTTAAACAGATCGCCGTCAATGTCGATATCAAGTACTCCTCCCTGCAGTTCCGCAAGGCTTTTTGCGATGGAAAGACCAAGTCCGCTTCCCTCCGTGTTTCTGGAGCTGTCGCCGCGTACGAATCTTTCCGTAAGCTCGTCCGACGAGATATTCAGCGGCTCTGCCGAAATATTCTTGAAGGTAACGGTAACGTTTCCGCCGATCCTCTCGGAGGAGATGTAAACACGGGTGTTTTTCATTGCATACTTTTTAATGTTGCATAGCAGGTTGTCGAATATCCTCCAAAGAAGCCGTCCATCCGCAAATACGATGCACTCCTCGTCGGGGATCGTCAGCACGGGGGTCGTCCCGTTTTCGATGAGGATCTCACGGTATTCACCCACAGCTTGTGATAATAGGATGTTTATATCCGTATTTTCGGCATTAACGGAAACCGTACCGCTTGCCGCCTTCGATGCCTCCACAAGGTCTTCGGTCAGCTTTTTCAGCCGCAGAGACTGGCGCTCCAGCACTTCAAGGTATTCGGGAGCATTTTCGGAGTCAAGTCCCTCCTTGCGCATTAGACCGACGTAATTCACAATGGAAGTAAGAGGAGTTTTAATATCGTGGCTTACGTTGGTGATAAGCTCGGATTTTGTTCTCTCGTTTTTAAGACTCATATCAAGCGCGCTTTCAAGTCCGCCGCCGATGCCGTTAAGTGAACGTGCGTGCTTTCTCAAGGATGGCAGCAGTGTGGCTTCCGATATCTTGTTTCTGATATTACCGCCTGCGATCTCGTCAGCACAGTGTTCCAACCTACGAAGATCGAGGATGAATTTCACAAGCACGGCAGTGTTAACTATAAACGCGAGAATGATAAGCAGCGCGCCGCCGCCGTGCCCGATTGCAGATGCAATAAGGCAGGTCAAGCAGAATATAAAGGTATATATTGCAGTTTTCCAATATAGATTGATCTTGGAAAGCACGGAAACGATCTTGCGGATAAGCTTGAATATAAAACGCAATACCCATTTGAGGATAATGAATATTATTGAATTCCTATACCAGCCCTTTACCTTCAATCTTGCCGAAACGCTGAACAGAATGCCGATGCACATCCCAAGCATCACCAATGTGAGAATTGCAACAGGAATGACCAAGTGATCTATATCTATGATCAGCCAATAGAACCCAAAGAAGATGAATACAACGATAACAAGATACAGATCAAACGGCATTCTTGCAAAAAATCCAAGCTTGATCTCGTCCGTTTTTGCCCTTCTGCCGGATGAAGTGATTATATATGATATCATCAATAGATCAAAAAGCACAAGAACGGCAAAAACACCCAACAGCAAGTAAAAATACTGTGAAATAAGACCAACGGCACCAAATATAAAATACGATGCATCAATGGGCTTTAATTGAGACGGAAGATACGTAATAACCGAAAAATCCTGACGCGAGACCTCACCGAGAACGGCTGTCATCTTATACGGAAAATTCGGATACTGATCGTCAAACTGTACGTCAAAGGACAATACGATGGACGTAGACTCAAGCTCGTTATAGTAATCGTAAGCGGCTTGATCGGTCATGAAATGCTTGGTTACGGTTTCGCCTTCGGTGTATTTTGAGGCGGTTTCCGTGTAAACAGACGAAACGAAGAAATTGGAAGCGTCCATTGTAGACGATACCAAACCGTCGTCTATCCCGATTACCTCGTACCTTATGTTCGTATTCCATTTTGAATACTTCGATAAAAACGCTTTGTCTGTAATTTCGTAGCTTTCGCCAACGAGCTCACTGCGATAGTATGAAGCGATAGCCGCGGCGTGATAGTGGCATATCTCCTTGCCCACGTTACGCATAATATCGATACCGCCATCATACAGCCCGTCCTCCAAATAAAAGGCTAGAAGTGCGTATCCAAGAACGGCAGTAACGATAATGGATAAAAACAGTAAAAAAGATACGGTGCATTTCAGAAAAGTGCTTTTTCTCAATCTTTTCATTATTTATCCTCCATTTTATAGCCCTGTCCCCACACTACCTTTATGTAACGCGGACTTGCGGGCTGTATCTCAAGCTTTTCGCGCAGATGCCTGATGTGCACGGCAACCGCGCCCTCCATTCCGACGGGGTCCTCTCCCCATACGATCTTATATATCTCCCTTGGAGAATATACCTTCCCTGCGTTTTTCATCAGCAGCTTCAGAATATCGTATTCAAGGGGTGTAAGCAGAACGGCATCTCCATCGACGCACACAGTCTTTGATTCGTCGTTCAGGCATATATTTCCTATCGTTATTTCACCGTTTCTGTTTGTGCCGCTTCCAAGCACCATATATCGACGCAGCTGGGATCTGACCCTTGCAATGACCTCGATGGGATTAAAAGGCTTTGTAACGTAATCGTCGGCACCGACGTTCAGCCCGAGGATAATATCGCAATCCTCGGATTTTGCAGTAAGAAGGATCACGGGAATATTATTGCGCTTTCTTATCTCCGCAAGTGCTGACAGACCATCGCTTACAGGCATCATTATATCAAGCAGGACAAGGTGGATATCCTCAATCTCGCAAAGCTTGACGGCCTCGTTGCCGTTATACGCGCAAAATACCTTGTATCCCTCCGCCTCAAGATATATTTTTAATGCGGAAACAATGTCCCGTTCGTCGTCGCAAACCAAAATATTGTACATCCCAATCACCGTCCGTTTAATTCTGATCTAATTATATCAAATAAAACTTTAAGCTTCAATAGTGTGAATTATTAAGATTTTATTAAGATTATGATATAATTGGAATTTCTCATTTTCGTTCTAATAATATTGGCAAAAAAGCAAGAATAAGTATTGAAAAAGAGTTAAATGCGTGGTATAATTCAATGTTAGTTAAGAATTTAGACGAAAGGACAAATATTATGCTGGCAGTTAAAAAGGCATTGGCAAATGCGTTGGTGGCTCAAATATCCGATAAATTCGGTAAAGAGCCTCTCACCGCCGATCAGCTTGCCGAAATGCTGGAATATCCTCCCGACCCCGCAATGGGACATCTTGCTTTCCCTTGCTTCAAGCTTTCCCGCGAATTGAGAATGGGTCCTCCCGTTATCGCCTCCAAGCTTGCCGAGGATCT
>JAFSCG010000165.1 GCA_017436885.1 Clostridia bacterium | reverse complement strand
CCTTTTTTCTATATTTAAAACCCGATGCAGTTATCATTGGATTTTTAATGTTGAAAGGTATTTCTTTTGCGATCTATGCTAAATACCAAGGTAATCTGAAGCGGTTGCGCCGTTTTTTACGTTAGCGTACCTGTAATAGAGGTTCATATACTTAACTGCGTTGAATCGCTTACTGCTCTTTATTTGATAAATTTTGTCCTTAACGTAGATATTAAGCTTGTTTCTGCCGAGTACGGAGATGGCTGAGACTTCATCGAAGACAAAGGTAAGAGTGGTGCTTCCTTCAGCGGTTATCCTGTCTCCGTAAAGAGAAAGGTCTACAGTTCCCATTTTTATCTTTTTTTTGTAAGGGATCACTTCAAGGAGCTTTGCGCTGTCGCAGCAGATCTTTGTGTTTATCAAGCTGTCAACGTCGAGTCCGTTAACGTAGTCAGATTGTGCCTTGTACCATTCTTTCACGTTGCTGTAAGGGAAATGATCATTTGTGGACGTGAATTTGAGATCATCACCGTATATCGCGGTTAAATTACAATGTTTGCAGGTTATTTCTTTTCCGTGGCTTTCAAACTCGGAAATTCCGCACTCCGGACAATAGAATATGGCTCGCTCCAGATATTCTGCGCTTTTTTTGTGAGAGAATCGCGTTTTGCATATGGATTCATCAACGTACAGCTCTTTTTCAACGGTGGCAAGAATGTCCGCTTCGCTCATTGTCCTGAATTCTTCCGGTTCTATCACACGGGATATGTATGCGCGCATCGTGCCTTTGCGTTTTACGTCGCTCCATCTTGGGTGAACTCCATAGCCTCCTTCAAGGTGCAGAAAGGCTACGGGAAGCTTCAATGCCAAAATTAGGGAAGCAATTCCAGGTTTTATGAATCCGGTCTCACCGCTGAAGGTACGGTTACCCTCAGGCGCTATGGCGATGGTGCCGCCTTCTTTTGCAACCTGCATACAGTTGAGCACAGCGCGGATATCGGTGGTTGATTTTTTAATGGGAATTGGGTTGACGAGAAATTTGATAAGAGAAGATATAAATCCGTTTGAGAACAGATCCTCGGAAGCAACGTAGTAGATAGCTCCCGGGTAGACCATACCGACGAAAAATTGATCAAAGGCGGTTTGGTGATTGTAAAGTATAAGGTGGGGGCGTTTGTTATCTGCTTCGAATCTCTCGATCTTAATGCCGTATTTTAGCAAGCTGTAGCAATAAATGAAGGGCATAAGCAGATTCCGTACCCAAAGATGATGGGGGCGAATCCACTTTTTCTTCTTTTTTTTCTTCATATAGACCTGCCGATGTGTCGATTGATTTTTGAGGTTAGTCTAAAACTCACTTTGTAAGAAGATCTTGTATCTCGTTTAAAAAGGAGGTCTGCTCGTCGGCGGATAGGATAGTGTAACAAACGTAAGTGCCGAAAACAGTGGTCTTTGCTCCGTCTACCTTGGGTTTTTCCGTCTGGCTGTAGCGTGTGTCCCAGGTGGCAACACGATCCTTTAGATAAGCATTGAGTGCATCTGCGATCTTTGCGGCGCTGTCCGCGTCCTTTGCTTTGAAAATTCCGAACTCGTCAATAGAAGTGCTTCCTCCGGGAGTCATAACCTTGCATTCTGTGTAAAGGGAGGAATCTACGTTCAAGAAGAAGCTCATAAATTCTGAGCTTGCCTCGGTAAGATTTGAGGAAAACGTTATTTTCGTTACGCCTCTTTCCGCAAGCGTACTTACTGCCACGTCAGTTTTGTATTCGGCTGTTCCGGAACAGGAAACGATGCAGGAAAGGCAGATAATAAGTGAAATTACAGTTAATAATGTTTTTTTCATTTTTACCTCGATCATTTAACAGTGTGTGTTTTTACATATTTAAGTACAGCATCAAACGCGACGGGATTAAGATGGATACCGTCAAGGTGGTAGGTGTTATACTCGCTCTTTAACTGACCGTTTGCGTCCTTAAGCACGTCCTCCGTCTTTAAAACGGGGACGTTGTATTTCTCGCAAACTTCGAAAAGCCAGTTGTTTCTTGTTTCTATTCTGCTTTGTCGAATTCCGCTGCCGGAGCTTATCAGGGCGGAATCGATAACGGGATAAATGGACTGGAATATAAGCTTGGTTTGAGGGGAATTGTCCTTTACGAGCTTTATGATGTTTTCGATTTGAAGCTTGAAATATTCTTCTTTTTTGGCGTCGGTCCAATTTGAAAAATCGGTGGAATAGTTGACACCGAGAGTCACAACGAGGATTTCGGGCTTGACGGTAGTAAGCGCTTCGGAGATCTTAACTTCTTTCCACTCAGAGCGATGCTCATCAGATGGAAGTGCAATGGACTTATTGGTCATATCAAAAAGATCCATGGTGCCGGAAAGGGGGGTCCAGATCTGACTTGGCTTTAGATCGCTGTAAACGTGAAGACCGTATGTTGTGGAATCGCCCATAAAAACTATTTTGTCAAGATATGCGTCGCCGCCGTCAGCACTTTCGGGTAAAAACACGGTAAAGACAGGATCGGAAACCACCGGCGGATCGGTTACGGGCGCGGTTGCGGGCGGATCTGTTACCGGCTTGTCGGTCGCGGGGGGATCTGTTTGTATGGTAGGGGCAGTTACGTGCGCGTCGCTTACGGGTGTGTCTGATGTGATCTCGTCCGTGTCAGCGGGTTTTGTGTCGGGCGTCGCGGTGGAAGGGTCTGTGTCTATTACGTCGGAACTCGATGTTACTTCAGTTGACGGTGCCGGCGGACTTACTACAATGCGATAAGCAAATATACCGCCAAGGAACAAAACTGCACCGATAGTTAAGCATATAAGAAAGATCAGTATAGCTGAAAGCGCCGTGGACGAGCGGCCTCGATCTCTGTAATTGCGGTCGTTGCGCTTGTTTTGCATTTTACGCGTCCTTTCTTTTTTCAATTGCGGAAATTATTGCTCCGCGCACCAGCATGGTCACGGTGTAAATAACGAGAGTAAGAACGATGCACACCATTTTTCCGGATGGTGTTGCACCCTTACCGAGAACGTTTACGTAAAGTAAATAAGCCGCGGCGACACAGCATGCGCAGTGTAGCAGATATGCGATGGGGCGTGGTATCTTTTTAACGCTGAGGCATAGAGAAGAGAATGAGAAACACATAGAAGCGAAAAAAAGTGCCGTTATCATCCCACCCGTCATAGCGGGCTGTTTTGCGATGCTTACGTAATATCCGAATATGTAAAAAACAAGCACGAGTACGGTGAATATCGTGCAGGTGCCGTTCAAACAACGTTTAAATCTGTTACCCATAACTCCTCCGAAAACAAATACTTATAAGATATT
>JAFSCG010000164.1 GCA_017436885.1 Clostridia bacterium | reverse complement strand
GCTCCCGCGTAAGCGGGTGAGAGGGGCATTTGACGGACGGCTGATAGCCGCCCCTACAACTCAATCGCGCAACAGCGCTCAACCAAGGCTCTCCTCGGGGAGAGCTCCCGCGCAAGCGGGTGAGAGGGGCATTTGACGGACGGCTGATAGCCGCCCCTACAAGAGTAGCGCTCCATTGCGTAGGGGAGGATATTATCCTCCCGTTTGTGCCCACCGACACGCGGAACAGCGCTCAACCAAGGCTCTCCTTGGGGAGAGCTGGCAGCGAAGCTGACTGAGAGGGGGCGCGGCTTTGGTGAGAGGCGGAACGGCTCTGTTGCGAGAGTAATTATCCATCCGATCAAACCACCAATCGCATACATTCCATTCTCTTGCGGTGCTCCGATGCAGTGGTGGCAACGTATATCCTTGTGGTATCTATACTTGAATGTCCCAATATGTCCGCAAGCTTGGCTATATCCTTTTCCATCTCAAAAAACGTTCGCGCAAACAAATGCCGCAGATTGTGGGGAAACACCTTTGTGGCACACACTCGCGCCGCCCCGCACAGTCCCTTCATTGCACGCCACACGCTCACTCGGTCCATTTCCCTTCCCGTGCGGCTTACGAATATCGCTCCTCCCTTTATCCCTCTTGCTCTTGCGTATCGCAGGAGCTTTTTTCTTAACGCCGTTACTATAAATATCTTCCTCGTTTTTCCCTTACAGCTTACCTCCGCTATTCCCTTTTCCACTGCTTCCACCGTTATATATTTCAGCTCGCTCACTCTTATTCCCGTGCCGCACACGGTTTCCACCAGCAGCCTTGCCTTTTCCTTCCGTCCTTCCTCCGCCGCCTTCAACAGCCTTCGGTACTCCTCTCGGCTCAGCTCCTTTTCCGCAGGGCGGAACGCTTCCCTTTGCTGCTTATACCTCTTTACACAGCATTCTCCCTTTCCAAGATACCGCAAATAGCTGTTTACCGATGCTATTATGGAATTTGCACTGCTTATCTTATATTCATCCTTCAGCCTTTCCTTGTAGCCCAAAACCGTTTCCTTGCTTATCTCTCCGCCATTTTCCTCCACGTATCTCCTAAACCGCTCCGCGTCTCGCACGTACTTTTCCACCGTGGCTTCGCTTTTTTCCTCCAGCCTCAAGCTTTCCTTATACCCTTCCATTTTTGCCTCCTTGGTTCCTTTTTTAATTATATTGTACCAAATAAGCAAAAAAAATGAGCCGTAAAGAAACTACGTTCCTTTACGGCTCATACTCTTATTAAATTCAGTTTTTGACGCACAAGCGGGTAAGTGATCTTACCGCATCGTCAACGGGGTTCTGCTTCATTACTGCGTGGCCCGTGACCATTATGTACTCCTTACCGTCTGCAGTACGGGAAACGGAGGCAAGGCACTGACGCGCCTCGTCGGTAAATCCTGTCTTACCTGCAAAGAACGTAAGATCACTGCTGTTGGACGGGGTAAGACGGACGAGTGCCGTACTGTAAAGGGTGATACCCGATGGATGCTGAGGAGTTACGTGGGTGGTATACGTATAGGTGGAAAGCACCTTACGGCACACCTCGTTACGCATTGCCGCATTCATAATAACCGACATTTCGTAAGCAGTGGTATAATGGTCGGGATCGTGCAGACCCGTGCTGTTGGTAAAATGCGTGTTTGCAAGTCCAAGCTCACGTGCCGTTTTGTTCATCAGCTCCGCGAAGGCTTCCTCGCTGCCCGCAACGTAATTGGAAAGGGCAACGGTACAATCCGCGCCCGATGGGAGAATGGTGCCGTACATATAATCGATAAGCAGCACGTCCTCCCCACCCTCAAAGCCTGCGCGAGTGGCATTGGCAAGGTAGAGTGGGTTGATTATCTCGTTTGTCATACGGTAGGTCTTGCTGTACAGATCCTCCTCGGGGATATACAGCGCCGCAACGTACAGCGTCATTACCTTGGTCATAGACGCGGGGTACATTTTCACGGTGGAATTGCGGGATGCAACAACGCGATTTTCTTCTATATCAACTATAATAGCGTAATCGGAAACTATACTGGTTCCGAGAAGTCCGGAGCGAATATCGTATACAGGATGGAGACATTCCGGAAATCTATCCGGGTTAACTCCGGGATGCGGACCCGAGGTAACGGGCTCCGTTACGGGTTCTACAACAGGCTCTGTTACCGGCTCCGTTTCAGGTGGCCGGGTAACCGTTTCGGTTACCTTGTCGGTAACGGGTGCGGTGGTGACCGCAGTTGTCCCGTCGGTATCGGGTGGAGCATCGGTATCTATCGGATCGGTGACGAGCGGCGGCTCTGTCACATCCAAAGGTCCGGTTGTAACGGCAGGGTCGATCGTTGGCGGAGCGGAAACGGCATCACGTGCAAGCGAGCTTATGCCGATAACGGCCAATGCCGCCACGATGATGCAAAGGACGTTAAGGGGAGCAAGCAACAGGAAGGCGCCCGCAGAATTACCCCTGCGGGAGCCGCCCGAGCTTTTCGCGCCGTGTATCTCATTCATACCGCGCTGTGCTTTTGCGCGTTCATTGTTAGGATGCTGGTTCATTTTACCTCTTTCAACCGCAACTGCGGCGGTACGTGTCGGGAGTCATACCCGTATATCGCTTGAAGGTGGCGGAAAAGTGCTGAACGCTGGAAAAATGCAGTATGTCCGCTATCTCGCACAGCTCGCATCTTGCATCCCGCAAAAGCACCTTTGCCGTATCTATCTTCTTTTGCAGTATGTATTGCTTGGGGGTTATATTGAACTCGTCAGAAAACAAATGGATGATATATGATTTGGAGAGGAAGAACTTTTTTTCCACCTCCGCAAGGGTAATGTCAAAATTAGGGGTCTCGTCGATCATACTCTTGATCTGGTATGCAAGAGTGGAGGAAACGCGGCGGCGCGCACGCACAGTGCCCACCCTTACGATAATGTCCGTCAGCAACACCGCAACCTGACCGAATACGTCGTCGTGGTCGCCCTCCTCGATATCGTTGAGCGCGTCGCCCATCTGCTTGAAAAGATCGTATACGTCGATATGCTCAACGATAACGGGGTCGGTGAAATAATAGGCCGCAAGAACTGCCGCAGGCAAACGGCCGCGCGCATTGATCCATATCTTCGTGTAAGGATCGTCCGGATCCGCCCAATAGCGGTGGCTGTGTCCGCGATCCAGATAATAGAAATCTCCCGCCTTAACGGTATACACCTCGCCCTCACACTCTATATATCCCTTGCCGCTTATAACGTATTCAAAGACAGAAACGTTGTTAAGACTGAAGCGAGTGCGATTTCGCTCGATGCGATAATTCTCGTTTGGAGACGTGATTCCCGCCATCTCAACGTCAAAGGATTTGGAGGGATCAAACTTACCCGAGGAGACGTAGAACAACTTTTCGTAGCCGCGACTTATCATGAAAAATGAGCTCCGTTTTTACAATAATTTGATTAACGGAACACATTCTAAAACAAATTAATTGTAATGTCAATACTTTTTGTGCAATTTCTTGCGCAGAAAATCGGGCTCTATTTCCATAGGGTTCAGTTCTAAACCTCTTTTCCTTAAAATCTCACTTTTTACCGATAAAAGCTCCGGACACACGCCAAGCTCGTTTGCGGCACCCACAAGCTCCCTGCAGGATCTTGCTGCATCAAGCAGCTCCCTGTCGCACACAAGAAGCTCTGCCGCGAACACGTTTGCCTCATATTCAAGGCGGCCTCCGCCGGAAAAAAGCGAGCTATCGGACAGCGCGGAGCTTTCCGCCAGACATTTGTGAAGGAAATGGTGCCCAAGCTCGTGTGCACACACAAGCCTTGCCTCCTCTTCCTCAAGGCAGGAGGAGATGGCAATAAAGCTGATTCCGTCTATCACGATGTACATTCCGTTCAGGGAGCCGAGATCGTAGCGGCAAACGCGCACGCCCTCCCTCTCTGCGATCTCATAGGGGTCCCGTGCGCCGCGGGCGCGAACGATCTGCCGCGTTTGCTCCGCTATGGCAAGGATATCAGCCATTATCGGCCGCCCTCCTCAGTGACATCGGCTCGATGCCAAGCTCGCAGAGCAGCTTGTACATTCTTCTTATAGGCAGGCCGATAACGTTATAGTTACAGCCCTCGATACCGTCGATCCAAAGGGAGCAGATGCCCTGAATGGCATAAGCGCCCGCCTTATCCATAGGCTCCCCCGTTGCAACGTAGGCATCTATCTCGGCTTCGCTCATATGACCGAAATGCACGGTGGTGCACTCACTTTCCGCAACGGTTTTTTCCTCCGTTACAACGGCGATACCGCTGTACACCTCGTGGGTGGTATCGGAAAGAGATGCGAGCATTGCCTTGGCATCTGCCTTATTCTTGGGTTTTCCAAGTATCTTTCCAGCGGAATGGACCACCGTATCCGCACCGATAATAACGGCGTTTTCGCGCGCGTCACGATCAAGGAGCTCAAGGGCGGCCTCTGCCTTTCTTTTGGCAAGGAGTGCCACAAGCCTTGCGGGGTCGCGCTCGTCGCTTTCCTCGTTTGCGTTGGGAAGCAGCAGCTCGTAGGAAAAGCCCAGCATATCCAGCAGCTCGCGCCTGCGAGGTGATGCGGATGCAAGATAAAGTTTTTTCATTTTCCCGCCTTTGCCTTCCAATACATATCGGTCACAGCGTACATGACCTTGTCCCTGTCCTCGTCGCTCAGCTGACCGCCTGCAAAAAGGCCGTTAAGCTTGGCAACCAGCTTGCGCATCTCTTTTGCGGCGTTTTCGGTATTTTCGCCGTTTGTCAGCTCCTCGGGAACAAAATCCGTATCGGTAATAAGCTCCTCCATATTAACGTTGAAAACGGCGGCAAGCTTCATATACAGCTCCGTCTGCTTCGGACAGCACTTGCCCATCTCGTAATTGATAAGCGTACGGGAGGTAACGCCGATTATATCTGCCAATTCCTGTTGGGTGTAGCCCTTTCTTTTACGGAGCATTCTCAGCTTTTCTGCAAAGGTCATAAGTTTCTCCTCGGTATGTATTTTAATTGTTGTATTCAAACGATCGTATATAGATTTTATCATCCGAGCAAGGCGCGTGTCAACCATATTTCCGTTTTTTTGTGAAATATTTTTCATCTTTTACTTGACTATTGCCTTTTTCGTTTTTTTATGTTAAAATTAAGCATCACACGTAATCGAGGTGGCTATGAATTATTCCTTTGCCGGGCTTACCGTAGATATGGAGCCCAAATACAAAATGCTTGCCTCCCGTGCGGAAAAATACCGCACAAGCGACTCACTGCCTGCGGATATCACCGTGCGCGTGCCCGACGAGGTGCTGCGCGACTTTGCCAACGAAAACAGAAATTTAAACGAAGGTGAGTGCGAATATCTCCTTGCCGGCTCTGCATTCTACCACAAGCTGGTGGATTTTGGAGGAATAATGCTTCATTCCAGTGCCGTTGCATACAAGGGAGAGGCGTATCTGTTCTCCGCAAACAGCGGAACCGGAAAGTCCACTCATACCTCCCTGTGGCTTAAGGAGTTCGGTGAGGATGCGGTCATCATCAATGACGATAAGCCTGCGGTACGCATCGTAAACGGTCAGATAATGTGCTGCGGCACCCCCTTTTCCGGCAAGCACGATATAAGCATAAATAAGCTTTACCCCGTGAAGGGCATTGCCTTTATAAACCGC
>JAFSCG010000163.1 GCA_017436885.1 Clostridia bacterium | reverse complement strand
GCCTTAATTAAAGGTCACAACAAAATTATCATCTGTTGACCAAGCAAAAAGTTCACACAAAACGAGCCTTCCCCAGTGGGGGAAGGCTTTTTGTTGCCTGTTCGTTTTCACAAAAATCAAACCGTGTGTAGCCACGTTTGCTATGCTTGCAATAGAATAATAAAATACGGTAGGGGAGACCCCTCCCCTACGGTCATAAAGCAAAAAAACGGTTGTAGGGGAGGCGTTCCGCCTCCCGTTTTTTATCAGCGCTTACTGCGCGCATAAAATCATTAACATAGATTGACAAAAAACAGAAATATGATTATAATATATAAATAAAGCTATTTTATCGGGAGTTGCTATGAATTTTAAAGAAGCAGCCGAAAGCTTTGCAAAGGATCTTGCAAAGGAATTTTGCAGCACGGCAGAGGAATTGAGCAAGCAGGGTGCAATGCTTGCCAGTGCCGCCGGAAAGGCCGCAAAGAAAGCGGCAAAGGAAATAAAAGAGGACGTTGCGGCAGTACGCGAGCGCGACCCTGCGGCAGGCTCTGACCTTGAGGTCCTGCTGCTTTACTCGGGTCTGCACGCCGTGCTTTCCCACCGTGCCGCCCATGCCCTGCACGAAAGGGGCTACGTGCTTTCCGCCCGCGCGGTAAGTCAGGCAGCCAAGTTCGTTACGGGTATTGAGATACATCCCGCCGCAAAGATAGGCAGGGGACTGTTTATAGACCACGGAAGCGGAGTCGTTATCGGCGAGACAGCCGAGATAGGCGACAACTGTACCATTTATCAGGGTGCCACCCTCGGCGGCACAGGCAAGGACACGGGCAAGCGCCATCCCACCATCGGCAACAACGTTATGGTCGGTGCGGGCGCAAAGGTCCTTGGACCCTTTACCGTTGGGGATAACGCCAAGATAGCCGCAAACGCAGTGGTCCTTCACGCCATTCCCGCAAACGCTACCGCCGTTGGCGTTCCCGCCAAGGTGGTATCCATAAACAACACCCGTGTACGCGATCTGGACCAGGTGCACATCCCCGACCCCGTAAGTCAGGAGATCTGCCGCCTTGAAAAGCGCATATACGACCTTGAAAAAAAGCTTAAAGATAACGAAAACACCGAAAAGGATGACGAAAATGCAAATACAGCTGTATAACTCCGCAACAAGACAGAAGGAGGACTTCGTTCCCAACGTTCCCGGCAAGGTAAGCATGTATACCTGCGGACCCACTGTGTACCACTTTGCCCACATCGGCAACCTGCGCACCTACATTATGGAGGACGTGCTGGAGCGCACCTTCCGTTACTTCGGCTACGACGTCAGCCGCGTTATGAACATCACCGACGTCGGACATCTGACGAGCGACGCTGACGAGGGCGAGGACAAGATGCTCAAGGGCGCAAAGCGCGAGAAGAAGACCGTGCTTGAGATCGCAAAGTTCTACACCGACGCGTTTTTTGAGGACTGCCGCAAGCTGAACATCAAATGTCCCGACACCGTAGTACCCGCAACCTCCTGCATCGACGAGTTCATCAAGGTGATCGAAAGCCTGCTTGAAAAGGGCTATGCCTATATTTCCGAGGGCAACGTTTACTTCGACACCTCCAAGCTTGATAAATACTATATCTTCAACGACTTCCGCGAGGAGGACCTTGCAGAGGGCGTGCGCGAGGGCGTTGAGAAGGATAACGCAAAGAGAAACAAGACCGACTTCGTGCTTTGGTTCACCAAATCCAAGTTTGAGGATCAGGAGCTTAAGTGGGACAGCCCTTGGGGTGTCGGTTACCCCGGCTGGCATATCGAGTGCTCCTGCATCTCCATGAAGCACCTTGGCGAGTATCTTGACGTGCATTGCGGCGGAATCGACAACGCTTTCCCCCACCACACCAACGAGATAGCCCAGAGCGAGGCATTTGTGGGACATAAATGGTGCAACTACTGGTTCCACGTTCTGCACCTTAACGACGCAAGCGGAAAGATGAGCAAATCCAAGGGCGAGTTCCTTACCGTTTCTCTCCTTGAAAGCAAGGGCTACGATCCCCTTGCATACCGCTTCTTCTGCCTCGGCTCCCATTACCGCAAATCCCTTACCTTCTCCTACGAGAATCTTGACAACGCCGTTGCCGCCTACGAAAAGCTCGTTGCCCGTATTGCCGCCATTAAGGACGAGGGCGAGAGCGGAGGCGCAGAGGCTGAAAAGTGCCGCGAGGCATTTATGGCAGCCCTTGCAAACGACGTTAACACCTCCCTTGCCGTTACCGCACTTTACGACACCCTTAAGGCAAACATCAGCGGCAAGGCAAAGCTGGAGCTTATTGCCGACTACGACCGCGTGCTTGCCCTTGACCTTATGGGTGCCGCACAGCGTCTGAAGGAAAAGCAGGCAAAGGACGAGGAGAACGCCGCAGACGCGGCAGACCCCCGCACCGCCCACATCCTTGAGATGATCGAGAAGCGCAAGGAAGCAAAGAAGGCAAAGAACTACGCCGAGGCCGACGCCATCCGCAACGCTCTTGCGGCAGAGGGCGTTACCCTTATCGACACTCCCGAGGGAACTAAATTCAAGATCGAGGGATAATATGATCTGCTCTGCAAACAAGCATCAAAAGGCTGAAAAGCGCGGCCGCTTTATCGTTATCGAGGGTATTGACGGCTGTGGCAAGACCACGCAGATAAAAATGCTGAAAAAGCGCATTGCCGCAGACGGCGGCTACGCGTTTATGACAGGGGAGCCCACCTGCAAGGCGGACCACGCCCCCACCAAGGCGGGAGCCATGCTTGCCTCCGTGCTGAAGGGAAAGGTCAAGCTGCCCGACTCTGCCATTGCGGGGCTGTTCCTTACGGACAGGATACTCCACAACACCGACCCGCGCCTCGGCATTGAAACGCTCCTTGCCCGCGGCACCGACGTTATCTGCGCAAGATATTACTACTCCTCCCTTGTGTATCAGGGCACGCCCGAGCTTTTCGACTGGGTGTTTGACGCAAACTTCAACTGCCCCGACATCCGCACCCCCGACGTTTGCATATTCCTTGATATCGACCCTAAGGTAAGCCACACCCGCGTTTCGGGCAGGCGCACCAAGGCAGAGATATACGAGCAGGATACGGAAATGCTGGAAGGTGCCCGTCGCAGCTATCTGGGTGTCCTTGAAAAGGTCAAGGCCGCCCGCCCCGAGCAGCGCATCGAAATAATCGACGCCTCCGGCGGCATCGACGAGGTAGCGGACAAGGTGTACGATATTGTAAAAAGTATAGAAGTATAGATAACGAAAAGGGGGTGTAAAGAAACGTGAGTTTCTTTACACCCCCTAAAAACATCGCAGGGGATAGGAAAAAACGGCTGGAACGGGC
>JAFSCG010000162.1 GCA_017436885.1 Clostridia bacterium | reverse complement strand
TGAATTCGAACTCTCACCTAACCGTTAGTTTTTAGTGATATTCCGTCTTCGACGGAGTGATATATTTTGCTACACAAAATGTGATATTGAAACCTACGGTTTCAGTGATATTATATTCGCCCCTAACGCCCGCAGGCATATCACTTGCGAAGCAAATATCACGCACCGAAGGTGGATATAACTCGCCGTAAGGCGAATATAACTGAAAACGACAAGTTTCTGTCGAAACTTGTCGTTTTCTGGCGCGCCACGCAGGATTAGAGTCTCCGGCCTCGACTTCTTCAGTCGCTTCGCTCCGCGCTCACGCGCTTCTCACCCCTTCGGGGTTCGCTTCTACGGTCCGGTCGGCTCTTGCCGTCCCCCGGACGCCAATTCACTACCGACCGTTCGAATCCTGCAATTCTGTAAAATGTGTCGCACGACGAAAAAAGACACCCAACGGGTGTCTTTTTTCGTGGCGCGCCACGCAGGATTCGAACCTGCGACCTACCGGTTCGTAGCCGGGCACTCTATCCACTGAGCTAGTAGCGCATCTGTTTATCACAGCTTTAATATATTAACACATTGATGCGAAATTGTCAAGATGTAAATAGAAAAAAGTTGAATTTTTTTATTGATCATTCTTGTGAATACTTCTGTTGTAAGTGGGGAAATGTAAATAAAAATATTAAGGAGGATAAAATGATAGAAAACGATACCGTAAGACTGCTTCGTGAGTGTGATGCAGGGGCAAAGATGGGCATTGAGTCCATTGACGACGTTTTGAGCGAGGTGCATTCCGAAAAACTGAAAGAAACTCTGATGGAATCCAAGGATTATCACAGCGTGCTTACTTCCGAGATACACACTGCGCTTCAGCGCTGCGGCGACGAGGGAAAGGATCCTGCGCTTATGGCAATAGGCATGTCGAAGGTAAAAACCAATGCAAAGCTTGCCATGAAGCACACCGATGCCACTATCGCGGATCTTATGACCGACGGCTGTAACATGGGCGTTAAATCCTTGTCAAGATATCTTAATCAGTATCCTGCCGCAGACAGCGAATCACGCTCCATTGCCAAAAGACTTATCGAGGAGGAAGAAAGTCTCGCAAAAAGTATGCGCGGATTTCTTTAATTCAGGTAAAAATTCCTTGGATTTCCAAGGAATTTTTAATTTGTTGTTGAATTATCAACGGAATTATAGTAAGATTGGTGTTAGAATAAAGAAAAAAACATATGGAGTTTATTATGGAGCTTGTTTTACTTACTGCTCTCGGAGTGGGAGGTGCAACCGTACTTGGCGCGGTTATAGGTCTTATATTCAAAAAGCTTTCCCACAGCTTTTCCGATATTGTTCTGTCTTTTGCCGCAGGAGTTATGCTTGCCGCGGCTGTATTGGGCCTTATACTTCCTGCAGTGGAAGCGGGCGGAGGACTTAACCTGCTCGTTGTTATCGCAGGTATATTCGCCGGTGCACTTTGCCTTAATCTGATCGACAGATTGGTGCCCCACCTCCACAAGCTTGCGGGAGGAGAAGAGGAAAAACACAATAACGCAAATATCAACAGAGTGCTTCTTTTCGTTGCCGCTATTGCGATCCACAATTTGCCCGAGGGCATCGCCGCAGGCGTGGGTTTTGGCTCCGGTGATACCTCGCAGGCCTTACTTATTGCAGGTGGTATCGCATTGCAGAACGTGCCTGAGGGAATGGTGATAATCGGTCCATTGCTTGCTGTCGGAGCTTCGCCGCGCAAGACCTTCCTTTTAGCGGCGCTGACGGGCGTTGTTGAAATAGTCGGCACTCTCATAGGTTATTTTGCGGTAAGCCTTGCAAGTGCTATTTTGCCCTTCGCCCTTGCCTTTGCAGGCGGTACTATGCTATACGTAATAAGCGACGAAATGATACCCGAAACTCACGCTCACGGCAACGAAAGAGGTGCAACGTACGCACTTCTTGTGGGGTTCTGCGTGATGCTTGTTACAGACGTTTTGCTTGGATAGAATTAGATGGGATGTCTCCGATATAAAGCGGAGACATCCCATTCTTTATTTACGCTTCGACAGGAGCCGGATCTTTAACGCTTACGGTAAGGATTCCGTTTTCTCCGTTTACGATTACCGTACTTTCGGGGGCAATATCTCTTTCGATCATTTCCCTTGCTATCAGTGTTTCCACTTTGCTTTGGATAAAGCGCTTAAGCGGTCTTGCGCCGTAAATTGGATCGTAGGCGGTGTCGCAAATGAGATTCTTTGCTTCATCGGTAAGCTCGAGATAAAGCCTATGGGCGTTAAGTCTTGAGCGCAGGGAGGCAAGCTGAAGCTCGGTTATCTTGAAAATATCCTCCTTTGACAGTGGCTTGTAGAACACCGTTTCGTCAAGACGGTTGAGAAACTCGGGGCGGAAGCTGCGCTTGAGCAGCATATTTACACTGTCCTTTGCCTCGCTCGTTATCTCTCCGTTTTCGATGCCGTTCAAAATTATATCCGAACCAAGGTTAGAGGTTAGGATCATTATTGTGTTTTTAAAATCCACCGTGCGGCCTCGGTTATCGGTGATGCGTCCGTCATCAAGTACCTGAAGCAGGACGTTGAAAACGTCGGGATGTGCCTTTTCTATCTCGTCGAAGAGGACCACGGAGTAAGGTCTGCGGCGTACCGCTTCCGTAAGCTGGCCTGCCTCGTCGTATCCAACGTAACCGGGAGGCGCTCCGATAAGGCGGGATACGGAGAACTTCTCCATATATTCGCTCATGTCTATGCGAACCATACTGCGCTCGTCATCAAACAACGCTTCCGCAAGGGCCTTTGCCAGCTCCGTTTTTCCCACGCCCGTGGGACCAAGAAACAGGAATGAGCCGATGGGTCTGTTGGGGTCGGCGATGCCTGCACGGCTGCGGAGGATCGCATCGCTTACTTTTTCTACCGCCTCGTCCTGGCCAATAACGCGCCTGTGCAGTATTTCGGGCAGGCGAAGAAGCTTTTCGCGTTCGCTCTCCACAAGGCGGGATACGGGAATGCCGGTCCAACGTGCAACGATTTTTGTGATCTCGTCCTCGGTAACGCGATCGCGAAGCAATGTGCGCTCTCTTTCTCCGCTTTCGGCCTTATTTTCCTCATCTTCAAGCTCCTTTTTGAGCTTTGGAAGGGTTCCGTATTTAAGCTCTGCCGCTTTGTTCAGATCGTATTGGCTTTGGGCTCTTTCAATGTCTGCGTTGCATTGCTCGATCTCCTCGCGGAGCTTTTGTATCTTTCCAATGTCGTTTTTTTCATTATCCCACTTAGCCTTCATCTCGTTAAATTTGGATCTGAGCTCGGAAAGCTCGGCTCTTATCTCTTCAAGATGGGCGATAGCCAGCTTATCCGTTTCCTTTTTCAGTGCTGCCTCCTCTATCTCATGACGCATAATTTCGCGGCTTATTTCGTCAAGCTCTGTGGGCATAGAGTTCATTTCCGTTTTTATAAGGGCGCAGGCCTCATCTACAAGGTCGATTGCCTTATCGGGAAGGAAACGGTCGGAGATATATCTGTTGGAAAGGGTAGCTGCACTTATAAGTGCCTGGTCCTGTATCTTTACGCCGTGGAATACCTCATACCTTTCCTTGAGACCGCGAAGGATGGCAACAGTATCCTCAACGGTGGGTTCCGGCACCGTGATGGGCTGGAATCGTCTTTCGAGCGCTGCGTCCTTTTCTATATACTTGCGGTATTCGTCAAGCGTGGTGGCACCAATGCAGTGAAGCTCGCCTCTGGCAAGCATAGGCTTCAGCAGATTGCCTGCATCCATGCTTCCTTCGGTCTTTCCTGCCCCAACGATGGTGTGAAGCTCGTCAATGAAAAGGATGATCCTTCCGTCGCTTTCCTTGATTTCCGTAAGAACGGCCTTGAGTCTCTCCTCAAATTCGCCTCTGAACTTTGCTCCCGCTATCAGGGCTCCCATATCAAGGGAAAAAACTGTCCTGTCACGCAGATTTTCGGGCACGTCACCGCGGACGATGCGTTGTGCAAGTCCCTCTGCAATTGCGGTCTTGCCTACACCCGGCTCGCCGATAAGGCAGGGGTTGTTTTTGGATTTTCTGGAAAGTATACGGATAACGCTGCGTATCTCCTCGTCTCGTCCTATTACGGGGTCGAGCTTTTGAGCTTTTGCAAGAGCAACGAGATCCTGGCCGTACTTTTTGAGAGCATCGTAGCAATCCTCAGGGCTGTCGCTGTCTGCGCGGCGATTTCCCCTTACGCCCTTTAAGGCCGAAAGGAACGCTTGCTCATTTATCCCAAACTCGGAAAGTATAGCCTTTGCACCGCCCTCGGCCTTGCTGATAAGGCCGAGCATCAGGTGTTCCACGGAGATATAGCTGTCTCCCATCTTTTTTGCGCTCTCCTCGGCGCTTTTAAGCACGCGGCTAAGCTCGGCTCCCATTTCTGTGGATGAAGCGCCGCTGACGCGAGGCAATTTTTCTATCTCGGATCTGCATCGCGAGAGCATTTCGTCGCCGTTTGTGCCCATGGATACGAGCATTTGACGAACAAGACCTTCGTTCGGCTCTGCCAGAGCAAACAAAAGGTGCAGGGAAGTAATGTTTGGATTGCCGTATTCCACGGCCAGACCTTGGGCTCTTTCTATAGCCTTTATGCTGTTTTTAGTAAGCTGTTCAACGTTCATATTATATCCTCCTTATGAAACCGCAGACAATTCTACAGTATTTTTGCCTTTGAATTAAGATAGGACAGATAGGCCGCTTCAATTTCTCGCGTAGCGATCGCAGGAGTGTCCAGCCGCGAGAAGAATATGGCCATTGCTCTGTCTATTGCTCGTATATAATCCGCTATGCCTTGACCGAATTCCTTTGGGGACATTTCCGACGCAGGGTATATAGGCTTGACGTATCTGCAATCTTCGGTTAGGATGCCGTGTTTCCCCGTGGCGCGCTTTTCAAGTGAGGACCACAGCATATAAAACGCTGCAAGCAGCTCCATTAGCGCGTCGCTTTTACTGCGGAGCGAGATGCGCAAAACGCCTGCCTCGCCTCCGTTTCCGTGATCCCTGTAAAGCTCAAGGCTGTATTTGACAGTTGGATTGTATTTGTAGGTGAGTGGAGCTGTCAGTGAGAACATAGTGGTGGAAGGTTGCGCGGTTATACGGTAAGATCCGCTTTGACGAATCAGCGATTCAAGCGAACGGAAAACCTCCTCCATACGTTGCTCGGGCGTTGTATAGGATACCGTCTCTGCCAGTATTTTGTTTATCAGTGCAGAACGGCTTATACCCATCCCATATGCCATGCGATCTATGCCTTCAATAACAGCATCGGATAAAACAAGCGAATATATACTTTTTTTCATAATTACACCTCATTTCACGAAATGATTGTAACACCGAAATAATAATTTGTCAATAGAATTATATAAATTCGCAAACAAAATTCAAAGTTTACAATATTGTGTTGACACGAAAAACCGCGGAATATATAATATATAATATACTGCGTGAGTATGTGCTGTTTTGAAGGGAGGGAATACCGTGAGAAGAATATTTGTCCTTGTGCTTTCGGTTTTGCTTTTTTGCTCTTGCTCTGCATTTCGCAATGAGGCAAGCGTGGAAAACTTCTTGGGCGAAGACGTTATTGCCGATCACGGTAAGGAGCACGAATGTGTCGAGGATGTAAAACGAATTCTTTCGCCCATTACTTCAAACGGTATGGAGCTTTATCCGTTTTCCGATCCAAGGACGGTTGCTGAACTGTACCGCGACCGTATTCTTTCCTATCTTGTCAGTACCGGGTATTCGAAGTATACGGGCAACAGCGCAAAGATAACCGAAGCGGAAAAAAAGTATCCCAAAATGCGTATTTCCGTGCTTGTTCCGGAGGCCGACCTTGAATATGCCGTATATTCGGATTTCGGCGGCGGAAAAAGTATAACCCACGAGAAGGGTACTGTATTTACATATCTTTCTAAGGTTGGCGGCTATACAGCCGTAGGAAAGGTAAGTTCATCTCCTGCTGAAATTGAGATCGCAGGCATCAAGGAAACTCAGAATACTTTTATCGTTTCCTTTTACACCTGCTATTCGGGAGTATACTCTCCTCTTTACCGCGGAGTGTTTGTGAAAAGAGAGGACGGATCATTTTACCTCGGTAAGCTTGAGATCATTGCAGATGCAAAAATAACCGTGCCCATGAGCACGGAAGTACAGGATAATTAGAATGAGAAAAAAGAAGCAATTTACTGTGTGCCGAGCCTGCGGAAGCGAGGTTGAGCTTAGCGGTACGGTGCTGTGCTGTAAGGAATGCGGCGCAAAGCAGCTCTACCCCCGAGATGCGGAGGAGGAGACCAAAGGACATTATGCAGATGCGTTCCGATATATGTGCCATGACGATTTTTACAGCGCACTGAGACTCTTTGAGGCTATATCCAAAACCGGCGATAATGCTGCGGCACACTTCGGTATTTTTGTTGCCAAGTACGGTCTTGGCGCCGACAGAGAGCATATTACGGGAAATATCATTCATTCCTGCAAGCGCAGAAACACTGCCGACGTAATGGAGGACGCGGACCTTCAAAAGGCTCTACAACTTGCGGACAAGGCAGAGCGAGCAGCGATCAAAGAGGTCGCGGATTTTATTTACGAGGAGCAGCGCAGGCTGGAAAGGGAAGAGCGCGAAGCTGCCGCAAAGGCAAAAAACGCATTGACAGAGGATGGGCTTGCAGTAGAATTCGATACCGCGCAAAAAAACGCTGAGGAAAAGGCGAAAAGAGAAAAGGCAGAGGCGGATAGAATAGCTGAGGAGGCGAGAGCGGAAGAGAAACGACGCTATGATGAAAGAAACCGCCGGATAGAGAAGGCAAAAAAACAGGAACGTACGGCGAAAATTGCAAAGATCGCCGTTCCCGCAGCATTGCTTGCGGTTGTCTTGGTGCTTGTGTCGGTCTTTGCTGTAGTTCCTGCAATCAGATATTCCTCTGCTGTTAAAAGCTATGAAAGCGGCGATTACGCAGCTGCAGCGGATATCTTCCGAGATCTTGGCGATCACAAGCGCAGCGAAGATTATTTGGGAACCATCCCCTTCTACGGACTTGAGGCCGGGGACGTAATTGAATTCGGCGATTATTATCGCAGTAATGCCGTTGTAAAGTTTCCCATTGAATGGGTGGTGCTCGAGGCCGACGACGAGAGTGTTCTCCTTATCTCCAAATACGTACTTGAGGTAAAAAAGTATAATGAGGAGCATATTTCTGTCACTTGGGAAACCAGTGACCTGCGCGAGTATCTGAACGGCGAGTTTTACGAAGCGGCGTTTGACGCTTCCGACCGCGAGCAGATAATTGAGTCGGAGATATCTAACCCCAACAACACCTCGCAAGGAACGCTCGGAGGCAATGCCACCGTTGACCGCGTGTTCGCTCTTTCCTTTGAGGAGGCTGAAAAATACCTGATTGGGAAGGAATATGCCTACGGATATCCCACCGATTACGTTAAGGCACTTGGTGTTTACGAGGACGAGGAGGGCGGCACCGGCAGATGCTGGTACTGGTTGCGTTCCCCCGGCTCGAGCCAGAGCAACGCCGCAAAGATGGAGTATGATGGTACCGTAAGCTACCGAGGCTCTATGATACATTATTCCAAATACGGAGTTCGTCCCGCTATCCGCGTGCGCGTGGAAAAGGTAGGAACTTTGATCGATTAAAAAAATGCAGTAAAGAAACACCGTTTCTTTACTGCATTTTTTTACATATCTTCTGCTATTTTTTTGAGATTGCCATTGAATTTTTCAAGGGTGCGATAGAAAATTATAATCTCCTCGTCGCTGATACCGTTGCGAACCTCTTTCAGCACTCTTTGCTCGATGGCGCTGATATTTTTGGCAAGGGCAACCCCCTTTTCCGTAAGAAAAATACGGGAATTATAGTTGCCGCGCTTTGCGCCGCCGCCTTGGGAAATAAGAATATAACCCTTTTTGTGCAGGTCCGTAAGCTCGCGGGAAACGAGCGAGCGGCTGATCTTTCCGTTTGAGGCAAGCTCAGCGGCGGTCAGCCCCTCGGGATGGGAAAAGAGATCTGCGATCCAAAATACGTGTACGCTCTTAACTCCCAGATAAGGTGCAACGGAAAGCTTGATCTTCTGGACGTTCTTGTGCACGCCGTCAACAAGCTGTGTGAACTTGTTTATGCGATCTGTTCCCATTCGGATATCCTTCCTTAATCTATTCTCTTGTTAAGCTTGAAGCGCTGGATCTTGCGGAGGGTGTTCTTGGGGAACTCCTCGTTTCTGATCTTGATAAGTCCGATCTTCTTGTAGGGAGTTGCGGTGCGGTTGTATTTGTCAACTGCGTCCTTCATGTAGGACTTAACGTCCTCGATGCCGTTCTTTTCAAAGTATTCCTTATCGGGGAATATCTCCGCAACGATAACGTTGTTCTCGGGACCCTTGGAGCTTTCGCCCTCGTAAACGATAATCTCAAGCACACCGGGAACTGCGCAAAGGGCGGTCTCGATCTCCTCGGGATAAACGTTCTTGCCGTTTGCAAGGATAATGAGGTTCTTAAGACGACCGGTAATATAAATAACGCGGTTTTCGTCCATCTTGCCGTAGTCGCCGGTGCGGAAGTATCCGTTTTCGTCAAATGCCTCTGCAGTCGCCTCGGGGTTCTTATAATAACCCTTCATTACGTTAGGACCCTTAACGCGGATCTCGCCCTCGCCGTCCTCGTTCTTTTCGGCGATGTAAACGTCGTCCACGCGAATAGAAACGCCAACGGAGCCCTTGTTCTTGTGCTCCTCGGTATTAACGGAAATAAGGGGAGAACACTCGGTAATGCCGTAACCGTTGAGAACGTTGATGCCCCAGCTGTCGAAGGCGTCGAGTATATCCTCGGAAATAGGCGCACCACCGGAAATAACGGTGTGCAGGTTTCCGCCGAAGGAGGAGAGAATGGAGGAGAACATCTTGCGGCGTACGTCTATGCCTTTTGTACGCATTGCGTCGCTGATCTTCATCATGTTGCGGATCATCTTTTCCATGCCGCGGTCCTTAACGGTTGCCCAGATCTTGCGGTAGAAGGTCTCAAGATAAAGGGGAACAAGTACAAGGTGAGTGGGCTTTTCCGCTTTCAGCTCCTTAACGATATAACGAAGTCCAGAGGAAAGATACAGCTCTGCGGGGAGGCAGATGTGTCCGAGAATGTTGATCGTAGAACCGTAGGTGTGGTGAGGGGGGAGCACGGCAATGGATTTGTTGCCGCAGGAATTTCCGATGTACTCAACAGCGCAAGCAAGGTCGGAAAGCAGGTTCTTATAGGAGAGCATAACGCCCTTGCCCTTGCCCGTGGTACCGGAGGTAAATACGATCTTTGCGGTGTCGAAAACGTTGATCTCACAATCGTCAAATGCGGTGTCGCCGTTCTCCACAAGCGCTCTTCCGTGCTCGGCAAGCTCTGCAATGGAGGACTGTTCGGACTTGCTGTCAAGACAGTAGAAGCCCTTGATCTTGGCGTTCTCTCCGTTCATCATGGGAGTGATCTTGCTTTCGATATCGGAATCGAAGAAAACGTACTCGCAATCGGCAAAATCAACGGTAGTGGCGATCTCCTCTGCAGTCCAATCGCGGTCGATGGGAACGATGACTGTGCCGGTGGAAAGCATAGAAAGATAAACCTTGATCCAACCGTAGGTAAGCTTGCCGATAACTGCGCAATGCTTGCCGACTGCTCCCATATTGATAAGCTCGGTTCCGAGGTCGCGTACGTCCTCAAGGAGGCAATCGAGGGTAACGGTTACCTTTTCCTCATCGGATGCCTTGTTTCTGTAAGAAAAAATAACGCTATCACCGTGCAGACGAGCCTGCTCGGTAAGCATTTCTTTAATGGAATTGTATTCTGCGCTTCTTCTGGCGATCTTTTTCATAAAAGCTCCTGGTTTTTTAGTATGCCTTTTCGGGCTCGATACAGATTATAACACATAAATGTTTACTTGTCAACATTTATTCCGTTTTTCTTAAACTGCTGTAACTATGCCCGAGGAAAGGGCAACGGTTTCCGTGTTCGTTTTTATTAAAAGCTCCTCGTTTTCCCCAAGCCCCACCACGGTT
This sequence comes from Clostridia bacterium, assembly GCA_017436885.1. Lineage (GTDB taxonomy): Bacteria > Bacillota > Clostridia > Oscillospirales > CAG-272 > RUG12395. Next base: position 10,123 of record JAFSCG010000162.1, on the reverse strand, counting down.
CCGATATGCTCCTCGCCGTTTAGCTGATAGCGTACTTTTTTTCCGTAAAGCATCATATTTTCTGCGTAATAGGCTTTCGAGGCGCTTACGTCCTCAAGCTCCGATAGCAGTGCATTTATCACGGTGATCGCAACGGTCTCTCTGCTCGGAACGTGGGCGGGCAGGGAGGTGGCGACGTACTTTATATCCTCGGGGAATTCGGCAACGGAATGGTTTATGCCGATACCAACGATTATTGCGTTTCCGTGCTGTGTGTCGCAAACGCGCTCGCACAGAATGCCGCAGACCTTTTTGCCCTCGATATAAACGTCGTTCACCCACTTTATTTTGGCATTTACGTCGAAGGAGCGGATAGCCCTGCATACTGCAGATGCCGCGCATACCGTATACGGCACGTTTTCCCGTTCCCGCAGAATGAGGCTTAAGTATATGCCTCCGTCGGGCGAAAAGAAGCTTTTTCCGCGTCTGCCGCGCCCCGCCGACTGCCTGTCCGCAAGTATGACGGTGCAATGCGAAGCACCCTGCATCGCAAGCTCCTTCGCTATATTATTCGTGGACTCCGTTTCCTTTATGCAAATAGCCTCCGCACATGATGGCAGCACAGACAGAATCTTTGTGGCGTTGTATATTTCGGATAATTGCATTTTATCACCTCGTAGTAATTTTATCACAATAAATGTAATAAAGCAATAAGAAAGCCGTGCGGGAGCACGGCTTTCTTAAGTAATTTATAACTTACTTGTTATTAGAAGGAATAGGCTGGGGAGTGGTGGTAGGACCGTATACGCGAAGTACGTCGGGACCGCCGTCCTCTGCGGGAACAAAGTAGATACGGTCGATGCAAGTCCATCTGTCAAGACCCTTGTTGCCGATAGAGGAATGGCAATGGTAAGCAACGAAATTTTCCTTACCGTCGGGGGACTTAACGAATACGCAGTCGCCTGCGCCGTCGGCATAAGCGTTGTGGGTAAGAGCGCTGTTGTACTTATACTTAGTGTAAGGTCCAAGAACGTTCTTACTTACCGCATAGGCCTCGCCGTAATGTCCTCTGAAGTGTCCGCTTGCGTACATCATGTAGTAGTAGCCGTTGTGCTTGATGAGCACGGCACCCTCGCTTATGCGGCCGTACTCGTCGATCTCGTACCACTCGGAGGGCTGGATAACGCGCATAGCCTCGCTTGCAACGGTGATCTTGCCGTCCTTGGGGGCGATCTCCTGAATGGAAACGTTGTTTCCGTGATCGAAGTAAACGTAGGAGAGGTATACTCTTCCGTCCTCGTCAACGAAGGGCGCGCCTCCGATTCCAAGCTCGTCATTGATCCAAGGACGCTCCTTGTCCATAACGAAGGGACCGAGAGGCGACTTTGCGCTTGCGTAGAATACGCGGAAGTCGCTTCCTCTTGTTCCGGAATTAAAGCGGGAAGCAATAAGCAGATAGAACCAACCGTCCTTATAGAACACGTTGGGGCTCATGAAGAAGGAAATGGGGGTTTCCTCGGTGATCTCGAAGCCAAAGCCTGCCTCCTCCCACTCAAGGAGATCCTTGGAGGTGCGGATGCGAACGCGGCAAACGCTGTTGATGGTGTTATCAAGAACGTAGGAATAGTACGTACCCTCGTGGAACAGGATCTCGGGGTCGGCACCGTGGAAAATGGGGTTGGTAAACGTGGGTCCGTTATAGGGGTTAACGTAATCGCTTACCTCAACGTCGATAGCGTCGGTTGCGCCGAGAATGAAATCGGTGGGAACGTCTACCTTGCACTCAAGGACGGGATATCTGTCGTCTGCAAAGTAGAAGGAGAGCAGATTGCCGTGGTTAACGGCGGTAAAGCTATACTTCTTGCCTGCGGTGATCTGCTGCGCGTGCTGACCGAGGAGAAAACGCTTGCCGTGGATATATCTGTAAGCAAGGACCTTCTCGGATGCCGCATCGTATGTAAGAGCGTATCCCCAACCCTTTTTGTTGGTGAAGGCGATCATTTCCTCGTTAGCGTGAGCTTCAAGGTTAGCTGTAAGCTTTTCACCTACGCGGAGCATTGCATCGCCCTCGAATACGGGCTGCTTAACGTCGGAGAGCTTAAGATTTGTAAAGCCTGCATCGGTATCGGCCTTGTTGATACGAAGGGCTATAAGTCCGCTTCCGTTTTCTGCGGGGGCATAGTCGTAACGGGTCTCCGCCTTCTTGTGCTGGCAACGGTAAAGCTCCTCACCGGTCTTGGGATCGGTAACGAGATAGATGATAAAATCGCCGCTGATCTTAACGTAAAGATGAAGATCGTTTCCGGGAACAAAGCGTCCGTTATCGCTCTGGGTCAGGGTTCCGTGCCAAACACCACGGGGAGTGGTAACGCCAAAGGCACCCTTGTCGCCATCGTGGCCGACGTATGCATAATAACCGTTTGTGTAGTCGTCGGTCTCGGTGCTTTCCTTTGCGCGTGCAGTGGAGCCGGAAACAAAGATGCCTCCGCCCATATGCTGAACAAAATCAGCCTCGAATACGTAGTCGGCAGGATTGTCTACATTAACAAGTGCGCTGGCGTGGGCGGTCTTGCAGTCCTTTGCCACGCGGAGTGCGCCGTCGCGGATCTCCATGCCGCCGAAAATAACGTCAAAATCCTTCATGCTTCCGTCGGAAAGGTCATTTGCGTAACGAACGTTTACGTCCTGCACCTTACCTACGGTAAACTTCTTATTTGTGCTTCCCATAATAATACCTCCGTATCTTTCAAAGTTCGTAAGAACAAATAAGTTATTATCATCTTAATAATACCAAAAAAACGGTCTGTGGGTCAATACAAAAAATATATATTAATATATATAAAACACAGATAAAGCACCCCCGACAAACGTCGGGGGTGCGAAAAAATTATTCCTCTGTCTTGTTGGCGGCGATGATCTTCTGAGCGATGTTGGAGGGAACCTGCTCGTAGCGGATAAACTCGAAGTCGAAGCTTCCTCTGCCCTGGGTCATTGCGCGGAGGGATATGGGATAGTCGAGAGTCTCGGATTTCGGAATCTCGGCGTCGATGATGGTGTAGCCCTTCTTTGCAGCGGGGCTCATACCCATAACTCTGCCGCGGCGTTTGGTAAGATCGCCCATAACGTCTCCTACGTAGCTCTCGGGGATGGTTACGTGCATCTCGCCGATGGGCTCAAGAAGTACGGGTGCGGCAAGCTTGAGGCACTCCTTGTATGCAAGGTTGGCTGCAAGCTTGAAGGACATCTCGGAGGAGTCAACGTCGTGGTAAGAACCGTCGTAAAGGTTAGCTGCCAGATTGACCATAGGATAGCCGGCAACACCCTTCTGCATTGCTTCCTGGAGACCCTTTTCAACTGCGGGGTGGAAGTTCTTCGGAACGCTTCCGCCGAAGATGGACTCGGTAAAGGTAAGTCCCTCACCCTCGCCGGGAGCGAACTTGATCTTAACGTGACCGTACTGACCGTGTCCGCCGGACTGCTTCTTGTGCTTTCCTTCAACCTCTACGGTCTTGGTGATAGCCTCGCGGTAGGGGATCTTGGGAGCTGCAAGAGTAACGGAGGTGCCAAAGCGGCTCTTCAGTTTGGAGGTGATGACCTCAAGGTGGATATCGCCGAGACCGCTGATAACCATCTGCTTGGTCTCTGCATTGTTTTCATAACGGAGAGTAAGATCCTCCTCAAGCAGCTTGGTAATACCGGTGCTGATCTTGTCCTCGTCGCCCTTTGCGGTGGGAACGATGCTCATAGTCATATAGGGAGTAGGGTACTTGATGGTGTTATACTTAAGACCGGTGGAGGTAAGTACGAGAGTATCGTTGGTATTGGTCTTGTTAAGCTTTGCGATCATACCGATATCGCCGCAGCTGAGAGCGTCTACCTCGGTCTGCTTTTTGCCGCGCATGGTGTAGATGCGTGTCATCTTCTCCTGAACGCCGCTTGTGTTGTTAACAAAGGTCATATCCTTGGTAAGCTCGCCGTTCATGACCTTGAAGAAGGACATCTTACCAACGAACGGGTCGGCAATGGTCTTGAATACGAACAGTCTGGTCTCGCCCTCTGCCTCGATGGCGATCTCGTTGCCCTCAACGTCGTGCTCTACCTTGCGTGCGGTAGGACGGGGGAAGGAATCGACAATGGTATCAAGAACCGTAAGAATACCCCACATCTTTGCGGCGGCACCGCAGAATACGGGAACGAGATCGCCGTGGATGATACCCTCGTGGATAGCGTCAACAGCCTCCTGATAGGTGATCTCTTCTTCGTTGAAGAACTTCTCCATCAGCTCCTCGCTTGTCTGTGCGATGGACTCGAACAGCATGCTGCGATATTCCTCTGCAACAGGCATAAATGCCTCGGGAATGGGAGATTCGGAAATGTTACCTTCCTTATTGTACACATAGGTACGCATATCAACGAGGTTAAGGAAGCCAATAACCTTGTCAACCTCGATCATAGGTATGGTAATGGGACAAACGGTAACGCCGAAATGCTCGCGGAGGGAATCAAACGCCTTCTTGAAGCGGCACTCGGGATCGTCGAACTTATTAATGAAGAATGCCTTGGGGATGTTAGCCTCGGTGGCGTAATCCCAAGCAAGCTCGGTTCCTACTTCTACGCCTGCCTTACCGTCAACAACGATGATCGCGCTGTCGGCAACTCTTACAGCCTGGAGGGACTCGCCAACAAAATCAAGGAAGCCGGGGGAGTCTATCAGGTTGATCTTGCAGTCCTTATATGTAATAGGTACTATAGATGAAGAAATAGAATAACCGCGCTTGATCTCCTCTGCATCGTAATCGCTTACGGTGTTACCCTCGGTGGTCTTGCCGAGACGGTCGATAGCGTGAGTGCGGTAGAGCATAGCCTCTGCTACAGAGGTCTTTCCGCTGCCGCCGTGTCCGAGAAGCGCGATGTTTCTGATGCTTTTAGTGTTAAATTTCGCCATATTGATATTGCTCCTAATTTCAAGATTGAATACCCATAAATAAGCATCCTTTATACATTATAACTTTTTTCACAGTATAATTCAAGATAAAAATTTGTATTTTGCGCTTGCGGGATGTAGAATACAAGCGTCGGAATTTGTGCACTTTTCACAAAGTTGCGCTTTGGTTGGCTATTCCCTGATAGCGAGCGGACTCAAAAAGCAGTTTGTCAAGCTCGTCGATAACCGTCAGCTTTTTTCGGCTCCACTCGGGGGCTAAAAGGTCTGCGGCGGGAGCATCGCCCGTTACTCGTCCTATAACGGTTTCGGGCGGAAGGTATTCAAGGGCCTCCGCGAGCACGGACACGTATTCCTCTCTCGTCATTGGGGTGTAGCTACCGGACAGGTACATATTTCCGAGGGGAGTATCCTTTAAAACGTAAAGTAAATGGAACTTTACTTGCTCCGGGCGCAGCATTGCCACCTGCTTTACCGTGCGTAGCATATCCTCGCGGGTTTCGCCGGGCAGACCGAGAATAAGATGCACGCAAATGCCGATATTGCCGCTTTCCTTTAGCAGGTAATAACCCCGCAAAAAATCTCCGTAGCTGTGGCAGCGGTTTATAAGCGTTGCCGTATTATCGTTTGCAGTTTGTAATCCAAGCTCCACCGTCAGGAATGTCTCCTTTCCTATATCGGAAAGCAGGCGCGCACAGCTTTTGCTTATGCAGTCAGCCCTGGTGGCCACGGCAAGTCCAACGGCGCCGGGAAGGGAAACGGCGCGGCGAAACATCGGCTCAAGCACCCTCGTTGGTGCGTAGGTGTTGGTATGGGCCTGAAAATACGGTATCGTTTTCGTAACGTTCCACTTTTTGCGCATTGAGGCGAGCATCGTTTCGTATTGCTCCTCAATTGGCATACATACCGGTGCATTGAACTTGCCTGAGCCCGAGGCACAGTAGATACAACCGCCGACACCTTTTTTTCCGTCTATATTCGGGCAGGTGAAATCGGCGGCTAACGGTATCTTTGCCACCTTGCATCCGAACCTCTCCCGCAGGAACCAGTCGTAGGTCCGATACCGTTTATTTGAATCCGAATAGGGGAACGGATTTGTTTCTTTTTGTGTGGGTCTTTTCATTTCGCACCTCCGCAACAAGTAGATTTTAACATATAAGTGCGGAAAAATAAAGAATTATTTCGTAAAACCGTAAAGACTTGAACATTACGCTTGATTTTGCAGCTATACCGTGATAAAATAACAGAAAACATGTTTTGGAGTACGTTATGATAAATGTTGCAATTCTCGGCTTCGGTGTCGTTGGCTCCGGCACTGCCGCCCTTATAACCGAAAACGCCGACGTAATTAAAAATAAGATCGGAGAGGAAGTGTACGTTAAGCGTATACTCGATCTTCGCGATTTTCCCGATTCGCCCTTTGCAGACAGGATCACTCACGATATCAATGACATCGTCGCGGATCCGGAGATATCCATCGTTTGCGAGCTGATAGGCGGTCTGCACCCTGCTTACGAGTTCACCGTTGCAGCGATGAACGCAGGTAAGAGCGTTGTAACCTCCAATAAGGAGATAGTTGCCACCTTCGGCGTTGAGCTTTTGGAGATAGCGGCACGCAACGGTGTGCACTATATGTTTGAGGCCGCCGTGGGCGGCGGCATTCCCGTGCTTCGCCCTCTTGCGGAGGACGTTGCCGTCGTTAACGCCATCGAAAGGGTTGACGGTATACTTAACGGTACCACCAACTATATATTAACACAAATGAAGGAAAACGGAGCAAGCTTTGCCGATGCGTTGTCCGGTGCACAGAAGAACGGCTATGCCGAGGCTGATCCCTCCGCTGATATCGAGGGAAAGGATACCTGCCGCAAGATCTGCATCCTTGGTGCAATTGCGTTTGGAAAGCTTGTTGACGTTTCCTCTGTTTCCACCGTTGGTATTACGGGCGTTACCCTGTCCGATATTGAGAATGCCGAGAAAATGGGATATTCCGTTAAGCTTATCGGCAGCGCGTTCAAGGATGCGGAGGGCAGGATAGTTGAGCTTGTCCGTCCATGCTTTGTTCCTCACGGTACTCCCCTTGCCCCTGTTTCCGACGTGTTTAACGGCATAAGTGTGCGCGGTAATTACGTTGGCGACGTTATGTTCTACGGCCGCGGCGCGGGAAGCGAGCCAACCGCAAGTGCGGTGGCAAGCGACGTTGCGCGTATTGCCGGCGGTGCCGCTGTTGCCGTGGCGCCTTGGACTCCTGCCGCTGATAATGAGGTCGGTGATCCGAGTGCCGTGCCTGCGCTCTACTATGTTTGCGCTGATACGGATTCCGTAATTGACGTTGAAAAGCATTTTGGCGCCATTGGCAAGCTTGTGACCGATAACGGCTCAGTCTGTATCGTTTTGAGAGAAAAGGTCACCCTTTCCGAGCTGAAGGAAAAAATAGCCGCTGCCGGATCTTCCTTTGCGGTAAGCTCGGTAATTGAGGTGCTCGGCTAAATAACGTATGTGTCAATCATCCCTCCGCTTGCGTATTATGTAGCGGAGGGATGCTCTATGAATACGGGTTTTGCCGGAGTCGTTAACGGGATATATACCTTGCGTGATTGCGTGCTTTTTCGTCTTACTCCTCGATGTGTTGGGGAAACGGGCGAAATTATGGGAGGCTTGATCGACGGCTATGCTTTTGCAGCCGTAAGCGGGGCCGAGGCTGATGATTATATGCGCCGAGTGACAGACGATGGCGGCAGCGCGGAAAAAGTGTGCCGCTGCAACGTGGTCCGTCTTTTTGGATTGGGACTTGGCGGAGGCGGAGTGTTTTGCAGGATACTGCGGCTTTTGGCCGACGAGCAGATATGCTGCTTTGGGGCCTGTGTTTCGGAGTGCGGCTTTGCCCTTGCTTGGCCCTGCGATAAGAGCGACCGCGCGGTTGAGCTTCTTACAGATTGCTTTTTGAAACGGTAAAGATACGTATCCGTAACTTTCTTTACTGTTCCAAGCTCTTTCAGCACGGTTATCGTGTTCAGCGCGAGGAGCATATCGAAGCATAAGTCGGCACACAGCCATACGATCCTTCCGTTCACAACGGCACCGAATGATATACAAATTATAAATGCGGCGGCAAAGCAATGCTTTGCCGTCCTTTTTGCACCGGATAGCAAAAGACATTCGATTCCGTAATAATACCAGCAAATAATGCTCCCGAAGGCAAAAAGGATAACGGCTACGCACAGCAGCCCGGGGGCAGCTGCGCCGATGTATTTTCCGTATGCCTCGCACACTATGACCATCCCCGCAGTGTTTTTCGGCACGTTTCCGCCGTAAGCGGCTATAACGGTTATTGCGGTAAGGGTGCACATTATTACAGTGTCGATACATACCTCCGCAATACCGAATATGCCCTGCTCCGCAGGCTCACGTTCCGCGCGAGCGTGAGCAAAAGGGGCGGTTCCGCAGCCTGCTTCGTTGGATATAAGCCCGCGCGAAACACCGTACCGCATAGCCGCAATACCGAATCCGACCGCTCCGCCTGCGGCGGATCTTGTGTTCATTGCGGAGCGTATTATCATCGAAAATATCGAAGGTAGCCTGTGTGTCTCTTTAATTATCACCCAAAGAGACAGAATAATATAAGCGCCGCTCATAAGGGGAACTAAAACATCGGTGACCTTGCCTATGCGCTTGCTTCCGCCGGATATGCATATTGTAACGCATATTGCCATCACCACGCCGCAAAGCGCAGGATGGACCCCGAATGCATACTGAGCTATTTCTGCGGCAGCTCCGGATTGTACCGAGCTTCCCACTGTCAGTGATGCTACCATACACAAAACGGTGAAAAGCAGAGAAAGAGCCTTGCCGGTTCCCCCCTTAAACGCGCGTTTGATATAGATCGGTGCACCACCGTGGCTTCCATCCTTTTTTATTATGCGGTAATGGGAGGCAAGAAGTATCTCTGCATACTTAACTGCCATGGCAAGCAAGGCAGACACCCACATCCAGAAAACCGCACCGCATCCGCCGCAGGCTATGGCAAGGGCAACTCCGGATATGTTTCCAACGCCGAGAGTTCCTGCAAGCGCTGTGAGCATTGCGGAGAGGGAAGATCCCCCAACATCCCCTCGGCGCTTTGTTGCTGCGGCAGTTCTTAATACTGCAAAGGGGCGAACGTGCACGAATACGGCAATTCCCGCGACAGCAAGAAGTGTTATAACGGCAGGGGTAAGAATATCGGAAACGAATAACTCTGTAAATTGCATTGTGCGCCCCACAGTAATGATAATGACATTGTATTCGGTGCATTCGATTTGTATGCGGGAAATTTTGACGGAAAATGCCGTAGTTACGGAAGGAATTTTATCTAAAATAGCAGACGTGTAACGAAATTGCGAAATCAATTATTACGAAATTATTAATTTTTAAAAAATTTCCAAAAAACTATTGCATTTTGCGGTGTGATTGTGTAGAATATAGTTCGTAGTTAGCACTCACCCAAAAAGAGTGCTAATAAATTCAAAAATTATCCGTAACACGGACACATATCAAGGAGGAACATATTATGACGATCAAGCCGCTTGCGGACAGAGTTGTCGTAAAGGCTGCCGAGGTTGAGGAGACCACCGTTTCCGGTATCATCCTTCCCGGTACCGCAAAGGAGAAGCCTCAGTTTGCAGAGGTAATTGCAGTAGGCCCCGGCGGAAACGTTGACGGCAAAGAGATCAATATGACCGTTAAGGTCGGCGACAAGGTTATTTGCGCAAAGTACGCAGGTACCGAGGTCAAGTGCGACGGCGAGGAGTACAGCATCGTTCGTCAGAGCGATATCCTTGCTATCGTTGAGTAAGAAAGGAGTTTACTGAAATGGCAAAGAATATTATTTACGGAATCGAGGCGCGCAACGCGCTTCTTCGCGGTATCGACAAGCTCAGCGATACCGTTAAGATCACCCTTGGACCCAAGGGCAGAAACGTTGTTCTTGACAAGAAGTTCGGCGCTCCCCTCATCACTAACGACGGTGTTACCATCGCAAAGGAGATCGAGCTTGAGGACGCAGCCGAGAACATGGGCGCACAGCTGGTTCGCGAGGTTGCAACCAAAACTAACGACGCAGCGGGCGACGGTACCACCACCGCAACTCTGCTTGCACAGGTGCTTATCCGCGAGGGTATGAAGAACGTTGCCGCAGGTGCAAACCCCATGGTGCTCCGCAAG
>JAFSCG010000161.1 GCA_017436885.1 Clostridia bacterium | reverse complement strand
GTCATACGCTTCATAAAGAGGATTGCAGAGAGCACCATACCGACCTCGATTGCAACCACAAGGTCGAAAACGACCGTAAGCACAAATGTGAGCACAAGCACGAGAATATCGCTTGCGGGAGCGGTTTTGCAGATGCGGACAAACTGACGCCACTCGCACATATTATAAGCTACCATAAAGAGTATGGCGGCAATCACGGGCATTGGGATCCACGCCGCATAAGGCATCAGCAGGACGAGAACCAGCAATAGCACAGCAGCGTGCACCATGCCAGCAACGGGAGTGCGTCCGCCGTTTTTAACGTTTGCGGCGGTACGGGCAATGGCGCCCGTGGCAGGGATACCACCGAAAAGCCCCGAAGCAATATTGCCCACGCCCTGTGCAATAAGCTCGGTGTTGGAATTATGCTTGTCCCCTACCATACCGTCGGAAACAACGCAGGAAAGGAGAGATTCAATACCTGCAAGTATGGCAATGGTAAATGCGGAAGGAATGAGCTGACGGACGGTTGCAAAGTCGAACTTCGGCAGTGCAAAGGCAGGAAGATCGCGGGATATACTGTAAAGATCCCCGATGGTATTTACCTCCATATCAAAGAGCTTGACCATCAATACACCGACAATAACGGCAATAAGCGATCCGGGGATCTTTTTGGATATCTTCGGCCAAACTATAAGAATGGCAAGGGCAACGCCGCCGACGATCAGAGCCTGAAGATTGACGGTTCCGATAGAGTGGAAAACGGCTTCAAGCTTTTCGACCGTTTCGATGGCGTGAGTTCCCTCGGGATACGTAAGACCGAGGAAATCCTTTATCTGTCCGATAACTATAGTAAGAGCAATACCCGAGGTAAAGCCCGTGGTAATGGTAAACGGAATGTACTTAATAAGAGCTCCGAAGCGGAAAACGCCCATCAGGATAAGCAGCAATCCCGCCATAATGGTTGCGATAACAAGACCGCTTGTGCCGTGAACGGCAACGATGCCAGCAACGATGGTGGCAAATGCCGCGGTGGGGCCGGAAATGTTAACGCTACTGCCCCCAAGAAAGGATATTACAAAACCTGCAACGATAGCGGTGTAAAGTCCCTTTTCGGGTGAAACGCCCGAAGCGATCGCAAGTGCGATGGAAAGAGGCAGAGCAATGATGGCAACGATAATGCCCGCAACAAGATCGGACACCAGCTTTTTTGCACTGTAATTTTTTAGGGTCAAAAACAATTTTGGCTGAAAGATCTTCATAATGTTCCTCTATTAAACTGAAATCCCCTAAATTCTACTCCTTTTTAACATTTTTTTCAATAGCAAAAGATAATAATAATACGCTGCATATATCAAAAAAATTGTGCGGTTATTTAAAACCGCACAATTCGGATCATTTAATTCTGTCAACGGTAAGTGTACCGTCGTTTACGAACATTTCGCAAAATCTGCCCGTACGGGACTCGATGGTCCCGTCAGCTTTAGCAACCGTATCTCTGCCGTGGTACACGACGTAATACTTTCCGTCCTTTGCGTAAACGCTGTGGTGTCCCGTTCCCTCCTCGTATGCATTCTTTATCATAAGAGGGTCAAAGGCACCGTCTGCCGTATGCTTAACGAAATCAACCTTGGTAAGATCGGCCTCGTCGGTATTGGCAACAGCGTAACCTATGTGATAAGTATCGTTCTCGTAGCACGCACCGCTGTACATTAGGTACTGCCAACCGTCCTTTTCAAACCAGAAAGCGCCTTCAAGCGTGTGCCAATCCTTACCGTCGCCGTATCTGTTGCGTTTGAAGATCTCCTCATCAAAAGTAGGAACCAGAACTTCCTTGCAGATATTTGCGGGAGTCATGGGGTCGACGAGCTTATCAACAAAAATTCTCGTACCTATTCTATCGCCCTGCTTATTATCCTCTGCGTAGAAAAGGAACATTCCCGCAGACGTTTCAACAACGTGCGCATCAATAGTAAAACGATCGTAAATGAGCTTCGCATCCGTAAAGGGACCAAGGGGCGAATCTGCTCTTGCAACGTAAAGCCTCTGCCAATGTCCGCAGCCCTCGCAGGAGAAGTAAAGATAATACTTTCCGTCCTTTTTGAATATGCAGGGTGCCCAATACTGCTTCATGTTTTCGATGGAGCAGACTACGCCCTCAAAATGCCAAACGCCGTCAAGAGCATCGGCAGAATAAGCCTCGACGCCCGCACCTGCGGTAACGTACAGATACAGCTTGCCGTTATCCTCGAATATGTAAGGATCGGGCTGTTTGCGGTTTTCAACATCAAATTTCAGCTTCATATTTACCTCACTGTCATATATGTATTATCAACCGATAACGCTTGCGTCAACCTCTTCAAAATCCTTGTAGCCTTCCGGAGGTGTGATAGTTACGTTTCCACCTATGTTGACAAAGTCAAGCTCGCAAACGACGTCGCACTTGATGTCCATTTGAGTGCCCATCTCGGTAACGCTAACCTCCATATTAAAGGACATATCGTAGCCGCAAACGAAACCGTTTTTATCAATACTGAGAGAGATAGCAACGTTGCCTATCTTAAGACCGCTTTCGTCGCCGGAAACGCCAAGGCTCTCACTCATAGAATCAAAGAAGGGGCGGTAAGTGGCAAGATAATCCTCTTCGGACATAGTAAAGGAGTAAGTGGTAGTTCCGTCTTCGTTTTTGACGGGTTCAACACCCTCGAAAACACTCTCGGGAGGAAGCTGCAGCATACTGTTGATGTCCTTGAGAACATCATAATCGGAAGCAAGAGACGATGCCTTTGCCTTATAGCTTTCGCCCATAGTGGTAAGGTAGATGTAATCCCCCTCAATATAAGCCTCGGTATCCACTGTTGTTCCCATCATACTGGTGCTTGCCTTGCTGTACATAACGGGATTTCCGGATTTTATGCCTGTTGCTTTCATCACTCCTGTGATGGGCATCTCAATGGACATTCCCATCATATCCATTTTCATTTTAATGGTCTGGTTAGCCTCAAGGCAGTCAAGCTCTGCGTTTTTTGCAAGCGCTGCCTCAACCGTCTCATAGGGCGTTAGCTGCTTTCCGCAGGATGCAAAGCCGAAGCAGGAAATGGCAATGGCGATGGCGAGTGCGATAGTAATTACCTTTTTCATAGTAAAGCTCCTTATATAAATAAAAATTAATTACTGATTTTTGGGTCGGTAAAGCTTGGCAAGACCGCCCTCGGAAGTCTCGCGGTACATACCGTGGAGGTCGCGTCCCGTTTGATACATAGTGTCCACCACCATATCAAAGGATATCTTGCGGCTGTCGGAAAGGAAGTTTGCAAGGGAAAGTGCATTTATTGCACGCATTGCTGCAACGGCATTGCGCTCGATGCAGGGTATCTGCACAAGTCCGCAAACGGGATCGCAGGTAAGACCGAGATGATGCTCAAGGGAGATCTCCGCGGCGTATTCTATCTGGTCCACACCCATTTCGTAAAGCTCCGCAAGGGCGGCGGCCGCCATTGAGCAGGCAGTTCCGATCTCCGCCTGACAGCCGCACTCTGCACCGCTGACGGAAGCGTTCTCGGCAACGATGTTGCCGACAAGACCGCCGACCGCAAGAGCGCGAATTATATCATCGTCGGAAAAAGCGTTTTTCTCCTGCATGTACTTTAACACCGCGGGCACAACGCCGCAGGAGCCGCAGGTAGGGGCTGTAACGATCAGGCCGCAATCGGCGTTCTGCTCGCTTACAGCAAACGCATAAGAGCACACAAGACGGTTCTCGCGGGTCTGGGGGCTTTCGTCGATATGCTTTTGGTTATATAGCTTCTGCGCCTTTCTTTCCACCTCAAGGCCGCCGGGCAAAATACCCGTATGGGTAAGTCCCTCGCGGATGGCGGCACACATGGTACTCCATACGTCGTGAAGGAATTCCTTGAAATCCTCGCCCTCGTGCTCAAAGACGTAATCGGAAATGCGGATATTGCGCGCCTTGCAGATATCAGCGATCTCAGTAAAGGAATTCTCGCTGTACACCTCTGTGGGAGCCGTGATCACTTCCCCACCGGGCACTCTTATCTCGCCACCGCCGATGGACAGATAAGTTGCGCGACCCAATTCGTCTCCGTCGCGGTACGCTATAAAGGAAAGCGTGTTGGGATGCTCAAGCTGCACGTCGTCGCTCATGTTGAACACTATCTCTGCAGGAATGGGAGAAAGCGAACCGCTGATGGCTCGGTCCGTACCGTGGCCCTTGCCTGTTTTTGCAAGGGAGCCGAAAAGCTCGGCGCGGATGCTGTCGGCATTCGGATGCTTGTTTTTAAAATCAAGGGCGGCGAACGCTGGCCCCATGGTGTGAGAGC
>JAFSCG010000160.1 GCA_017436885.1 Clostridia bacterium | reverse complement strand
GTCAGTATCTCGGTTGCCTTTTCCCTTGTGGAGAACAGCGCAACGTTCTCTGCGGCGGAAAGGTGCGGTATCAATCTGTCCTCTTGGAAAACGGCGGATATTCTTGCGCCGTCGGCAAGGGTAACGGTGCCTCGCCTTGGCTTTTCAAGCCCCATTATAAGGCGCAGTACCGTGGTCTTTCCGATGCCGCTCTCGCCCGTAATGCGCACTCGCTCTCCCTCCTTGATATGCAGGGAGAGTTTTTTTAATATAGTGCCGCCGTTTTTGTAGGCGAAGGTAACGTCATTTAGCTTTATCACGGCGGTACCTCCTTAACGCAAGCTTCAGGGCGTTTTCCAGCAGAACGCTTAAAATAACGATAACCACGGTAATGGCGAACACCTCGTCGTAATCAACGGAGGTCTTGCTTGCCCACAGCATATCGCCGATGGAGCCGCCCGTGCGGCATATTACCTCGGCGGCAACGCCCGATTTCCACGCAAAGCCAAGCCCCGTGGTAAGGGCGGCGGCAACGGGAGGAAGCACGGCGGGAAGCACGATATGCCGCAAAATATCCTTTTTCGGCAGCTCCATTACCCTTGCCATCTCCAGAAGCAGCGGGTCGATAGCCTCAAGCCCTGCCTCGGTGTTTGCCCACACAAGGGGAAAAACCATCAAAAAGGAGATGAAAACGGGTATCGCGCCCTCCTTAAGCCATAAAAACACAAGAATTATAAACGCGGCAACGGGTACGGCGCGTATCAGCTGCAGCACGGGGGCGGTCAGCGTTTTGAAAATGGGAAAGCGGTGGGCGGCCAAGGCGCACAGCACTCCTGCCGCCGCCGCAATAAGATATCCCAGCGCCACGCGGCACACCGAGCCTGCGGCGGCGTAAAGCAGCTTGCCTTCGGGCAGCATACGGAAAAGCGCCCTTGCGGTGGTAACGGGGGTCGGGATATCAAGTATCAGCCCGCGGTTGGCTGTTGATGCGGCGATCTGCCACACCAATAGCCAGAATATAAGCACCGCGGCGTTTTTTAACAGCTTTTTAGTTGCCTGCATAGTAGAATCCGTCTGCGGGCAGAGCGCCGCCCACAGATTTGGGGTTGGCCTTGAACATAATGTCAAGGTAAGTGGAAAGTCCCGCCTTCATGTCGGCACCCGCAACGTAGGTAAGTCCGCAGGAGGGAATTGCCTTGGTGGCAAGGGCGGCCTTGGGAATAATGCCGTATTTCTCGCACAGAGTGCCCGTTACGGCGGGGTCTGCCTTTGCGGCGTTGATGCTTGCCTCGTATTCCTTAAGGAAGGTCTTTACTGCGCCGGGGTTCTTTTCAAGGTACTCGTTGCGCACGATAACGCAGCCCATCATCAGGTTCTTTGCGCCGCTGATCTTCTCCCACTCGGTGGTCATATCAAAGGCGGTCTTGGCGCCCTCGTACTTCATAAGAATGCTGGTGGCAACGGGCTGGGGAGCCATGATGACCGCATCGCTCTCCTTTGCCCAGATGGCGGGAAGCTCGCTTCCGTCGCCAACGAACTTGATGGTAAGGTCCTTGTCGGGGTCAAGTCCGTTGCCCTGAAGCACGTAGCGCAGGATGTACTCGGGGTTTGCGCCCTGTCCGGGGGTGTAAAGGGTCTTGCCCTTAAGGTCGGCAATGGAGTTCAGCTCCGTGCCGTTTGTCAGAATGGACAGCACGCCAAGGGTGTTGACTGCAAGCACGGTTACCTTGCCCTCGGTCTTATTGTACAGAGTGGAGGCAAGGTTGGTGGCAACGGCGGCAATGTCTGCTTTGCCCTGAGAGATGGCAGCAAGGATCTCGTCGTTTGCGGCAACAAGGTTGAAGTTGTAGGTGTTTTCGGTCTCCTTTGCCTCGGCCTTTGCCCAAAGGTTAACGGCACCGATGCCCGTGGGGCCCGAAAGAACGTAAACGTTCATCTCGCCCGTCTGTGGTGCGGCGGGGTCGTCGGTCGTGGGGGCGGTAGTATCGCTTCCCGGGGACGCGGTGCCGCAGGATGCAAGGGCGAATACGAAAATAGCTGCAAGAAGAATGCTGAGAAGTCTTTTCATTTTATAATACCTTTATCTTTCCGTCCTCTCGGACTATTAGTTTTTTGTGCTCCAGGGTGTCCAGCGCGCGGTAAAGGGAGGTGCGTCCCATTCCAAGGTTGCGGGCAAGAAGTGCCATACTTCCTTTATAGGTAAGGGCCCCCGATTCGTCGCAGTTTTTGGCAAGAAAGGCGTACACCCTGCCCTCGCTGTCGCTTTGGGAGAAAAGTGAGAGCTTCTCGTTCAAAAACCTGATGCGCTGGGATAAGAAGGAAATGTAGTTCACGGCGGCATTGGGATAAGCGGCAAACAGACGGCTCAGCGCCGCCTCGTCCAAAAACAGCACCGTACAGTCGCTTGCGGCGCAAATGCGGCTGACGTATTCCTCCTCTTGGGAGAATACCGCCGCGGCGCCGAAAACGGCCCCGGGGAGAAAAACGTTCAGCACAGCGCTTGAGTCACCTGCGGGCATAGCCTTTGCCTTGCCGCTGATAAGAATGCCAAGCGCACGGCGGAACTGGGTCTCGCGGTATATCATATCTCCCTTTTTAAAGGAAACGGGCTCCGGCAGTGCCACCTCGTCAAGCAGGCTCTCAACCCCCTTGAAAAGGAAGGTGCCGCGCAGAATTTCAACGCTCTTGTCCATCTCGCCTCCGAAAAAACTGTTCCATTTGGAACACTTTTTCTGTATTATATACTATTGTTAAAGATTTGTCAATATGTTTTCCGCAGTTTTTCCTCGGAGTTTACAAAACGAAAAGTTTGTGGTAAAATGATGATAAAGGATGTTTTTTTGAAAGTTCTAAAAAAAATTTATTTTTTTGGCGAAAAATGGAATAATTTTCGAATTTTTTGCGTTATATATATTGAACGGAGTTTAAAATGCTGTTGTTATACGCAATTGAGCTGCTGCGTGACGAAGGGGAAGTAGCACAATTTGAGAGAATAATGGAAAAATACCGCAGGGTAATGTATAACAGTGCCTACGGACTTTTATTGGATGCCACTGCGGCAGAGGATGCGGTAACGGACGCTTTTATGGGCGTGCTTCGCAATTTTGATTGGGTAAAGGGTCTTGATCACAGAGAATTGCAGAATTATCTGTGCAAGTCGGCGCGTAATGCCGCCATAAGCATCAAGCGAAAGCAGGAACGGTACAGTAAGTATGAGGTGCCGTTGGAGGAATGGCGCGAGGAGGCCGGCCCGCAGGAGGAGACCTTTGAGGCATACGTGCGCAACGAGCGAAAAGCTTTGATATCGCAAGCAATATTGCGTATGGATAAAGAATGTGCCGCAATAATACGTATGAAGTACGTGCAAGGAATGCGCGAGTCGGAAATTGCCGAGCTTATGAAATGCAGCCAAAGCGCGGTACATAAATTGATTGAAAAAGCTAAAAAAGAATTTGCAAGGATATATATGGAGCTGGAGGGAAAGGGAGATGAGTGATAAAAGCATTGAAGAAATATTAAGAGATGCAATCATCGATGCCGATGAAAAGCTGGTCATCGAAGCCGAGGGCGGGCCTCACGTTTTTTCCAAACGCTTTGAGCGAAAAATTGCCCGTATGAAGAAGCTGTATTTTAAAAACGGTAAATATATGGGTGAGATCTACGCAAAACGTGCGGCAGCAGTGCGCCGCATTGCAGCTTGCATATGCTGTGTTATCCTTGGCGCGGCTATGGCGGTTACAGTTCGCGCCTACGGCGGCGAGGTGGTGGATTGGATAGTAAGCATCGGCACAACTTCGACCGATATAAATTTTGAAATATTGGATTACGATGCAGTTCCCGCCACTATAGAAAAGAAGTACACCCTCGCAGAGCTCCCGGAGGGATATGAATTGGTGAATGAAGTCGGGAATGATCGAATAAATACACTAAAATATACTAACTCCGGAAATCCGGAAAGCGAGCTTCTTTTAACGCAATTCTGTTACAGCGCTTTTAAAACTACCTTTGATACGGAAAATGCAGCAGTTAGCACCGAAGCCGTTGGAGCTTGTCGTTATTATTACGTTGAAAAAGGGGAGGGAGTTGCGGTTCTTTGGGAAAATGGAGAATATTGCTTTACTCTTTCTTCGACGGGTGGATTTACTCTTGAAGAAATGAAAACATTGACAACCCGGTTGATTGAATATGCCGCCGAAGAGTAATATCGGTTGAAATGTGTCGAAAACGTTGTTGTATTTGACAAAATAATATTATTGAATTTGGTGGAAAATCACAAAAATTCATTTTTTTAAAAAAATCTGCTCAAAACTGGAATAATTTTCGAATTTTTTGCGTTTTACATAATAGAGGGGTAATTATCCGCTCTAATAAACGCAGAAAGGAGGAAGTGCTATGAAAAATTGCAAAAGTATTTTGAGCAGACTGGTGTGCGTGGTGCTTGCGGCTATTGCCGCGACAGCCTGCATGACCGTGTCTGCAAGTGCGGCAGAGCCCGTTGCAGTTAATGAGAGCATTGTAATGCCTCGCTTAAATAATGGGGCATTGGTTTCGAGAGATTTCTACATTGATTCCAATGGTGAAGCAAATGTATTCGTACAGGCAGTAGGTAGTGTTGGCCTCACCACTGGCATTACCATTGAGATCCAACTGCAACGCAAGGGTCTGCTTTGGTGGTCTGACGTTGACGGCGGCTATTGGTATGAAAGCTTTTCCGGCACAAATGGACTTGTATCTGACAGCATACAGCTCGAAAAAACAGGCAAATACCGTGCGGTAATTACCGTAACCGTCAGCGGCACAGGCGGCGCAGACGACGTTATCG
>JAFSCG010000159.1 GCA_017436885.1 Clostridia bacterium | reverse complement strand
CGGGCCTTACCTCCGATAGCGCCGATGATTCTCTTAAGGTCGCAATAGTGATCGTCGGGACTCATGGGTACAGTCTGACCGTACATCTTGTATGTAACGCCGTAATTGAAGCAGTCAACGATGATATAAACGTCGTGTCCGCGAAGAGACTGACTTACAAGTCCCTTGCCTTCACCCGTTCCGAAGCGGGGGCAATCAGCTTTTACGATAAAGCTCTCGTCCTCAACGTGCCAGCGCCATTCCTTAAGATAATTGTCTACCTTTGCGGAAAATTCCTCAGTTCCCTTCATGGCGATAACGCTGAGCTCGCCGTACAAATAATCGTTCATACTTCCTCCGTAATGTTGATATAATTATTAATGTGCTCGCGCACCGGATTTAAATTTTAAAAAGCTCCGTGGAATAATATCTGTCACCGCCATCGGGACAAATGCATACGATCTTTTTTCCGGCATACTCCTCGCGTACTGCAAGCTTTGAAGCAGCGGCAAGGGCGGCGCCGGAGGATATACCCACAAGAGCACCCTCAGCAGCAACGAACTTTTTTGCGGCAGATACTGCAATCTGCGAGGGTACGGGAATTATTTCGTCGACAACGGCAAGATCAAGCAGCTTAGGCACAAAATTTGCGCCTATACCCGGTATGCCATGGGGGCCGGGCTCTCCTCCCGAAAGAATAGGAGATTCGGCCGGTTCTACGGCAACTATTCTGATATCAGGATTCTTTTCTTTTAAATATCTCGCGCAACCGGTAATAGTGCCGCCGCTTCCAACACCCGCAACAAGAACGTCGATAAGACCTCCGCTCTGACGCCAAAGCTCCGGCCCGGTGGTGTTATAGTGAGCTTCTGCGTTTGATGGGTTCTCAAACTGGGATGGGATGTATGCGTTGGGAATTTCCTCCGCAAGCTCCTTTGCTTTGTCAATTGAGCCTTGCATTCCTCTTTCGCCGGGAGTAAGAACTACTTCGGCACCGTAACGCTTTAATAGTTTGATACGTTCTTCCGTCATTGTGTCGGGCATCGTGAGGATGCATTTTATACCTATCGAAGCGCATAATGCGGCAAGACCTATTCCAGTATTACCGCTGGTAGGCTCAATGACAGTCGAGTTTTTCTGAAGCTTGTGGGAACTGATTGCATTCCTCAGCATATAAAAAGCCGCCCTGTCCTTAATGCTTCCCGTGGGATTAAAATACTCAAGTTTAGCATAAATTGAGGCGACGGAGTGTATTTGCGCAGAAAAACGCTTACAAGATAAAAGAGGTGTGTTTCCGATGGTCGCGGAGATACTTTTGAATACTTCCTGCATATCTAATCACCTCCATAGCTTTTATACGGTTATTATACCAATTTAACTACCGCAAGTCAAGCACGAATGACAAAAAGTTTGAGCAAGATTTTTCGATTTTATCATACAAATTGACGGTTTGAGGGGAAAATGATTATTTTAGTATTTTTTAGGCCAGAATCTCGTTAACGGAGGTGGGTATGAAAAATAAATTTACAAAAAGAGCTGAGAATGCTCTTAAATGCGCAAAGGAAGTTGCCGAGGAGCTAGGTCATACTTATATAGGCAGTGAGCACGTGCTTGTAGGGCTTGTATCGGAACGCGGATCCGTTGCATCAAAGCTTTTGGAGGCAAGAGGCGCTGACAGAAAAACTTTAATGGATATACTTCGCACTACCACGGGTAAGGGTGTTACCGCCGAGCTGCATTCTGATGATATGAGTCCGAGAACCAGAAAAATAGTAAGCGAAGCAGGAAAGCTTGCAGACAGGCTTGGTTTTCCTGCGATCGGGACAGAGCACGTCCTTTGTTCTGTGTTGAACGAATCTGATTCATCTGCTGTGAGATTGCTTGTTGATTGCTCTATTTCCGTTAAAGAGTTGAAAAACGATCTGTCCGTTTTTTTCGGCGCTGTTGAGGAAATGAGAGACGACCCTAAAGCTGACGAGCGACCCCGTCAATCCGTAAAACGATCTTCTCATTCCGCGCTTTCAACATATGGTAAGGATCTGACGGCGGAGGCTCTTTGCGAATCAAGAGATCCGGTTATCGGCCGTGAAAAGGAGATAGAAAGAGTTATAAAGATCCTTTCACGAAAAACGAAGAACAACCCGATTTTGATCGGAGAGCCCGGTGTCGGTAAAACTGCAATAGCAGAGGGACTCGCTTCTGCCATTGCTTCCAGAAGCGTACCGGACTCCTTATACGGAAAGCAGATATTCAGTGTCGATCTCTCTTCTATGATAGCCGGCGCCAAATACAGAGGGGAGTTCGAGGAAAGACTTAGGTCAGTGATAAATGAAGCTAAGAAAGACAGAGACGTTATATTGTTTATAGATGAGATCCATACGATCATAGGAGCAGGTAGCGCAGAGGGGGCTATGGATGCCGCAAATATACTGAAGCCGTCACTAGCCAGAGGCGAGATACGTGTTATAGGAGCGACAACTGTCTCTGAATACTCGCGCCATATAGAGCGAGATGCTGCCCTTGAGAGAAGGTTTCAGCCTGTGCGAATATTCGAGCCGTCTGAATCCGAGGCGGTAAGAATGTTAAACGGCTTGAAAAAGACATTGGAGGACCATCACGGCATACGAATTGAGGATGAAGTCATACCGGAGGCAGTAAGGCTGTCAATAGAGCACGTCCCGGATAGATATCTTCCCGACAAGGCCATCGACCTGCTGGACGAGGCGGCATCGGATCTTAAATTACACGCTTTTTCCGAGCCAAAGGAAATACCTGTTTTGCGTGAAGAATTAAAAGATCTGCGCCTGCGTAAGGAAAAACTTATTTTTGAAGGAGAGCTCGAAAAAGCAGAGTCACTGCGAAGTGAAGAGCTGATAAAATCTAAAGAGCTGTTAACTATGAGAACGTCCTGGGAGAGAAAAAAACACACACAGGTTCCGGTACTTGGCATTCGTGAGCTCAGGAGATCTGTTTCCGAACAAACAGGAGTCGATATTACGGATATTGACGAAAATGAGGGCGAGCAGCTTTCAGTGCTGGCGGATCAGCTTAAGAAGGAAATATTTGGACAGGACGAAGCCTGTGAAAAGCTTGCCGCCGCAGTTGTTCGAGCCAGAATAGGTATTAGGGATAAAAGCAGACCGGTTGGATCTTTTATTTTCTGCGGACCGTCCGGTGTTGGCAAGACTGCTCTTGCAAAGGAATTATCTAAGCTTCTCTACGGCAAAGAAGCATATATCAAATTCGATATGTCGGAATACTCCGAAAAGCACAGCATTTCCAAGCTGATCGGCTCACCTCCGGGTTACGTTGGCTACGACGAGCCCGGTAAGCTTACCGATTGGGTAAGAAGCAGACCCCGAAGCATTGTGGTTTTTGATGAGATAGATAAATCGCACCCCGATATTTACGGTCTTCTCCTGCAGATCCTTGACGACGGAGTTTTGACGGATAGTAAGGGTAAAAAGGCACATTTTTCGAACTGCATTATCATAATTACCGCAAATTTACCTTCGAATGACCGTCGAATCGGTTTTGAGGTCTCAAATAACGGATCAGAAAGACGAGTTGCGGAAGGATTGTTCCGTCCGGAGATAGTGAACAGATTTGATGAGATAATTCGTTTCAATATGCTTGATCACGTCGCTGCAACGAAGATTGCCCAAAATGCTGTCAACGCAATTAATGTCGGTTTGGAAAAGCTGGGATATGAGGTTGAGTACGGCAACGAGCTTATCGACTTTGTGGTTGGCAGTTCGGATTACCGCCATTACGGCGCAAGAGCAATTCTGCGCAAGGTAAAGACTACCGTGGAAGATGCGTTAAGTAAGGCGATAGTTGAAAAAAAGATCAAGAAAACGGAAAGGTACGTGATATCGGTATTAGATAATGGCGATATTGTTATTAAAAATGCCGATACCGCAAGGGTATAAATAAAAGCATCCGTCATTGCCCAACTTCTCATAAGGAAGTTGGGCAGTTTTATTCGCCTTGGGCGAGTTCTATTGCTTCGCAGTGGTATTCGGCCTGCGCCGAGTGGTATTCGCTACGCGAGTTTGGAGGCGAATAAAATATCACTGAAGCCGTAAGGCTTCAATATCACGATCGCGCACGCGATCATATCACTCCGACGAAGTCGGAATATCACTCTTGTTTTCTCTGCCGATTTGTGTTATAATGGGAGCAGAAAAACCGACTTCGTCGGGAGCCTTCGGCCCAGGTCGCAAGCATAGCTTGCTTCCCGCTTTGGCTAAAAATATGCCACAGGCATATTTTCTTAACGCGTCGCGCCCTCCCGGAGGGAGCCTTTCGCATATTCCCACCGATAGAAAACACCACCAAAGAAAATTCCTTGGTGGTGTTCGTGTTTTCTCCGCTAAAGATGCATAGCAGATACCGGTGTTTTATTGAATAACTAATTCACACCCGTTGGGGCAATTCATTATGGGTGCTGCTCGAAAGGCTTGATAAAGTCTTTCGAGCAGCACCCACGTTGTTATCCTCTCGCGGCAAAAACGACGGCGCGAAGCTCCGTTGCGCCAAGGGCGGTGAGTATGGATGCGCAGGAGGAAAGGGACGAGCCCGTGGTAAGGATATCGTCGCAGATAAGGTAACGCTTGCCCGTTGCCGTCAGCCCGTTTACGGGCAGGATGGTGGAGCTTGCGTTCTTTCTTCTTTCCTTGCGGGTAAGGCCCTTTTGCTCACTTGCGCCCGCAGAGCGGTAAAAGGTCTCCTCAAAGGGGAGGTCAAGCTCCTCCGCTATCATAAGGGCAAGGACCCTTGCGTGGTCGAAGCCGTAAAGGGATACCGACGACGGTCTGCGAGGAACGAAGGTAACGGTAGATCCATCGGCTCCGCCCATTCGCCGTACCGCCGCGGCCATCTCCCGTGCCGCAAAGCGGAAGTATGCCTTTACGTTTTTACGCTTCATGGCAAATATCAGCCCAAGCTCAGGCGAAGCGTCCCTCTCGGGATAATAGGGACACACCTTGGCAACGCGGTATATCCCGCTTGCCACAAGAGTATCGTTACAGCACGTGCAGTGCATCGTCTCCTTGCCGCAATGACGGCAGGGTAATAGCCGCGCGGCGGCAAATTCCCTGTAGCAATCGGGGCAAAATGCACTGACGGAGGAGGAAAGCAAGGCCCCGCAACAAGCGCACTTTGGCGGAAAGAGTCCGTCAAGGAGCTTCGCGAGGGCCTTTTTCAGCTTATTTTTCATCTTTCAAAGTATCGCCAAGGACCCTTGCGGCCGTCTCGGCAAGCTCACCCGTAAGATAACCGTATTCGGAATATCGGCTTTTAAGCAGATCGCCTGCCGCACCGTGGAGATACGCAGCGCAGGAGGCGGCATCAAGCAAGGAGCTGCTCCAGCCGAGAATACCGACGCACATACCCGCAAGCACGTCGCCGCTTCCGCCCTTTGCAAGGCCGGCGTTACCCGTGGGATTGAGGCACACCCTGCCGGAGGGATCCGCCACCACGGTGTCGGCGCCCTTAAGAAGCACTACTGCGTTTTTATCAGCCGCAAATTCCTTTGCAAGCTCGTAGCGGTCAGAATTTATCTCGTCAACGCCGCGCTTTGTAAGGCGCGAGAATTCCTTGGGATGAGGAGTGAGCAGGATATTTCCGTCTCCCCGCCACTCACATTCCCCAAGGGCGTTTATTCCGTCGGCGTCAAAAACGACTCTGACGTCCTTGAGGGAGCAAAGGGCCTGCACCAGCTTTTTCGTTCCCTCGCTGTTGCCAAGGCCGCATCCGCAAAGCACGGCGGCACAGCCCTCGGCACGGGAAACCAGCTTGCTTACGTCATCGTCGCTCCATTGGGACGTATCGGGTACACGAGTGTATAAGGCCTCGGGGAATTTGGCCGAGGCGGCGGCAATTACCTTATCGGGGGCGCAAAGCTCGCAGAGGCCCGGTCCCATTCGCAATGCACCGGAAAGAGCCAGGACCGCCGCGCCCGGCATTGCCTCCGAGCCGCAGATAAGCAGTACCTTGCCAAAGCTTCCCTTGTGCCCGAACATATTGCGCTTTTTAAACACACGGCGCACGGTATCCCTGTCGCACACCGTGTCGGTAAAATCATAGGCGGCGTCAATGGCACGGTAATCCATACCGATATCGCACACCTCTACCTTGCCCACGTAGGCACGGGCAGGAAGCAGGTAGATGCCGCGCATAGGATAGGACATACAAACGGTCATATCCGCAACGAATGCGCAGTTTTCCACCGTTCCCTTCAGCGGATCGATGCCCGAGGGACAGTCGATGGCCACCTTGTAGGCTGAGCTTTCCGCCACAAGCTCAAATATGGAGCACAGCTCCTCGGGAAGGGCGCCGTGAAATCCCGTTCCGAAAACAGCGTCCACCACGACGGAGCACTCCTTCAGCCTTTGTCTGAGGTGCTTATCGTCCGCAAGCGGACGGAACCTGCAGCCCGCGCTCCTTGCCCTGTGCATATAGTACCTTGCGGCGTTCTTACGGCGCTTTTGGGGCTGATAATTGAAAACGTATACCTCGCGCCCCTGCAGGCAAAGCTCCTCAGCGATAACGTAGCCGTCGCCGCCGTTGTTGCCCGCACCGCAGAGTATTACGGCACTGCCGCCGCGAACTGACCCTTCTATAGCTTGAACGGCGCAAAGACCCGCATTATACATGAGGGTCCTTTCGCCGTTCGTCTGTAATTTTGCCTGCTCGGCATCTATTTTACGCATTAACTCCGGTGTAAGTGCATACATAGCTTAAAGCCTTCCTTGAAGTTTCATTACGTAGGCACGAAGAAGTGCCGCCTGTGTTTTTGCGTCCTCTATCTTCCCTTCCATAACAAGGGTCACCGCATCCTCAAGAGGCATACGGAGAGAGGTGAGAAATTCGCTGTCGTCCAGATGCGTTGCGCCAAAGTGAAGCCCCTTGGCAAGGTACATGGTTATGCGCTCGTCCACGTATGCGGGAGTGGTGTAGATATCTCCAAGGCAGATCATCTCGTCGGCTTCCGCGCCCGTTTCTTCCTTTAATTCCTTCTTTGCGCGCAGAAGGCGGTCGTCATCGGCGCTCTCCAGCTTACCCGCAGGTATCTCCAGCATTACACGGCCTGCAGGATAGCGGAACTGCCGCACGAGGATAACGTTTCCTTCCTCGTCGATGGGCACGGTGCAAACGGCACCGAGATGGCGAACCACGTCCCAATGGCTGCGGCTTCCGTCGGGAAGCTCCACCTCCTCGCGATATACGCGGATAATGGCGCCGTTATATTTTTCCTCGGAGCTGATACCCTTGACTGCAAGCCCCTCGTCGTTACGGATGTCCGACGTATCCATAGCTTACGCCTCTTTCTTTGCTTCCTTTGCGGCCTTTTGCTCTGCCTCGTATCTTGCAAGAGCCTCACGGAGCTTTTTCTTTTTAATTACCTTGGGAACTATGATTATAGCCGCAACCACGCAGATTGCGAGCACCGCAACGGCATAGTCCGCAATTATCGGCACGCTTTTGCCGAACAGCATACTTGTGGTCCTCTTCTTGGAAAGAGGGGTGGTGGTTATGGACTTTTCACCGTTATATTCCGTGGACTTATTGCCGTTTGAGAGTATGCTTACGCCGTTTACGGAAAGGATCTTATCGGAGATAAGAGCGGCGTTCTCGGAATTGATATCAAGGGTGGTGTAGGAAACCACCAGCTTGTTTGTGGCGTGTACGGAGTTATTGGCCTTGAAGGTTCCTCCCTGAAGACGGATCTCGCGGCCGCTTACTGCCTCGCCCTTGGAGTTTATCTCAATATTTCCGCCCGTCTGGCTCCAGGTAACGTAGGGAGAAAGTATGCCGATACCGTCGGAATTGATAACGTAATTACCGGACTCGATAATTACCTTCCTGTCATCCATATTGAGGGGGTTGATAAAGCCAACCTCACCGCCGTTAAGTACAAGAGTGCCCTGACCGCGGAAATAGGCGCTTCCCTCCAGATCGAGTGCAGCGTATGCTGCGGTGATCACGCTCTTGCCTTCAAGTACTACCGTTGCTCCGCTGGGAATGCGAAGGCCGTAGCGGTCGTTGGTATTTACGGAAAAGTTGGTAAGGGTAAGGGTGTCGGTCTTGTTATCCCAATAAAAGCCGTCGCCGGAGGTATTCTTGCGCACGTCAAGAAGATTGACCGTGGAGGTATAATCCCCCGCGGAAACGGAAACGGGTACGAGCGCGGCCGCCATAATAAGCAAAAGCGCCGCGGCCATAAGCCTTAAAAATGATACAGAACGAATGTTTTTCATCGATTTATCCCTCCAGATCGGGTATTGTGGGTACTTTACCCTTCATATAAAATTTACTTGTATCTATACCGGCATAGAAGGCATCGTGCCTTCCGTTTTGCCTTACAAGGCCCTTGGTGCGGTACATCAGCGGCAAATAATATCCGCCGGCAACTATGTAATGCTCGATAAGCGGAACACCCACTGCAGAAAGAGTCGTTTCCAGACTTTCCGTGGTGTGCAGGTCCTCGTAGGACGGAACGGCAAGTCCCATGGGGTGATTGTGGGCAATAACGGCCATTGCGGCACCGCGTATCATACAGGGCTCCACCAGCATACGGGGCGTGATGTGCGCGGAGTTTACAGAGCCGTCAAATACCCTGACGGTATCTATTATGCGCATTGCGTTGTCAAGCATTGTGAGGTATACGACCTCCTTGGTCTCCCCAAGGAACTTGGTTATGAACATCTGACCGAGAGTGTCGGCAGTTCCCGTCTCGCCAACGTATTCCGCACTGTCGTAAAAATACCGCCGCGCAAGCTGCGGCATCAGCTTAAGGAGCACGGCCGCGTGCTCGCCTATGCCGTCGATGCGCATAAGCTCCGTAATTTCGGCATCAAGCACACCGGGAATATTGCCAAACCTGTCAAGCAGTGCGTGGGCAAGCTCGTTTGTGTCCTTTTGGGGTATAGCGTAAAACAACAGCATTTCCAGCACGTTGTGGTCGGCAAAATTATCAAGTCCCTCCGCAAGGAAGCGGGCCTTCACCCTGCTGCGGTGATCCTTATGTGGATTCATTTATATCTCCAAATTTAAAAATATATTTAAGAATTATATTAACACAAAACCCTATGCTTGTCAAATAATACGGCGTTTTATCATCAAAATTTACCAAATACATCAAGCTTCGTTCACTTTGCTAAAACAGCAACGCTCCTGCGGAGCGTATGCAATCGCTTACAAAGCTGTTCAACGTTTCAAGAGCCTTGAAGCCAAGCTCGCCCGCATCATACACGGGAACGTCAAGGGTGACGCTCAGTCTGTCCGCACCGTCAGCCGAAAATGAAACGCCAAAGCCACCGCTTTTTGCAACGTGCAAGCAAAGAAGCACCTGCGGAAGCCGCAGGGGAAAGCAAGCGGCAAGCGAGTTGGAAACGTCTCCCGTCAGATAACGGGTACCCTCCACAAGGCCGGAAACGGTAACGGCAAAGCTACCCTTGCGGAAGCTTACGCCAATATCCAGCGCTCCGCTTGCGGCGGAAAGAAACGCGGATAGCAAGGAGGTGATACAGCACACGAAGGGCTCGCTTCCCATAAAGCCGCAGCAAGGAGCATCCTCCTCTGTGATCAACCTTGCCCTGCCGCTTAAAAGAGGAACATAGGAGCAAAGCTCGGAAAACCACGTCTTTACAAGAACGCGGGCATCGGTTGCGGGCATAAACGCCTTATCCGTTCGGGGAGTGAAGCAGGCGGTCATCATTCTGCGGCCGTCCAGCTCGGAGGCAATGCGGGCGTCGCCGCCGTTGGATGCGGCAACGGCAAGCACGTAAACACAGGTGCCCTCTGCCAATAATCTGTCAGCAAGAAGGGTGTAACGCAGTCCGTTCTCGCGGTACGGGATCACCGCAATGGCGTGGGGATCGGCGGAAAAGCTTTGCTCCATCGCCTCGCCTACTCCGCAGTCGAGAGAAGGGCGGCCCTTTTCCAGCCAGCGCAAAGTCACGCCGCAGGAATATGCGGCGCGGTTGGCAAACATAATGCCGAAGCCCGTATCGCATATGACCGCAGGCAGCTCTCCCTTGGGAGGCCTATAGAACAGCTCCATCCGTTACCCTCCCTTCAAGGGAAATCAATTACTTTTTCTTTTCAAGGAAATAGGATGCCTCCATATCCGCAACGGAGAGGGCAAATGCAAGGGGATAGCTTTCAAGGGCATCACCAACCGTGCGGGGATCCTCGTTACCCGAAAAGCCCATATGGTAACGG
Source organism: Clostridia bacterium (assembly GCA_017436885.1). Lineage (GTDB taxonomy): Bacteria > Bacillota > Clostridia > Oscillospirales > CAG-272 > RUG12395. Next base: position 6,149 of record JAFSCG010000159.1, on the reverse strand, counting down.
ATAGCAAAGGCCTCGTCACGGGTCAGGCGCATATAGCCGGACGCTATGTACACAGACTTTTCGCCGTGGCCGTAAGGAAGCGGATCGGAAAACTCAAAGGTGGGCACGCTGTGCCAAACGCCGTTTTCGTCCTTGACGTTGCGGGTGCCGGGCTTGTAGCAATTTATTTTGCAAAGGTCGTGAAGCAGCGCCGCAATGGCAACGCTCTCCTCCGAGGGAAGGAGCCCGTAAAGCTCCTTAACACGGGGACGGGAAAGGTAATCCACAAGGCAATCGTACACGTTCAGGCTGTGGTCAACGAGTCCGCCCGCATAGGAGCCGTGGAAGCGCGCACTTGCAGGCGCAATGAAAAAGTCCGATTGAGGGGAAAGCAGATAATCAAGAAGCTTATCCGCGCCCTCGCGCTTTACCTTGGTTTGGAAAATATCAACAAATCTTTCCTTGCTTGTCATAAGAGCTAAATTCCTCTCTGAAAGGTGAGATATAGGGCAAGTAAAATGAACAGAATGGGAAAAACTCCCGAGAACATAATGTAAAACCGGCTTTTCCTCGGCATAAGAGCGGCATCGGTGCTGCGGATAAGCCTCTTGCAAAATGCAATGGCAAGAGCGATACCAACCACGGAAAGCGTAAGCATTACCATGGAGTGAACGAGCATACCGATGACCGCGGGATGCTCCGCCATAAATTTAAATGCCTCGACGGGATCCTCGGAAAGCATCGGAACAAGCTGGGCGATCTGTTCCACCGCACCCGCCTTTATAAGCACAAGCGACGGTACGGAGCCAAAGAAGTTCACCACTGCGTGAAGCAGTACGGTATATCTGAGCCTTCCAGTGCGGACGTATACTATACCGAAAAGGCAGCCAAGCACGAAGGCGTACGGTATCTGACGCACGTTGGTATGGAATAGTCCGAATGCCAAAGAGCTGAACAGCACCGCCTGCCACTCTCCGTATACCGCAAGGCGGTCGCAAAGTAAACGGCGGAACACCAGCTCCTCAAAGAAAGGAGCGAAGACAACAGTGAACAAAACGGAAAGCCAGAAATTTGACTGAGTGAGCAGTTGGTCGAGATCCGAGGAGCCGGGATCGCCCCCGTTCAGCAAAGTAATAACGATATTCGTTACGTAGTTTATAACGAATATGCAGGCCACGCTTATAACGCAAACAGTCACAAAGCCCCAAAACGAAAGCTTTTTTTCGGGCGGCCTGTGGACAGGCTGCTTGCGCACTATCAAATAGAAGATCGGCACCGCAATGCAGTATATGCACACGAAATTGACGGCAAGGGATATCCAATCGGTACGCAAAAGCGGAGATTCAAAGGCAACAAGGGAAAGACTGATGACCACGGCCGCAACCTGGATCACGGCAATGAACGCAAGAAGCGCACCGCCTGCGTTGGTGTACGCAAGCTTAGCTCTGACAGTGGGGTAAGAAGGCTTTTCCTCCTCCGCCTCAGGCGCACCGCCCGCTGCAGCCGATTCCTCCGCCGCACTTGCCTCGGCAAAGCCCTCTGCGGGCACGGCGTTTTCCTCTTTTGGAGAGTTATCAAAAATCTTATCGTCCATGGAAGCACCTCCATTCGATATATATAGATAGGATATCATTTTTTGCATCTCGTGTCAAGGAGAGTTTTGCCGTAAGCGAAAATTTAGTATTGACAAAGAAAAAACCTTGTGGTATACTTAACGATGTACCAAAAATCCGCTATATGCGGGCCAATAGCTCAGTTGGTTAGAGCTACCGGCTCATAACCGGTTGGTCCGGGGTTCGAGTCCCTGTTGGCCCACCAAAAAATTCGGCAAGCTTCACTTGCCGAATTTTTTTATCCAAGCCGCAGGCTTGGTATATCATCACGACACAGTCGTGTATATCATCAAAGGCGGCACGCCGCCTTTGCATATCATCACGCTTCCGCGTGTATTCCCCTGCGGCTTGATGATATACAGCCACGTGAGCTGATGATATGCAATTTCTTCGAAATTGATAATATGCAAGGCTTGCGCCTTGATGTGTTTTGAAAAATGCGGTGTATTATTTTAATTAGGGTGCCAATATGTCAAAAAACTATTTACTGATATATTCAGAACAGCTCGCAGTAGAAACAGAGTTGATTTGTCAATCCGTCAAAGCAGCCTCAAACACAGTTTTCCAAATCCGCAAAAGCTCCAGCAGCATATATGCAAATATACGCGAAGCCAATTACGGCCAAAGCAAAGCGGACATGCTTTCAAAATTCGAAATCGCCCTCAAGGAATGTAACGAAACAGAAGGTTGGTTACAATTGCTGTACCGCACAGGCGGTATTGATGAAAAAACGTACAAGAACAAGAGAAACCTCTGCGGCCGCATCAGAAGAATGCTGATCTCAAGCTGCAAAACCTTAAAAGAAGACAAAGAATAATAGTACATCATCGTGCAACGCGCCATCTCATTTCATGTACAAATCAATCGAACTTATTATTGCCGTTTTGCATTTTTTGCAATTCCCCAAAACAAATCCTTCAAAATCTATTGACAAACGCAAAAAAGTATGCCATACTACAATAAACCGTTGATGCGGAGATAAAGTCGGTGATGACCTCGCAGAGAGCCCGTGATGCTGGGATGCGGGCAGGAAACAAGCCGTCAAATGGACCGCGGAGGGCGCAGTCAAAGGAAGTGGGAAAAGCTTCCGAGTATTCTGCGACGCAGGGCGCGCGTTAGCCGCCGTGGGTATGATGGTACCCGTAAGTGCACGGCAAGCCGTGAATCAAGGTGGCACCGCGGATAGCTTTATTCGTCCTTGACAGTTTTTTCTGTCGAGGTTTTTTTATGTTTATTTTAGACAAGCGATGGCGAAGCCTCCTGCTTACACACAAAAAATAAATTTGATATTTTTATAGGAGAATTACCATGATATACAACGGAATTGATTTTGATACTTATCTGAAGAACTACCCCAACGCCGAGGGATACTACGGCCCCTACGGCGGTGCCTACATCTCCGACGAGCTGAAAAAGGCCATGGAGGAGATAAACGAAGCGTACTTTACCATCTGCAAGTCCTCCAAGTTCATTGCGGAGCTGCGCCGCATCCGCAAGGATTTTCAGGGTCGTCCCACGCCCATATCCCATCTGGAGCGTCTTTCCTCCTCCCTTGGCAACGTGCAGCTGTACGTTAAGCGCGAGGACCTGAACCACACGGGCGCACACAAGCTGAACCATTGCATGGGCGAGGCTCTCCTTGCAAAATACATGGGCAAAAAGAAGGTAATTGCCGAAACGGGCGCAGGTCAGCACGGCGTTGCCCTTGCTACCGCCGCCGCGTACTTCGGACTTGAATGCGATATCTACATGGGCTCCGTTGACATCAAAAAGCAGGCACCCAACGTTGCCCGCATGAAGATACTGGGCGCGAACGTTATCGAGGTTACCCACGGTCTGCAGACCCTGAAGGAGGCAGTTGACGCCGCCTTTGCCGCTTACGCCCGTGAATACAAGGATGCAATTTACTGCATCGGCTCCGTCGTGGGTCCCCATCCCTTCCCCATGATGGTACGCGATTTCCAGAGCGTTGTGGGCATCGAGGCACGCGCACAGTTCCTGGAAATGACGGGCGAGCTGCCCGACGCCGTTGTTGCCTGCGTTGGCGGCGGCTCCAACTCTATGGGTATGTTTGCGGGCTTCCTTAACGACCCCGTTGATATCTACGGCGTTGAGCCCCTTGGACGCGGCCATAAGCTGGGCGACCACGCCGCAAGCCTTAATTACGGTACCGAGGGCGTTATGCACGGCTTCAACAGCCTGATGCTGAAGGACGAAAACGGCGACCCCGCACCCGTTTACTCCGTTGCAAGCGGACTTGACTACCCCTCCTCCGGTCCCGAGCACGCATTCCTCCACGACCTCGGCCGCGTTAAGTACGACGTGGTGGACGACGAGGAGACCATCGACGCGTTCTTCACCCTCTCCCGACTGGAGGGCATTATCCCCGCAATAGAGAGCAGCCACGCAGTTGCCTACGGTATGAAGCTGGCAAAGACCATGGGCAAGGGCTCCGTGCTCATCTGCCTCTCCGGCCGCGGCGATAAGGATATGGATTACATCATCGAGAAATACGGAATAAGATAACGTTAAAAAAGCGCACGAAACGGCAGACTCTGCGAGCAGACCGTTTTGTGCGCTTTTCCTTTTGCGTTATGCTGTGCAATAAAGCTCTCTCATAGGATTACGCCGGAAGAAGGCTTCCCCTTGAGGGGAAGCTCCCGCGAATGCGGGTGATGAGGTGGTTCTCCACGTCCGATTGCGGGAGGATAATATCCTCCCCTACGCGAAGGATCCCCCCTCGGTAGGGGCGGTTATCAACCGCCCGCATACCTCTCGACCGCCGAAGGCGGTCATATCGCATTTGCATAGCAAATATATCGCGTTTGTAGGGGCGACCATTGGTCGTCCGCAAATATATCGCACGAGCAAAGCGAGCATATCGCTTTTTACCCCCTCTCACCCGCTCTCGCGGGAGCTCTCCCCAAGGAGAGCCTTCTGTTCGTCGGCTGCGACAAAATGCGTGCCCTTGTAGGGGCGCATATCATGCGCCCGCAGACATCTCGGGTTCCGGACGGGAGGATAATATCCTCCCCTACTATATATAACGCAAAAAACGTCGAAAAAGACGCGCTTTTTTCGAAACTTTTTTCGAAAAATTGCATTTTCGTGAAAAGCGCACAAATCGTAATCGCCCGATTTGTGCGCTTTTTGTTTTTCAATTTTCAAAAACCGATATATCCCACTGAAAGGGCTTGAATTCATATTGCCCGTTTCCATCCGCATCCGTGAATTTTCCAAATATCTCCGTATTTAACAGCTTAGGTGTCAGCCAACAATCATAATTCGCAGTTGCCTGCATACACCCGTAATACTCCCCGTTTACGCAATACATTTGGACGGGAGTCAGATCCTTGTGCTCAAAAAAGATCGATTGCTCGCCCGTTGCTATATTTATCCTACCTATCCCTTTTCCGCGATACGAATAACCGCTGCCTGTTTGCGAAGTGGAATAGTAAAAATACTCGTCATTTGCGCACAAAACATCCGAGAAGCTGTTCACCTCCGCAATCATTCGGTCTTGATCCGTTGCCATATCGTATTGCCATATCTGTGCGGTTTTTATCGTTTCTCCATCGTCCTCGCGTGTATATATTACGTGATACAGCTTTTCGTTGGAATAAAGTATTTTTCCAACCTTGCATATCTTTTTTATCAACTTAAGATCGTGATCCGTATATATGACACCGTCACTGTTTGTGTGCAAAATAAGTCCCTTATCTGTGGCGATATAACTATTTATGTACAATCCGTCTTGGGAGAGTATCTTCATTTCATTTTTTGCTATGTCATACCTGTAAATCTCTTTATGTTTTGTTAGGAATACATATCCGCCACCCGCTTGCATATTAGTTAAGCCCGTTGTATCCATCCTATGAAGCATTTCCAACTCGGAGCCATCCCTCGATATACGCGCCAAGCCCGATTGCGTATCTTGACCCACATAACGATGACGATAAAGGCAATAAAGATCGTCTCCGTCGTAGCAATAATAATTTGTTACGATAAGCATATTGGCTAAACAACGGTTGTATTTGTGTGTACAGGAAGGATCGAAGCACATATAATGTGCCTGATCGGTTGCCGGATTGTAGATTATAGGCCAATTTTTTTTGGAATATTTAAAGAAAAACACCCCGTCCCCAACTGCCAACTCGCTGTGCATCGATGACTTTGATGTAGGCTCGTATTTTGTTCCTTCCTTATTCTGCAGCTGATCCAAAAAATCCTCTCCGGACGCAAACGGTGTGGTTACAACAGGCAGTTCAGGCTCATCAACGTCCCAGGAGCAGGAAGCTAAACACAAAACAGATACACATACCATAACAAAGCTCAATATACGTTTCATTTTGACCTCCTTGGAGCGGAATTTCGAATAGTTAATGAAGTTCGGGCGTTGGCTGATACAAGGGGAACTCCTTCCGTCAGGCTACGCCTGCCCCCTGTCTCCCTGCGGGTCGGTCCTTTCGCGGTTCTGAAAAGGAAGAATTCATCGCTCGCCCTTCGGGCGTGCTTTGCATTACCGCGAAACCTCAATGAGGGAGGCTGATATAAGCT
>JAFSCG010000158.1 GCA_017436885.1 Clostridia bacterium | reverse complement strand
TTATAGGTAGGGGTAAGGGCGGAGTGGCTTTCTATTTTCTTATCGTCAAAGATAGTCTTTGAGAATCGGAACTGTACGGGATATCCCAGCTTGCTGACGCCCTCGATTATCTTCTTCATCTTGCCCTGCTCCGCCGTCGCAAGATACTCGGAGTTGGTACGGGGATAGGTTACGTATCCGTCCTCGTAAAGCTTTTGCAGTACCTCAAGGCTCTTTTCCATTGGCATCTTGTATTTTTTGCCAAGCATGCTCTGCAGCTTTGAGAGGGAGTACAGCTTTCCGGGCTGAAGCACGTCGCGCTTCTTTTTAACGGAGGTAACGGTTGCGGTCTCGCCGTTATAGCGGGCGCAGGCCGCCTCGGCATCCGCAAGCTTATCGCCTGCGAATTTCTCCTTGCTTACAAGCTCCACTTCCTCGCCGCCCGTCTTCTCGCAGCTGCGGATAACGTAGTACTTTTCGGGCACGAAGTTCCGTATTGCCATGTCGCGGTCGTAGATGGCCTTAACTATGGGCACGATAACGCGTCCAACGCGCAGGAGCGAGCCTGTTTTCAGGGTGGCGTAACGGGTGAGGTTAACGCCGTAGAGCCAGTCGATATAGGTGCGGGCAAAGCCCTCGTTTGCAAGATTATCGTATTCGCTGTCCGAGCGCATCTCGTCGATGGCGGCGCGGATGGTCTGGGGTGTCTGGTCGGGGAGCCAGAGCCTGCACACGGGCTTTTTTTCCACGTCGCGCATGGCGTTGTCCACGCACAGCCGCACGATTATCTCTCCCTCGCGGTCGGAGTCGCCGGCGTTAACGATGCAGTCAACGTCGCTTCTGCGGCACAGGGCGCGTATAACGCCGAACTGCCGCTCCACGCCCGCATCGGGCTTTTTATCCGCTCCGCTTCGGATGCGGAATTTGAACTCCTCGGGGAAGCAGGGCAGATTGTCCATTGTCCAGCGCTGACCCTCGGTGCCGGGGGTGTATTCCTCTATATCGCATAGGGAAAAGAGGTGCCCGAATGCCCATGTGATAAGATATTCACCGCATTCAAGGTAACCGTTCTTTTTATTTGAATTGCCGATAGCCCCCGCAATATTACGCGCAAGGCTGGGCTTTTCTGCGATTATCAGGATCATTTGTCTTCCGCCCTTTTTGTCGATTATCCTTTATTGTACCACGTTTTGCTTTCGTTGGCAAGGCTTTTTTCAAAGTGTGAAGCAGATAGATAAGGGCGGAATAGGCTATTACAGAAAGAGCTATGCGCAAAAACAGCTCCGCGCCGTCGGGAAGTGCGGTAAAGCGCAGGGAAACGGCGTTTACCGCCACGGTACATACAAAAATTGCAGAAAACGGTAATGCCACGCCCCGTAGCGGGTCTATGCGTGCCTTTGTTATCTCCAGCACCTTTGATAGGCTGAGGGCGGTATTTACCACCTCACAGCCTATAATGATATACAGATATGCGGTAATGCCGTGCCTTGGTATCAGCAGGGCAACGAGCATACAGCTGAGTGAGGCATCGAAAATATTTACCCCCATGGAATACACCTGCTTGCCCATGCCCTTCAGTATCCCGTCGCATACGGTGTCGCAATACATTACGGGCACCAGCACCGCAAGGGTACGCACGTAATGCCCCGCGCCCGTGTCGGGGTACAGCAGAGCCTCAATATTATACGCCTCTGCTGTCATGATGCCCGAGGCGCATATCGCAAAGGTGAGAATGGAGTATATTGCCCGCTCCGTCAGCCGCTTTACGCCCTTTTCGTCGCCCGAGGCGTGCCTTTCGGTTATCTCGGGTACAAGCAGGGAGGCAAATGCCGTGGAGAATGCGGCAGGGTACAGCACCACGGGCAACGCCATGCCCTGAAGCACGCCGTAGGAGGCAAGGGCGGTGGCGTGGTCAAGTCCGTGCCGCTTCAGTCCGCGGGGAATGAGCATGTGCTCCACGGTAAGCAGAGCGGAACGAACGTAAGCGGAAAGTGCAACGGGGAATGCAATGGAGATAAGGTATTTCATGCTGCCGCCGCTTCCGCTTTTGCCGTGCTTTTTGCTTTTGTCAAGGAGGTAGAACGCAAGGGCAAAGACAACGGAGGCGCTTTCCGCCAAAGCACCGCCAAGCACTAAGGCAAGACAGGCGTACTCTATGCCCGAGGGCATAAGCACCGTAAGCAGGGCGGCACACAGATATATCTTCAACGCCTGCTCGAAAAGCATAGCCGCGCCGTTTTTCCACGTGCGCCGCACGGCGCAGAAATAACCGTTGAAGCAGGAGGACAGGGCGATAAACGGCAGACTGACGGCAAATACCCGTATGCTTTTTACGGTGCGCACGTCCCCAAGCAGAGTAGTGCCGATAAGCTCCGCACCGAAAAACAGCACCGAAAATGCAAGGGTGCCGAAGAACGCCGCATAGGCAAGGGATAATGCCATTGCCTTTTTTACGGAGCCCTTTCCTGCCAGCGCCTCTGCCACCGTGCGCGTAACACCGAGATTGATGCCCGAGGTGGCAAAGGTTACGGAAAAGGCGTACACACTTGTTATAAGGGTGTAAAGGCCCATTCCCTCGGAGCCTATCCTTGCCGTAATATATGAATTGAAGCAGACGCCAACCGTGCGGATAATAAGGGAAACGGCGGTCATTATCAGCGCATCTGTAAGAAATTTTCTTGCTTTGTTCATTTTCTCACCTCACCGAATATTTTATGACGGCGAGTGATAGAAAATGTCCTTGCTTTGGGAAAGTCTGTGTGGTACAATGTTAATTACTACGAATAACGAGGTCAGAAAATGAAAAAAATGATAAAAAGATGCGTTCCGTGGCTGGTGCTTATGGCCATGCTGCTATCCCTCGTTGCCTGCACCGTTCCTGCGGTAAATGACGGCGGACAGAACGTTCAGATATCGCTTATTGACGAAAACGGTACCTACACCACAAAGGACGAGGTGGCGCTTTACATTCGGGAATACGGAAAATTGCCCGACAATTTTATTACCAAGGACGAGGCAAGGGCTCTCGGCTGGCAAAGCGGCGGACTTGAAAGATACGCCGCGGGCAAATGCATCGGCGGCGACGTTTTCGGCAATCGCGAGGGACTGCTGCCCGAGAAGGCGGGCAGAGTGTACTACGAGTGCGATATCGACACCCTCGGTGCCGACAGCCGCGGCGCAAAGCGCATCGTATTTTCAAACGACGGGCTGATATATTATACCGACGATCATTACGACAGCTTTCAGCTGTTATATGGGGAGGAATAATGAAAAAGGCAGTATTTGATTTTTCTCAATTTACCGATCGCCGCGCAGCACATGGCGCAATGCGCGCCGCCCTTGGGGAGTACGGCTACGAGGGGAATAATCTGGACGCCCTTTACGACGCCCTTACCTCCATGGGTGATGCGGAAATAACTCTTATCAACACCAAAAAGGGAAGGACCCTCATTGATGATTATGCGGAAAAGATACTTCGCACGCTTATTGATGCCGCAGAGGATAGCGGTTGTGTAACCCTCATTATCAAATAGAAAAAGCGCCGCGAGGAAGCAGCTTCCTCGCGGCAATTTTTTATTTTATTACTACGCTTGCCTTCTCTGCATTGATCGTTTCGCCCTTTTGGGTGGTGTAGCTTCCTGCCTTGCGGAATACGATAACGGAGGTGCCGTTCTCAAATTCCACTGCCTGAATATCCTCGGTGTTTGTTATCTTGGCAATGCCAAGTTCCTTGGCATTTGCGGGGGCGTCGCCCTTGGAGTTTGCAACAACGGCGTAAGCATAGCTACCGTCGCTTATTTTGTTGCCGTGGGAGATATAGAGGCCGAAAACGTCGCGGGTAACGAGCTCGGTGCTGCCTGCGGGGTCGTTGCGGCTGTAAGAATTTGTAAGGGTGTTCACCTCTGCCGTAAGGGTGCTTCCGTCAAGTGCGTAGTATGCGAACGCGCCGTTGGTAACGGCGGAGCCGTCGCTTATCTGCGCGGAAGCTCCCGCACCGAGGGGTGCGCCGTTCGCCTTTGCGCCGTTATACTTGCATTGGTCAAGGGTGGTGCGTATCTCCGTTGGGGAGTACGCGCAGTTAAGACCCGCACAAAGGGCGATCATGCCGCCCTCGTAGGTAATATAGGTCAGCTTGCCCGTGATGCCGTCGTTGATGATATCCATGTAAATGGCACCAACGCCCTTTTCCTCGTCTGCAAGGCCGCCGCAGTTTTTGCCCGTGTAGGTCTTTTTGCCCCAGGTCTTGTTGTAGCCGCTGTTATAACGGGAGAGGAGCTTCTCCTCGTTTTCGTGGTATGCGGTGGTGCCGGGGAACATGGCAAGATCCATAACGGCTCCGATATCCTGATATTCGTCGCCATAGTACATATAGCATGCGGTGGTACCGTAGGAAAGATTATAGCCGAGAACGTTCTGACCGCTTACCACCTCGGTGAGGGCAACGTCCTTGTGCGCTCCGCGCACGGCCATAAAGTATTCGGGTGCGGTGTTTACAAGCGCGTAGGCAGAGCCGAAGTATTTAACGCTCTTTGCCACCTTCGATACGTCGGTAAAGGACTCCAGATAGCTCTTTATCTCGTCGGCACGGTAAAGCCCCTCCACATCGGAGAGGGTAGATGCGGCCTTGAGCATTTCGTTTGCGCCCTTGGCGTAAACTGCCGTGCGGCTGATGCTGAAGTAGGTGGTGCCGTTCATGCGGCTGAAGTAGCGCTGTCCGTCAAGGATGTGATCCACAAAAAGCCTTACTTTGCTTTCGGGCAGGGCAAAGGCGGTGCCGTTAAGCAGCTTTATCATGTCCGCAACGCCGCCCGCGAAAACGGAGCCGTAGCTGCCCGCGGTGCAAAGCACGCCGTTGTGCTGGAAAAACGAGCCGTCGGGCTGGATCCCGTCTGCGCTCTTTTTTACTATCTTTATCTCGCTTGCTATTCTTGCAGACGCCTCAAGAGCAAGGCTCGGGTCATCGACCAGCATGGCGTGGACGATGGTGTTTTCCATCATATCGAGGAGGTTTGCGCCCGTGTAGGTAACTGCCTCGCTGTTTCCTCTTATGGTGCCGCGGCCGATAAGCTCGTCGGCCTTTGTAAATTGCTCTGCGGACATCATGGGCTGAAGCATCAGCGTGATGTAGCCGAGAGAGGTGGGCACGGATATTGCGGGAACGTACCAGTTACCCTCGCACTGGGGGTCGTTTTTCAGCCAGTAATCAAGCAGTGCAAAAACGTTGGCGCGGGCATCGGCATCGTTTTTGATGCGCTCCTCACCGTAAGCGCTGATAAGGCTTTTCAGGGTGGTGAGGTGGGATGCGGAGGGCCAGGAAGCCAGACGCTGGGATTCGTAATCTATGTTGGAAAAATAGGCAACGTCGCCGTCGCGCACGATGGTGGCCTCAAGCTGTTTTGCGGTATTCTCGTTTGGCTTGCCCCACGCCTTTTCGATCCTCTTGGTCTTAAGGGATGCAAGGTCGGCGGCAAAATCGGCGGTGCTTCTCGTGTCAAGGGGATATGCGGGATTGCCCGCAAGGAGCTCCGTTTTCTCTCTCCATTCCTTGCCCATAATGATAAAGCTTTCGTTTTCTCCTTCATAGGGCGTATAGCCGAGAGGGAGATTGTACCAATCGGACTTTTTTTCAAAGCAGAGGCAGAAGACCCTGCGCTTTCCCGATGCGATAAGCCCGCCGAGAGGCGAAACGCCCTCGGGCAGCTTTTTTGCATCAGCATCAAGAAGCTCGCTGCTTCCCGTGTCAAAGCAGGAGCGCATTATGTACACGTCGTCCTCGGAGCAGTTGCGTACCTCGAAATAGACCGCAACTATAACGTTGTTCTCCGATGCGGTCAGCCCCGCAAAGGAGGCGTGGTTCTCCACGCCGAGAAGGGTCCATACGGGCTTCCCGTCGGGGGAAACGGTAACCGCCTCACCCACAAGGGGCTCGTCGGTAACGGGCTCGGTTACAGCGGGGTCGGTAACAGGTGCGGGGTCGGGTTGTGTGCCGCAGGCGGCAAATGCGGGAAGCAAGAGCAGCAGCGCGGTGATGAGTGCGATAGATCTTTTCATTTCGTACCTCGTATTCTGATGGTAAAATAAAAAGCCCAAATAGGGCTTTTATTTCGATTCGGAGGGGCAATGGGCAAAAAGCTCCTTAAGATCGGTTGCCCAAGTGCCGTTTTCGTCCTGCTTGAAGCCGGACATGAGCATAAGCGCGCGAGAGCATTCCTTGCCCGTATAAACGGCGCAGGGAATACCGATAAGCTCCAAAAAGGAAAGGGCGGTACGGCACAGAGCGGCAAGGTACTGCTCGGCGGAGCCGTCGTCGTTTCCGTTAAAATCGGGAGCGGGAACAAGGCTTACCACCTCGCCGCGTCCGCTTCCTATGTTGAACTGGCAGATGCCCGCAAATTTGGAATCCACCGTAAGAGAATATGCAAGGGCGGCAGGGAAGTACTCGGCACCGCAAACGGCCGCCAGCCTTGCCTGCTCCTCCTTGCTTTGAACGCTGAGTATATCGAACATTTTGTTTTCCTCCTTATTTAAGACCCTTCAGATATGCCACTTCCTTGGCGGTAAGGGGACGTACCTCGCCCTTTTTCAGCTCTCCGAGCTCCAATTTTCCCATAGCAACGCGCTTAAGCCTGCGAACAGAAAGACCGTTTGCCTCAAAAATGCGGCGTATCTCGCGGTTTTTTCCCTCGGACAGCACGATCTTCAGCACGGAGTGCTTGTCGCCCGGGGAGATAAGCTCCACGGAATCGGCCTTAAGTCTTTCTCCGTCGCTTTCAACGGGCTTTGCAAGCTCCATTGCCTTTATATCGTCTATAGCGGAGTCGGATACTACGATGTAGGTCTTTTTAACTCCGTGACCGGGGTGCATCAGCTTGTTTGCAAGGGCACCGTCGTTTGTGAATATAAGCAGTCCCTCGGAGTTGTAGTCCAGTCTTCCCACGGGATATACGCGCTCCTCAATATCGCCGAGAAGCTCGGTAACGCATTTTCTGCCCTTTTCGTCGGAAAGGGAGGTTATGTAGCCGCGGGGCTTGTGGAGCATATAGTAGGAGTACTCCGCCGTGCGGCGTGCTATGGGCTCGCCGTCCAGATATACCGTATCTCTTGCGGGGTCAACGCTTTCTCCAAGGGTTGCAACGCGGTCGTTTATTTTTACTCGGCCGTCGGTTATGGCGGCCTCAGCGGCGCGGCGTGACATAACGCCGCACTCGCTGAAGTATTTCTGAAGTCTCATTTTTTCCATATGGTGTTCTTTTCCTTATTTTCCGAAAACCGCCTCTTTCAGCCATCTCAAGAGTGCAGGTCTCTTTTGTTCCTTATATTCGATGTTCTCGCCCGCCAAAAGGCATATCTCGCCTATAACTTTGCCATCGTCGCGAATTCGCAGTACGCCTATAATATCGCCTTGTCTCACGGGGGCGTAAATAACGGAGGGAAGCAGTACCTCGCGGGTAGGTGGAGCGCCGTCCTTTTCCGTAACCGCAAAAAAGTCTTGGGAGGGTCTGCACAGCAGCTCTTCCTTGGTTCCTCCCGTAACGGGCACGCGGAAGGCATCGCTTTCCGTGATTACCTGTTTGCGCTCAAGGCGGTCAGATCCGAAATTGAATAGCTTTATATGATCGTTCCAATCGTCGGGGGCGCACAGCGTAACGGAAATAAGGCTTACTCCGTCCCGCACCGCAGCGCTCGCAAGGCATCGGCCGCTTTTTTTGGTAAATCCCGTTTTGCCGCACAGTGCGTAATCGGTAAGATGCAGAAGCTTGTTGTGATTATAGAGCACCTGTGCGCGTTCTTCCAGCTGCACGGTGTATTTTTTGCATCCGCTGATTTCAACGAAGCGCTCGTCCTCCATTGCGGCCGCAAGGATAAGGGCAAGGTCGCGGGCAGAGCAATAATGCCCTTCGGCATCAAGTCCGTGGGGATTGATAAAGTGCGTGTTCGTAAGCCCCAGCCGAGCGGCCTCGGCGTTCATTTCGGCGGCAAAGGCCTCCTCGGAGCCGCAAGCAAGGATAGCGAGAGCGGAGGCCGCATCGTTTGCACTGCGCAGCAGCAGTGCGTACAGCAGGTCTCTCACGCTGACGCGGTCGCCCTCGGCGAGGTAAAGGGACGAGCCCTCTATGCCGCAGGCATCCCGTGGTACGGTATATACTTCGTCAAGCTCAAGGAGGCGGAGCGCTACCATAGCAGTCATTATTTTGGTGGTGCTTGCCATTGGCAGTCGGACGTCCGCGTTCTTTTCATACAGCCATCTGCCGCCTTCGGGCTCGTACAGCACGCAGGCCTTGGCAGAAACTTCGGGTGCGGATGCAGCGTAAGCGGCAGGTACAGCCGCGGGGAATGCGCATATAGCCGCGCATAGGACAAAAATTATGATATTTTTTTTCATATCACAAGTATGCCCCATACGGCCGGTTCTATGCTTATACTGCGGGAGTATCTCCCGTGGGCTCGGCGGGCGCCTCGGCGGCCGCGCCGGTCTGCTTTTTTGCAAATACGGACTTCATTCTTTCCGCAATGTCGGGAGCCTTGTCCACAAGGGAGGCTATCTTTTCCACGGGGTCTGCGGCGTTGTTCACGGAAAGCATCTCAACGGCTCCTGTGGGGGATACCACAAGGAAGGCAACGGGAGTAACGCTGATGCCCGTTCCGCCTCCTCCGCCGAAGTTTTTGGCCTTTTCGGGCGCTTTTCCGTTATAGTCAAGGCCACCGGAGGCAAAGCCCACGGAAACCTTGGATACGGGAATGATAGTGGTTCCGCCGGGGGTGGGGATCGGTTGGCCGATGATCGTTTGTGCATCCGCAAGGGAGCGGATCTTATCAAGGGCCGCTGTCATGATCTCATTGATCTTGGCGGTGGAATTGTTTTCGGTCATTTCATTATTCCTTTCATTTATTTTCCGACTTTGTAAGTTGGTTTTTCAAATATTTGTATGCAATGGAAACAAGGGTAAAAAACATCTGATAAACGCGCATTGAGAACAGCAGCTCCGCGTCAACGGAGGAGCTGTCTCCCACAAAATCCGCGTATACTCCGCCGTGCTCGGGCGTCGGCAGCTTGGTGCGCGTGCAGGTTATCAGCAGCTCCGTAAGCGATGCCACGGCGGCACTTACCGTGCCGTACAGGACGGCGGTGCTTGCCGCATCCCCCGTTGCAACTATTATGTTCAAGCGCTTCACGTCTATGTGCAATCGGCGGGAAAGATTGGAGATAAGCGTCCTTGAAAGAAGGATCACCAGCTCAATTATTTCCGTAACGGACATTTTTTTCTTTTTGGTGTCCGTCGCTGCCGCGGCCTTTTTTGCTTCTGCCTTGGCTTGCTTTTTGGCGGCTTTTTCCGCTTTTTTCTTTTGTTGCTTTTCCGCCTTTTTGCGCAGACGTTTTATTTGCCGCTCAAGGCCCTTTTTTGTGAACTTTTTCGGGTCGGGATGCTCCTCCTCCTTGGGAAACAGCTGCTTTTTAAAAAACAGTATCTCCAAGGTAAGGCGAACGTCGGCATCTGCCTTGATGCGGAATCTTATTCTCGTTCCAAGCACCGCCAAAAGCAGAGCAAGGATGCCGAGCAGTATTATATAAGACGGTCTCATTGGGCCTTTTCGCTCTCTGCGGTGCCGTCTGTGCCGTCGGTATCTTCCGTTATGATATCGTCGATGGTCATATTGAGCAAGACCTCGGGCGCGCTTCCCGCTCCGTCTACCTCGGGAAGCTCCCGGAGGGAGGTAAGCCCGAAGCAACGCAAAAAGTCGGGGGTGGTACCGTACAGCATAGGTCGGCCCGGTTGGTCAAGCCTGCCCACTATCCTGATAAGGCCTCTCTCAAGCAGGGAGTTTACGGCATAGGAGGAGTCCACACCGCGCACGGTGTCTATATATACGCGTGTGACCGGTTGGTTGTACGCAACTATCGCAAGGGTCTCGATGGAGGAGTTGGAAAGGTTTCCTCCCTTGCGGATCCCCAGCGCCTCGCGGACGTAAGGCGCAAACTCCTCGCGGGTACATATTTGCGCGCACTCATCCATTGCAAGCATAGTGAGGGCGCTGTTTTTTTCGTTGAACTCGTCTGCAAGCACGGCAATACGTTTTTTGGTCTCCGTTGGGGTAGCGCCGAAAAGCTTGGATATTTTGGAATATTCAAGGGGATGGCCCGCGGCAAACAGCACGGCCTCGATGATGCTTGCGGCCTCCTCACCGTGAAGGTCGGGACGGACCTCCTCCGTGCATTCGGCCGCCCTATCTATGGTATGTTCACTCATTCTCGTTCTCCTTTTCGGCTTCTTCGCCGTCGTATTCGGTGATAACGTCGGATCCGTCGGCATCGGGATTAAGCATCAGGGATATGGAATAGTCGATATCTCCGCGCTCTGCCTGTTCCTCCGTTTCGCAAAGAAGCAGTACCTTTTGCTTTATAAGCTCCAGAAGTGCAATGAAGGACGCTACCAGCTCTCCGCGCGTGGTTGCTCCTGCAAGCAACGTGACCACGGAAGCCTTCTTTTTTTTGCGTACGAAGCCGAGGATGTTGTTTGCCATCTTCCTTACGGGCACGGGCTTTGCCTTTACTATGGGGGAGATAAGCGTCTCGCTGCTCGTTTCGTTGCTCTTCATACGGGAGAGCATCTTTAAAAACGCCGCCGTAAGCCTATCGGGATCAAGCCCCGTGGGAAGCTCGTTCAAGGGAAGGAGCTCGTCCTCGTCCTTGACCATACGACCCGAATACTCGGCGTAAAGGGGAAGCATGACCTTTGCCGCCTCTCTTGCCCGCTCGTAAAGAAGAAGCGCCTCGGCAAGGGGTGCGCGGGGATCCTCGTCCTCCTCCTTGCGGGGAAGAAGCATACGGCTTTTTATAAGCATAAGCTCGCTTGCCATAACGATAAACTCGGAGGCAAGCTCCACGTCCATCGCCTCCGCCTGCGAAAGATAGTCAAGATATTGCTCGCAGATAACGGAGATAACGATGTCGTTGATATTCATTTTGTTTTTGTGTACCAGAGAAAGCAGAAGGTCAAGGGGACCCTCGAATATCTCCAGCTTAAGGGTTGGTTGCTGCATCTCTTTCTTCCTTATCTCATTACAAGGTAGTAGATCTTATCGTGCAGAAAGGAGGATATGCCTCCGATGGGCAGTGTAACTACGTCGGACCAGAGCAGAAGGAGCAGTACTATCATTATTGTCCGTTCGTACTTCATTATCCCGAAATAAAGCCTGTCGGGCAGGAAGAGGAAAAGTATCCTGCTTCCGTCAAAGGGCGGTATCGGGATGAGATTGAAAAAGCAAAGGCTGAAGTTGAGTATGGAAAAAAAGTAGAAAAGCAGGGATACCATATATCCCAGATTGTAGAGCCACTCGTGGGGATGGTGCTGAAGCAGGGCAAAAAACAGCCGATCGGAGCCTGCCTCAAGAAGTGCGCCCGCAGAACCCATTATAAAGTTGGATAAGGGACCCGCGGCGGCGGTAATTGCCATATCGCGGCGGTAGTTTTTGAAGTATCTGACGTTTATCGGTACCGGCTTTGCCCATCCGAAGCCCGCAATAAGCATACATAGGGTGCCCATAGGGTCCAGGTGCTTTGCGGGGTTAAGGGACAGCCTGCCCATATTGTGGGCCGTGGGGTCTCCCAAGCGGTAGGCTGCGTAGCCGTGGCTGACCTCGTGCACCGTAAGAGCAAAAAGTATGCTCGGTACGGCCACCAGCAGGCTTATGACGGTCCATTTGTCAAATCCGTTGCGGAGCAGATCTATAAGCATTTTCGTTACCTTTCAAGCAGTTGGTATATACGGTTCCACAGCTCGTTCTTTCCCGCTCCCGAAAGGGAGGAGAAGGGAACGAGCTCGTCTCTTTCCACTCCGCAGGTCTCCGCAATGCTGTCAAGTGCCTCTCCAAGTGCGGTCTTTCCCAGCTTGTCCGTTTTCGTTACGCAGATGATAAAGGGTATCTGCGATTGAGTGAGAAAATCGATCATCATCAGATCGTCGGCAGTGGCACCGCTTCTGCAGTCCACAAGCTGAATAACGCCGCAAAGCAGGTCGATGCGCGGGTTGCGGGTGAAATATCCGTCAGTCAGCTGTGACCAGCGCTTTTTATCCTCGGGACTTCTTTTTGCGTAGCCGTAGCCGGGGAGGTCAACGAGGAACAGCTTTCCGTCAATATCGTAAAAGTTTACGGTAATGGTCTTTCCCGGGGTGGAGCTGACCCTTGCAAGAGATTTTCTGCCAAGGAGGGTATTCATCAGCGAGCTTTTGCCCACGTTGGAACGGCCCGAAAAGGCTATCTGGGGAACGCCTGCGGCGGGAAACTGCTTGGGAAGACCGGCAGTTACGGCAAGCTTTGAATTCTGTACGTTGATTTTTATCATTTCAAACAGCTCTTATTCGTTATTTTTTTTGCAGTTCAGAGGTGCGTATCCTCCCCTTGAGGGGATGGGCGCAAACCCCTTTTCCGCATCCTTTTTTCTTTCCGCCTTTTCCTTTTTCGGAAGCAGGGCAATGGAGAGCGCCGTGTCCGCATCCTCCACGGGAATGAAGCGCAGACCGTTTTTGACCTCATCGGGAAGCTTTTGCATATCCCTGACGTTGTCCTTGGGGATTATAACGGTCTTTGCACCGGCGCGCAGAGCCGCAAGGGTCTTTTCCTTCAGACCGCCGATGGCAATGGCGCGTCCCAGAAGGGAGATCTCGCCCGTCATAGCCACGGTGCGGTCAACGGGGCAGCCCGTAAGTGCGCTTGCAAGGGCTACCGTCATAGCTATGCCCGCGCTGGGGCCGTCCTTGGGTACCGCGCCCTCGGGGGCATGGATGTGAATATCCTTGGTTTTGTAGAAGTCGGGATCAGCCTCAAGGCTCTCGGCGCGGCTGCGAAGGAAGCTTACGGCAATGTGTGCGCTTTCCTTCATAACGTCGCCGAGGGAGCCCGTAAGCTCTATCTTGCCGCTGCCGGGCAGCAGCGCTACCTCTATGGGAAGCATCGCTCCTCCGCTCTCTGTGTACGCAAGGCCGTTTACAAGGCCAACGGTATCTCTCTCGGGTATGGATTCGGGAAGCAGCTTTTCGGGGCCGAGCAGCTCCGCAAGATCGGCGGGACGTACGGAAAGCTTTTCGTACTCGCCCCCAACTATGCCCGCGGCACACTTGCGGCACAGGTTTGCTATCTCTCTTTCAAGATTGCGCACGCCTGCCTCGCGGGTGTAGCTGCGGATGATCTTGTTTATCGCGGCGTCGCTTATCTTCAGCTGTGCGGGGGTAAGTCCGTGGCGCTTAAGCTGCTTGGGAATAAGGTGGCGCTTGGCAATTGCAAGGCGCTCGGAATAGGTGTAGGTCTTAAGCTCGATTATCTCCATACGGTCGTAAAGGGGCGCGGGGATGCCGGAGGGGTCGTTTGCGGTGGCAATGAACATACACTCCGAAAGATCGAAGGGCAGTTCAAGGAAATGATCGCGGAAAAATTTGTTCTGCTCGCTGTCAAGCACCTCAAGAAGGGCAGAGGCGGGATCGCCGCGAAAATCGTTTGCAAGCTTGTCTATCTCGTCAAGCAGGATAAGGGGATTGCACGCGCCGGCGCGGCCGATAGCTTCAATAAGTCTGCCGGGCATGGCACCGACGTAGGTCTTGCGGTGGCCGCGGATATCTGCCTCGTCTCTGATGCCTCCGAGGGCAACGCGGACGTATTTGCGGTTCAGCGCCTCGGCTATGGAGCGCGCAACGGAGGTCTTACCCACGCCGGGAGGTCCCACAAGGCAGATTATCTGGCTTGCGGGCTTGTCGGTAAGCTCCCTTACCGCAAGGTATTCAAGTATTCTCTTTTTAACGTCCTCGATCCCCTCATGGTCGCGGTCAAGTATTCGGCGCGCCTGCTTAAGGCTCTTTCTCTCGGGAGACGTTATTCCCCAAGGAAGCTCAAGACAGGTCTCGATATAATTGCGGAGCACGTTTCCTTCCGCGGAGCCGAAGGGCGTTTTCATCAATCTGGAGTTTTCCTTCAGCAGCTTTGCCTCCACGTCCTCGGGAAGCTTGGCCGAGCGTATGCGCTGCTCGTAATCCTCATCGTCATCGTTCATGCCGAGTTCGTCGCGGATAACGTTAAGCTGCTCGCGCAGATAGTAGTCGCGCTGGTTATCGTCGATGGCACTGCGCACCTTGCGGGCAATGTCCACCTCGTACTCCAGCACCTTCATCTCCTCCTCCATACAAAGGAGCAGCAGCTCAATGCGGCGCATAGGGTCAAACTCGTAAAGCAGCTTTATTTTGCTGTCAAAGCGGGTGATAAGATTGGAGGCAAGAAAATCCGCAAGCAGGCCGGGGTCATTTACCGTATCAACGGCAAACTTGACCTCGTCCGGCACGGAATTGTTCGTAAGCTCTGCATAACGGGCGTAAGCCTTGCGCACCTCCGCTATCATCGCTTCGCCTTTAATACCGCCGTTTGCCTTCACGCTTACGGTTTTTGCGAGACCCTCGGCGGCTATGTAATCGCGTCTCTGGAGCACCTTGGTGATCATCGCTCTTTCCTCGCACTCGAAAAGCACGCGGAGGGTGCCCTGCTTGCTCTTGGAAACGCTTTTTATCTTAGCAATGCATCCCACCTCGTAAAGGTCATCCTGAAGGGGATGCTCGGTGTTGGGATCCTTTTGGGGAATAAGGAAGATCTTTCCAGAGGTACCGTTTGCCTCCTCAACGGCGGCAATGGAGCGCTTGCGTCCAAGCTCGAGGGAGAGGGGCATTCCCGGATACGCGGCGATGGAGCGCAGGGGCACGGCGGGAAGTATATATTTATCTACAGTTTCAACTGATGCGGACATTTTTTCGGGGGTATCCTTTCTTAGTTAGCCGATGGCATAATTATAGATAGTACATTATATCACGGTGTTTTGAAAAAATCCACGGTTTTTTTCAATTATTCATAATAATTTAACTTTTATCCGCAATTTGCCGCGGGCATTGCGGAAAAAAGAAAAAAGCACAAGCAAGATTCCCTAACGGATCATAAGCTTGATCCTGCGGAATATGCCCGTGCTTTGAATGCGGACGGCGACCCGTGCCGCAATTTGTGAGAACATTATACCAATGCGGAGGGCAAATGTAAAGCCGCAAATGACACGAAAAAAATCGAAAAATTTTGTCAAAACTAACGATTTTGCAAAAGGGGACGAAAAAATGAAAAACACCCCTTGACAAACGGAAAAAAGGGTGTTATAATCTGCCACGTAAAAGAAGAAGAACGCTCCGTTCTCACCGTGCCGCACAGCGAGCTCGGTCCAATACATTTCACAGTCCATACGGGCTGTTTGTGTTGATGTGCGGAATGTTTTTCGCACATTTTTATTTTTCTTGGAGGTGCAGACCATCAGCACTAAAGAATTGCTCATCAATGACAGCATCAAGGCAAAGGAAGTTCGTCTTATCGGCGAGAACGGCGAGCAGCTGGGCGTGAAGAGCCTGGATTCCGCCAAGACCTACGCGTATGACAGAGGTCTCGACCTTGTGCTTATCGCTCCTCAGGCAGTACCCCCCGTTGCCCGCGCAATGGATTACGGTAAGTTCCGCTTTGAGCGCGATAAAAAGGAAAAAGAGGCACGCAAAAAGCAACAGATCGTAAAGGTGAAGGAGGTCAAGCTCTCCTGCCGCATCGACACTCACGACTTCGACACCCGCGTTAACCACGCAAAGCGCTTCCTCACGGATGGCGACAAGGTCAAGGTCATCGTCGTGTTCCGCGGAAGAGAGATGACGCATCTTGAGATCGGCCGTGAGCTGATCGAGCGCTTCGAGGCAGCGGTATCCGAGCTTGGAGCCGCAGATAAGAAGCCCGTTATGGAGGGCAGGTTTATGTCCGTTGTCCTCGCGCCTATCAAGAACACTCCCGCAAAGGCCAAAAAGGAAAAGCCCGAGCAGGAAAACAAAGAACAGGAAAACTAAAACAGTTAATAATTTTCAAGGAGATATACCATGGGAAAGATCAAAACTCATAAGGCTTCCGCAAAGCGTTTTTCCGTAACCGGAAGCGGCAAGGTTAAGTGCAACCACTCTCAGCATCGCCACAACCTCGGACTTAAGACTCAGAAGCGTAAGAGAAATCTGCGTAAGGGCACCACTCTCAGCGAGAGCTTTGCACCTATTTACAGA
Organism: Clostridia bacterium; assembly: GCA_017436885.1. Taxonomy (GTDB): domain Bacteria; phylum Bacillota; class Clostridia; order Oscillospirales; family CAG-272; genus RUG12395. Next base: position 8,959 of record JAFSCG010000158.1, on the reverse strand, counting down.
ACTCTTATCCAGAAGTAAGACAAATTAACGAAAATACGGAGGAATATATAAAATGGCAAGAATTAAGGGCGCCATGGCGACTCGCAAGAGAAGAAATAAGATCCTGAAGGCCGCCAAGGGTTATTGGGGCGCAAAGAGCAAGCATTTTAAGATGGCTAAGCAGGCCGTAATGAAGAGCGGCCAGTACGCATACATCGGCAGAAAGCTCAAGAAGAGAGATTTCCGTCGCCTCTGGATCGCACGTATCTCTGCTCAGGCAAAGGTAAACGGTATGAACTACTCCACCTTTATGTGCGGACTTAAGAGAGCAGGCATCACTCTTAACAGAAAGATGCTTTCCGAGATCGCTATTTCCGACAAGGCTGCATTTGCAGAGCTTGCCGCAAAGGCAAAGGCTGCGCTTTAATCAAACAAAAAACGAAGGGCCTCGCGTATGCGGGCGCCCTTCGGTTTTTCTATTTTCAGACAGATATCCGGAGCAGTTATGATATTTGAAAGCGAGACGGTAACGGGCAAAAGCAATCCCGCGCTTATGCGGGCCGCTTCCCTTAAGGATAAAAAATATCGCCGCAGATACAAGGCGTTTCTTTGCGACGGCATCAAGCTGTTTTACGAGCTTTGCGACGGCGGCTGTGATATCGACCGTATTTGGGTAAACGAGGATGCAAGAGAGCGCATACTTCCGCTTATCGAGGCAAAGGAAAAAAGCCTTGGGCGGGAGTTTTCGGTGCGCACCGCGGCCGATCACTGCTTCTCCAAGCTTACGGACGAAAACGCAAGCGAGGGGATCGTGTGCGAAGCGCCGTTTCTTTCCCGTCATATAAGCGGTGAATGCATTCTTGCGGAGGGCGAGCGTGCTCTTATGCTTGCGTCTGTAAGAGACCCGGGCAATCTCGGCACCGTGGCGCGTTCCGCTCTGGCCTTTGGCATAACGCGGCTGGTAGTGACCTCCGACTGTGCGGATATCTATTCGCAAAAAACGCTTCGTGCCGCTATGGGTGCGATATTCAAGCTGAACATCACGTCCGTGTCCGACGGTGTCGCCGCCGTTTCCCGTATAAGGGAAACCGGCAGGAGGGTCTACGCTGCCGAGCTTCGTCCCGGGGCGGTGGACCTGCTTAAGGCAGACGTTTGCCGCAGCGACGTGTTCATCGTCGGTAACGAGGGCACGGGAATACCCGAGGAGATATCCCGAGAGGCGGATAAAAGCGTGTTCATACCCATAAGCGAGGATTCGGAATCACTGAATGCGGCGGCGGCCGCCGCGGTGCTTATGTGGCATCAAAGCACGCGGGAGGTCTGATATGTCAGGCAGGGCTATAAGATACGGCATCTGGCTTGCCGGATGTGTCGGAAGCCGCCCGGGAGCTTACGGTGCGCTTATTTCGGAATACGGAAGCGCGGAGGCGGTGCACCGTGCCGATCACACCAAGCGAAAGTCCGGCGGACCCGTCAGCCGCGGAGTTATCCGTGCGCTGTGCGATAAGGATCTTACGGAGGCGGAGCGCATTGCGGATTACTGTGCTATGAAGCATATAACCGTGCTCCTCCCAAGCGATGAAAAATACCCCGCGCTCTTGCGCGACCTGCCCGATCTTCCCGCGGTACTGTACGTACTCGGAAAGCTTCCCGATTTTTCACTGCTTCCCGCAACCGCAGTGGTGGGCACCAGAGAAATGACCGAATACGGAATGCAGGTAGCCTATTCCGTGGGCTACGGACTTGCAAGAGGCGGCTCCGTTGTTGTCAGCGGTATGGCCGCGGGAGGCGACAGCCTTGCTCTTTGCGGTGCGTTGGATGCGGGCGGTATTCCGGTGGCTGTTCTCGGCTGCGGTGTTGACCGCGCCTATCCCGTCGGAAATGCGGGACTTATGAGGGAGATAGCCGCAAGGGGTGCAGTGATCAGCGAGTACCCTCCCGGAACGCAGATAAACAGGCAGAATTTTCCCGAGAGGAACAGGATAATAAGCGGGCTTTCCCGTGCGGTATGCGTTACTGAGGGGGACACCCGAAGCGGTGCGCTTATAACCGCAAGAAGGGCAAGGGAGCAGGTGCGTCAGGTATTTGCCGTGCCGGGAAACGTGGGAGTGAAGGGAAGCGGAGGTGTGAACCTTCTTCTCAAGGAAAACGCCGCTCTTCTCACAAGCGTAGACGACGTGCTGAGAAACTACGCTTTCCTGTATCCGGACGCAATTACTCTCGGTATCGACGACGCCGTAGACCTTGAGCGTGCGCGTGCGTCGGCAGAGGCTCACGCCGTTGACGTAGGCCGCATTCTTAAAAACAGCCGCGAAAAGGCAAAAAAGAATGAGCTTGAAACGGACGAGATGCCCTTTGTACGAATAAAAGCAGCGGAAAGCGATATAAATATGACCGAGGAGGAGCCCGTCTCCGACGAGGAGCTTTCCCTTATCGACAGCAGGACGCGGGAGATATTTCTCTCTCTGCCCGACGGCCCCTTTCTGCCAGACGAGGCAGTAAGCGGCAAATACGACGTTGCGGATATTATGTGCGCCCTTACGGTGCTGGAGATCAACTCTCTGGTAAGGTCCGTGCCCGGCGGCAGATATCTTGCAAGGAAACGAAATTGTAAATAACGAGGCAAACGCCGAGTAAACATATATTTTAAACGGAGGAACGGGCAAGTCCCGTACACATCAATGGCAAATCTCATTATCGTGGAGTCTCCCTTCAAGATCAATACCATCAAGGGCTATCTTGGCTCCAATTACAAGGTTACCGCATCCGTAGGTCATGTGCGTGATCTCCCCAAAAGCAGTCTGGGTATCGACATTGAGAACAATTTCGAGGCTCATTATATCAACATCCGCGGCAAGGGCGACGTTATCCGTCAGCTGAAAAAGGAAGCAAAGGCCGCAAACAAGGTCTTCCTCGCAACCGACCCCGACCGCGAGGGAGAGGCTATATCCTGGCATCTTGCAACGGCTCTGGGCATCGACCCCTCAAAGGCATGCCGCATTACCTTCAACGAGCTGACCAAGAGCGCGGTAAAGGATGCGGTCAAGCATCCCCGTCCCGTTGATATGGACCTGGTAAACAGCCAGCAGACCCGCCGCATCCTTGACAGGATAGTGGGCTACAAGCTCAGCCCCTATCTCTGGAAGACCGTAAAGAGCGGCCTTTCCGCAGGACGCGTGCAGAGCGTTGCAACGAGGATAATCGTTGAAAGAGAGCGCGAGATAGAGGCGTTCATCCCCGAGGAATACTGGACCGTTGACGCTATGCTCACAAAGGAGAGCGGCGAGACCTTCCTTGCAAGATATTACGGCGAGAACGGAAAGAAGAATCCTCTTTCCTGCAAGGAGGACGCGGACAGAGTGCTTGCCGATCTGCAGGGCAAGAGCGTTTCCGCGGTTTCCGTTCGCAAGTCCAAAAAGCACCGTATGCCCGCGCCTCCCTTTACGACGAGCACGATGCAGCAGGAGGCCTCCAAAAAGCTGAACTTCCAGTCCGCAAGGATAATGAAGGTTGCTCAGGAGCTTTACGAGGGTATCAATATCGGCCACGAAAACGGCGGTACCCACGGTCTTATCACCTATATGCGTACCGACTCGCTGCGCATCAGCGATGAGGCGCAGAAGGCAGCTTTTGAGTACGTTGAGGAAAAATACGGTGCAAGCTACCGTCCCGAAAAGCCTCACGTTTTCAAGGCAAGCAGCAGCAATACACAGGATGCCCACGAGGCTATACGTCCCACGGACGTTCGCATAGAGCCCGCGTCCATCAAAAAATATCTCACCTCCGATCAGTTCAAGCTGTATAAGCTTATTTGGGAGCGCTTTGTTGCCAGCAGTATGGAGAGCGCCGTAATGAACACGGTAAACGCCGAGTTTGCCTGCGGTACCCACAGCTTCCGTGCAACGGGCTACACCGTTGAATTCCCCGGCTTCCTTGCCCTTTACGAGGAAAGCGCCGACGACAGCAAGAAGAATCAGAAGGAGCAGGAGTTCGTTACCACCCTTCCTCCTCTCTCGGAGGGAGAAGCTCTTCGCGCCGCGGAGATCAAGGAGGTACAGCACTTCACCGAGCCTCCCGCAAGATTTACCGAGGCATCCCTTATCAAGTTCTTCGAAGAGATGGGTATCGGCCGTCCCAGTACCTACACTCCCATTATTTCCACCATCCTCCAGCGCGGCTACGTAAAGCGCGAGGGCAAGAGCCTGAAGCCCACCAATCTCGGCGAGCTTACCACCAAGATCATGGAGGAGAACTTCCCCAAGATCATGGACTACGAGTTCACCGCCCACATGGAAACGGAGCTTGACGGCATCGAGGAGGGCACCGAGTCTATGCAAAAGGTGCTTGGCGAGTTCTATGACGAGTTCAAGGTATGGCTTGAGGACGCATTTGCCTCCATCGATAAATACGAGGTGGAGCTGGCACCCGAGGAAACGGATATCATCTGCGACAAGTGCGGTGCCCGTATGATAGTTAAAAACGGCCGCTACGGTAAGTTTGCCGCTTGCCCCAACTATCCCGAATGTAAGAACACGAAGCAGCTCGGAAAGGACGGCAAGGAGGCCGCTCCCAAGGAAAAGCCTGTGCCCGTAGAGGGAATGAAGTGCGAGCTTTGCGGAGGCGACGTGGTGCTTCGTACCGGAAAATTCGGCGAGTTTTACGCCTGCGTGAATTATCCGAAATGTAACTACACCAAGCAGAAGACCAAGGATACGGGCGTTACCTGCCCCGATTGCGGCGGCAAGATAGTTATGCGCTTTGGCGGAAAACGCCGCTCCGCATTCTATTCCTGCGAGAACTATCCCGATTGCAAGTTCTCCTCCTGGATGCTTCCCACTGCGGAAAAATGTCCGGATTGCGGAAAGATACTGTTTGTAAACAAATCCAAGAATTGTCTCGTATGCGGCGATAAGGCCTGCGGATATCAGGGTCCGGAGCTTCCTCCCGCAGAGACAGCGGTTGAAAATGATGAACAATAATACCATCGATATATACGGTGCGGGTCTTGCGGGCGCAGAGGCCGCTTGGCAGGCTGCAAAATACGGAATGAACGTGCGTCTTTTCGAAATGAAGCCGCACAAAAAGACACCCGCCCACAGCTACGGGGGCTTTGCGGAGCTCGTGTGCTCCAACTCCCTTCGCTCCGACTGCCTCTCAAATGCCGTTGGATTGCTGAAGGAGGAGATGCGCCGTCTCGGCTCCCTCGTTATGGAGGCGGCAACCGAGTGCCGCGTGCCTGCGGGAGGTGCCCTTGCCGTTGACCGCTTCGGCTTTTCCGACTATATAACCGAAAAGCTTAAGAGCCATCCGAGCATCGAGATAATAGCGGAGGAAAAGGTAAACGGAGTAAGTGAAAATCCTCTTATCATTGCAACGGGGCCGCTGACAAGCGACCCCCTTGCAAAATGGATAGCAGGGGAGTTCGGAGCCTCCACCCTTAACTTCTTCGATGCGGCGGCACCCATAGTGGACTTTACCACCGTAAACATGGAGAAGGCGTTTTTTGCCTCCCGTTACGGTAAGGGTGACGCGGATTACATTAACTGCCCTATGGAGAAGGACGAGTATCTCGCCTTCCTTACGGAGCTTCTTAACGCACGCACGGCGGAGCTGCACGAGTTTGACAGCGAGGCACAGAAAAAGCCAAACGTTTTCGAGGGCTGTATGCCCGTGGAGGTCATGGCCGCAAGGGGAGAGGACACACTGCGCTACGGACCCCTGAAGCCCGTCGGTCTGCCCGACCCCAGAACGGGCAAGGAGTACTACGCGGTGGTACAGCTCAGACGCGACGATAAAAACGGAACTATGTACAATATGGTGGGCTTCCAGACCCATCTGGCCATCCCCGAGCAGAAGCGTGTTTTCCGTATGATACCGGGACTTGAAAACGCGGAATTCTTCCGCTTCGGCGTAATGCATCGCAATACTTATCTCAACTCTCCCGGTCTGCTTAACGACCGCTACCGCGTTGCGGACGGAAGACCCCTTTGGTTTGCCGGTCAGATGACCGGAGTTGAGGGATACGTAGAGTCGGCGGCAAGCGGAATGCTTGCGGGTATAGACGCGGCCTTTGCCGTAAGAGGCGAGGCAGCTCCCGATTTTACGGAAAAAACAGCTATCGGAGCTCTCGGCTATTACGTAAGCCGCGGCTCGAACGGCAGATTTGACCCCATGAACGTCAACTTCGGTATAATAGCCCCCCTTGATAAAAGGGTAAAGGGCGGAAAAAAGGCCAAAAACGAGGCACTTTCCGCCCGCGCACTTGAGATAGTGGACGGCATAGCCGCAGAGCTTGCCGCCAAGGTGTGAAAGGATTTTTATGAGAATACTCATAGACGTTATGAGCGGCGATAATGCCCCCGAGGAGCTTCTCCGAGGTGCGGTGGAGGCCGCAGAGTCCTTTAACGTTGATATTGCCGTTTGCGGTAACGCAGAGGTCATCGACGCCGTAGCAAGGGAAAAGGAGCTCGATCTTTCGCCTATAACCGTATTCCACGCACCGCAGGTGATAGGTATGGAGGACAGCGCGCTGTGCGTTGTGAGGGAAAAAAGCGATTCCTCTATGGCTTTGGGACTTCATATGCTTGCGGAAGGCAAGGCGGACGCTTTCGTTTCCGCCGGAAATACCGGTGCGCTCGTTGCGGGCGCCACACTGATAGTAAGAAAAATAAAGGGAGTGCGACGTGCCGCCATCGGCACCGTGCTGCCTTTTACGCCGCCCTTTTTGCTTCTGGACGCAGGTGCAAATCCCGAGATAACGCCCGATGACGCGGTGCAATTTGCGCTTCTCGGCTCCGTGTACGCGGAAAAAATGCTTGGCAGGAGCAAGGCTCGGGTGGGTCTGCTCAATAACGGCGCCGAGGCCACCAAGGGCGGCGAAAAGCGCGTGGAAACGTATAAGCTCCTGTCGGAGCACGGCGAGATAGACTTCGTTGGCAACGTGGAGTCGAGGGAGATACCCTATTCCCCCTGCGACGTGCTGGTTACAGACGGATTTTCGGGCAATATCGTGCTCAAGCTCTGCGAGGGGCTTGGCAGCTATATGTTCTCCCGCTTGAAGGAGACTATGACGCAGGACTTGGTAACGAAGGCGTCTGCCCTTATAATGAAGCCGAAGCTGAAAAAGCTGAAAACGGAGTTTTCAGCCTCCGAATACGGCGGAGCGCCGCTGCTTGGCATTTCCAAGCCTGTCATAAAGGCCCACGGCTCCTCCGATGCAAGAGCGATAAAAAACGCCGTGCGTCAGGCAATGACGGTGGTATCTGCGGGAGTTATTCCTGAGATGGCCCGTTACGCGGCAAAAAAGCAGGATAAACCAACAGAAGAAGGCAAGGAAGGATAATAAAATGCCTCATTGCGAAGATATTAACGGGCTGGAAGCAAGGCTGGGCTACAGCTTTGCGGACAGGGACAAGCTTTGTCTTGCCCTTACCCATTCCTCATATTCAAACGAATTGCAGTCGGGAGATCCCAAGCACACTCTTTGCAACGAGAGGCTTGAGTTCCTCGGCGATTCCGTGCTTCAACTCATATCGGGAGAATATCTGTTCACGGATTTTTCCGACCGCCCCGAGGGGGAGCTTACCAAGCTTCGTGCCTTTATCGTGTGCGAGGACGCCCTTTGCTGCTACGCAAAAAAGCTGGAGCTGGGCTCATACCTGCGCCTCGGAAAGGGCGAGGAGGCCACCAACGGCCGCGAGCGCAAGTCCATACTTGCGGATGCCTTTGAGGCAGTGATAGCCGCTATGTATCTTGATTCGGCGGAAAAAGGACTTGATCCACTTGTTACCGTGCGCGCCTTCGTTATTCCATTCCTCTCGGAAAGGATAAAGGAGACAAAGAGCGGTACCGTGACCTCGGATTACAAAACGGCTCTCCAGCAGATAGTGCAAAGCGTTGCGGGGGAGCGGCTTGAGTACATAACCGTTTCCGAAAAGGGACCCGACCACCGAAAGATCTTCGAGGTGGAGGCAAGGCTTACGGGTAACGTTATCGGAAAGGGAAGCGGCACCTCCCGTCGCGAGGCGGAGCAATGTGCGGCGAGAGAAGCGCTTAAACTTTTTGGACAATTATGAAAAAACACGTTAACATTCCCGTTTTCGTGCCTCACATGGGTTGTCCCAACGATTGCGTTTTTTGCGATCAGAGGCAGATATCGGGACATCGGAGCTTTGATATTTCCGATGCCCGCAGGGAGATAGAGGAGGTGCTTTCCTCCGTTCCCGCAGATGCGGAAAAGGAGATAGCCTTCTTCGGAGGCTCCTTTACGGGCATTGACAGAGACTTGTTTTTAAGTCTTTGCGCCCTTGGAAAGGAATATGTCGATGGGGGCGGAGTCGCCAGCTTGCGCTGTTCGACCCGCCCCGATTATATAGACGGCGAGATCCTTGCCATTCTGAAGGCTCACGGCTTTACCACCGTGGAGCTTGGAGTGCAGAGCGGGGATAACACCGTCCTTTCCCTGTGCCGTAGAGGTCATACCGCCGACGTAACGGAACGCGCCTGCCGCCTTATCAAGGCTGCGGGTCTGCGCCTCGGCGGTCAGATGATGATAGGTCTGCCGGGCTCCAACGGCGATAGTGAGAGACGCACGGCGGAGCTTATCTGCCGCATGGGTGCGGATGAAGCCCGCGTATACCCCACGGTGGTGTTCCCCCAAACGGAGCTTTGCCGCATGTACGGCAGGGGCGAATACATTCCGCTGACCGTTGACGAGGCTGCGGAGCGCACCGCCGACGTTCTGGAGATATTCGACAGACACGGTGTAAAGGTCATTCGCGTGGGGCTTTGCGAGAGCGAGGGGCTCAGGCGTGCTTCTGCGGGTCCTGCCGTGCCCGATATGGGCGAGCGTGCCATGTCACGGGTGTATCTGCGCAGGGCTTTTGCCGCTTTTGCCGAGCAGGAGACTGCGGGCGGCCACGGCATTATTGAGGTAGGCAAGGGTCAAACCTCCAAAATGTGCGGACACAAGAGGGAAAAT
>JAFSCG010000157.1 GCA_017436885.1 Clostridia bacterium | reverse complement strand
TGCGACCAAAGCCGTGCTTGTCGTTAAAGCGGCAGATCTTACCGTCTATCATTATCTCGCTGTTATTAAGTGCGCTGACAAAGGGAAAAAGCACGGGTGCGTGCCCCACCCAATAGGCGGGATCTCCGTTCCAGAGGTATTCCCTATCCTCCCTAACAAAGGAGATAAGCTCGCCGCCGATAGTCGTAACCGTTGCACAGCAATGGGCGTTTTTAAGTTTGTATTCCATATCAGTCCTCGATCATGTATTTATACTTCAAGCTGTCCTTAGTCTTTTCGATCAAAGAGTAAGCCGCGGCTATAAGAAGCAAGCCGATGACCACGTCGATCATCCAGTAGGTTTCAAATCTCGGGATGTACAGATGCGTCGTTTCTGTAAACTCCTGATCGGCAACGGAAACATATTCCGTGTCCACGAGAGTAAGACGGTAAAACACGTTAGAGCACGCGCTTGCTATCGCGGCAATAAAGCAAAGCACCTTTCTGCGATTGATATCTGCGATCTCGTTACGAATTCGCGGTGAATTCTTTCCTATCTCGTCAGCAAGCAGCTCTTTTTTAGTGTGTTTTACTGCAGTGGAAGCAAGGGTGATCGCGGTAATGAGCAGTAAAGCAGTCGCGGCTGTGTCGCACAGAAGGAAGGTAAGATACGAAGACGTTGCCTCGGGCAGTCGCCAAACGTCGGAGAAAATGAAGCTATCCGAAAAACGTTCGAATAGTATTATTGACCCTAAGTCAAGCACTACCGCCGCAGCACAGAGGAGCTTTGCAAAAGGCTGTACCGAGCTTACCTTGGCGGAAAAGTACATTAATGCAGCAAACAATAATGCCGATGCGATAACGTCGGGAATTGCATTCTTGTCGTTTAGGAAGAAATCCACGGCAAAAATGGAGGCAAAGCCCGCAAGAATGCAGAAAACGGAGTATCTTCTGTATGCGGGAAGCATGCTTTCGGCAGGAACCTTTTTATAATAAGAAACGGAAACGTTTTCGCAAAATTGCTTATCGGCACAGATGCCGCGAATATATTTTAAAAACTTAACGAGCCACACAATGCCAAGCAATAAAGCGGGAATAAAGGCAAGTGCGGTAAATATGCCTTTAAAATGTACGGGTGCTACCTTTTGCGCACCCGAAAGCACGTCGCCCTTATCGGTTATGTAAACAAGCTCCGGAAGCACCGAAAGCGCGCGCAAAAGCAGAAATGTTATAACTGAAAGCCGTTTGACGCCCGCAACGGTAAGCTCGTGAGGTGGTCTTTTTGCTTTCTTCTTGCCCGCTTTTTGGGGCTTTGGGGCTTTGAAAACATACTCGCCGTTGATCTTTTTGGTGGGGATGGTTCTGAATACCGCGGTTCCCTCGTTTCGCTCGCCAAGGTAGATCAGTCCGTTAAAAAGACTGTTGAATATAAAAGCGAGAAGGATGGTTTCCGCTACTGCGTAACAGAACGTGAACACGAGCATGATGGAACGCTCGGCGGAGTAGTTATGGGATATCCAGAACATAATGAAAAACGCAGGGATCCTTGAAAGGCTTACCCAGAAAAAGCGGATAAGATTCGTGCGTGCGCTCTCAAGATGGTCGGACAGGTCGCGTATCTTATAAAGTGCCAATATGAAAAACAGGGCACCGATAAAATCGGGCAGAGCATCCACAACGGTGATGAAGGGATTGAAAAGAAAGAACGCTCCGTAAATGAAATATGTAAATCTCATGTCGCGAAGTGCGCTACGGTCTATATTTACGGCCACGGTTCAACCTCCTTTTATTTTTCGCTGTTGTCTTCTTCGCTCATCTTCTTGATCTTCTGCCACCAGGAAAGCTTCGGTGCTTCCTCTTTTTCATCACCGGGTTCTTCGTCCGATTCAAGAACGATCATTCTGAGGCAGGCAAAAAGCAGGAAAAAAGCTATAAGACCTACCGCTATCTGCGAGAACATTATCACTGCAAATCCGGAAGAAGTGGCCGGGATGATCCTTGTTGTTTGCAAAATGTCGAACGCAAATATTACGGAATAAAGAATTATGCAGTAAACGGAACGGATCTTCAAGTTTTCAATGCCTGTGTAAGCGGTAATCGAAAACGTTCCGCAAAATACGCAAACTCTCACAGCGTAGGTAACGATCATCAAAGCGAGCATTAAATATTTATAGATCGCCGTTGCTCTGTAATCGAAAAATCCGAGAAGATCAGCACCGAAAAGAATCAAATTTGCAAAGGATAATATGAGTCCAACAGTTCCGACGATCGAGGCAAGCTTATATCCCTTTCCGTATGGTGAAAGCTTTGTCGTTCCGCTTAATATGAGCGTATACGCAAGCCATTCGGTGAACCCCGAGTAAACGGGGTTCAACCAAACTATAAAACCAAGTACCAGATATCCAAAGCCCATAGCTACCTCAACTGTTCTTTCCGCAGCAATTCTTATACTTAAGACCGCTGCCGCAGGGGCAAGGCTCGTTTCTGCCGACTTTCTTTGAAGCGGCATTGCGCTTCGGTTGAGGTTTTCCACCCTCAAAGCCCTCAATAAGAGGCTTTGCAACCTGCTGGCGCACTATCTTTATTTCGCGCTTAGGCGCGGGAAAATAAGAAAGGATATCTCTTACCGTTCCCTCGCGAATATCGTCCACCATTGCGTCGAAGAGATCGGCGCCCTGTATACGGTACTCGTTAAGGGGATTGCGGGATGCGTATGCGTTGAGCATAACGCCGCCCTTAAGATCGTCCATTGCTTCAAGCTGCTCTATCCACTTTTTATCAACGTTGCGTAGCAGGCAGATGCGTTCAAGCTCGCGGAGCAGATCAACGCTGTTAAGAATATTTGCCTTATCCTCGTGAGTTTTGTGTGCAAGCTCGAGGAAAGTCTCTCTTATTTCGTCGGGGCTCATGGTTTTGATCTTGTCCATGAGTTCAGCGCTGACAAGCCATCCGAACTTCTCGCGAAGCACGTCAAGATTCCATTCCTCGGGGTTTTCGGACGCCGTGGCAATATTTACTGCGCCCGCAACGGTCTCGTCGATCATGGACTTGATCTTTTCCGTTATGTCAGCACCCTCAAGCACTTCCCTGCGCTGTTTGTAGATGACCTGACGCTGCTGGTTCATTACGTCGTCGTATTCAAGGGTGTGCTTTCTTTGCTGGAAGTTTACGTCCTCGCGACGCTTTTGCGCGCTCTCGATGCTGTTTGAGAGTATGCTTGCGTCTATGGTCATATCCTCCTCGATGCCGAGCTTATCAACGATGGCAAGCATTCTGTCGCCGCCGAAAAGACGCATAAGATCGTCCTCGAAGGATATATAGAAGCGTGATTCGCCGGGGTCGCCCTGACGTCCGCTTCGACCGCGGAGCTGATTGTCGATACGGCGGCTTTCGTGCCTTTCTGTGCCAAGGATGTAAAGGCCGCCAAGGGCGCAGACCTTCTCCGCTTCAGGTCTGATCTGCTCGGCATATTTCTTTAAAAGCTCACCGAAAAGGGCGCGCTGTGCAAGTATCTCCTCGTCGTCCGTATGGGCAAAGGAGGTCGCGTTGCCGATCATCTCGTCGGTGTAGTCGTGCTTCGCGCGTAGCTCTGCCTTGGCAAGAAACTCGGGGTTGCCGCCAAGCATGATGTCGGTTCCGCGTCCTGCCATATTGGTGGAAATTGTAACTGCACCGAATTTACCTGCCTGTGCAACGATCTCTGCTTCGCGCTCGTGGTGCTTGGCATTCAGAACCTTGTGGGGCACGCCTGCTACCTGCAATCTTTTGGAGATCTCCTCGGATTTGTCGATGGAAACGGTGCCGACGAGAACGGGCTGTCCCTTCTCGTAGCATTCTTTGATCTTGCTTACGATGGCACGGAGCTTTGCCTCGCGGGTCTTATACACCATATCCGTATGATCGACGCGGATCATGGGCTTGTTGGTGGGAACCTCAACTACATCGAGGCTGTAGATCTCACGGAACTCCTCCTCCTCGGTAAGGGCGGTACCCGTCATACCGGAGAGCTTGTTATACATTCGGAAGTAGTTCTGGAAGGTAATGGTTGCAAGAGTACGGTTCTCTTTTTCTACGTTAACGTGCTCCTTTGCCTCTATCGCCTGATGCAGGCCGTCGTTATAGCGGCGTCCGGGCATAAGACGACCCGTGAAGGCGTCAACGATAACGACTCTGCCATCCTTGACGATGTAGTCGACCTCGTTGTGCATGATTCCGTGGGCGCGTATTGCCTGATTAACGTGGTGCGCGATAGTTGCATTTTCGGGATCGGAGAGGTTTTCGATATTGAAGAAGCGTTCGACCTTCTGAATACCTGCGGCTGTAAGAGTAACGGAGCGCGCCTTCTCGTCCACGATATAATCGGCATCGATATCGTCGTGGACCTCCTTGCTGTCAAGCTCCTTGATAACGAATTTGCGCATTCTGCAGGCAAGCTCGTTTGTGCGGGCATACATATCCGTGCTCTTCTCCCCTTCTCCGGAGATGATAAGGGGGGTACGCGCCTCGTCGATAAGGACGGAGTCCACCTCGTCGACGATGGCAAAATTGTGTCCGCGCTGGAAGGTGGATTCAAGATGCACAGCCATATTGTCGCGCAGATAGTCGAATCCAAACTCGTTGTTGGTGCCGTAGGTAATGTCGGCAAGATAGGCTTCCTTCTTCTCCTTTGCATCCTGACCGTGAATAACAAGACCTGTTTTCAGTCCGAGGAAGCCGAATACTCGACCCATTTCCTCTGCTCCGCAACGGGCAAGATAGTCGTTTACCGTAACGATGTGCACGCCCTTGCCGGAAAGTGCGTTAAGATAAGCGGGGAGCGTTGCAACAAGGGTCTTTCCTTCTCCCGTTTTCATTTCCGCGATTCTTCCCTGATGCAGGAGAATACCGCCCATGATCTGTACGCGGAAGGGACGCTTACCAAGGGTACGGTCTGCCGCCTCGCGAACGGTTGCAAATGCTTCGGGCAGAATGTCGTCAAGAGTTTCGCCGTTGGCAAGGCGCTCCTTCAGCTTAGGTGTCATTGCGGCAAGCTCTGAGTCGGAATAGGCCGAAAATTCATCTGCCAAGGCCTCGACGGCATCGGTAAGTTTTACGATCTTCTTGATCTCTCGCTCGCTGTAAGTGCCAAAAATTTTATCAAATAGCTTCATTTGCTGTTGCCTTTCAGTTAATTAGTGCTTAAGCTGTGCAATGTTGATAAGCTCTGTTCCGGGGAAATACGTGCTTATGATAAGCTCTGCGGGTACGCCTGCGTTGGCAAGGTCCAGAGCGCCGTACTGAGAAAGTCCAACCCCGTGTCCGAATCCCTTTCCTGCGAATACGTAGTTTTCGCTATTGGATGCGTAATAAGTCTTTGTGACGGTGTGTGTGTCCGCTAAGATCTTTAAATCGGTGGGGGTCAGCTCGCCGGGGTTGAGTATATCAATGTTGTGCGTGTAGGAAGGCGGCGGTAAGGAGCCCTCGGTGATCTTTTCTACCAGA
>JAFSCG010000156.1 GCA_017436885.1 Clostridia bacterium | reverse complement strand
CAACGGTTCCGCCCGTTTGTGCTATCGCGGTTATGGCTGCCTCAAGGGTCTTGAAGGCGGTGGCGGCAGACGCACCGTCGTTTGCGTCGTTACCGTTTACCTCGTCAACGTACACCTTTACCTCTGCCGCATAAGCGGGAGCGGAGAAGGGCACGGCCAAAAAGACAGTGAGTGCTGCCAGGAGAAGGGTAAGGGATCTTTTCATCATGAATTCCTCTTTTTCTTCAGATTGCAACGATGATAAAACTATAATCGTGCCAATTATATCATTTTTTGCGGCACAATACAAGATTAAATGTTCAAAATATATACTTAATATCAGAATATTAATATATTTTAGAAAAAGCCGCAAGGACAGCGTGTCCTTGCGGCTTGATGGGCTATTTGTTTATTCGATGGCAAAGGTCATAATAGCTCCGTCGGGACGGGGCTTTTTGCTTCCGTCTCCGATGATAACGCCCGTGTCCGTTACGGTGTAGGTATCAACGAAGGAATATCTGCCGCCCTCGGTGGTCTGTCCGATATAGGCGTGATAGCTTATGATATTCTCGCCTGCGGGGGACTTTGTGTAGGAGGCGTGTCCGCATCCGCATATCTCGTCGGACATTGAGAAGATGGGGTCCTTCTTCTTTTCCCAGGAGTTGATATCAGTGGGATCTCCGCCAAGGTAAGTAAGCTGTCCCATGGCGTAATACTTGGACCAATATCCGCTTCCCGTGTATATTATGTATATTCTGCCGTCGTCGGCGTAAACGGGAGTGCCGCCCTCAACTACCTTGGGCAGTATCTTGCCGGAAGCGGTAGGACCTGCGCCTCCCATCTCCCATTTTTCGGTAGGAGTGCAGATGATGCCGGGCTTACCGGAAAGGAGCCACGGCTTTTCCATCTTTGCAAGGGCAATAAACTGATAGAAATTATCTGTCTGACGTCCTCTTTCGCCTACCCACATGGCGTAAACGCTGCCGTTGCAGCGCAGGTCGGTAATGCCGACGCTCCATTCCTCGTTTATGGTGGGGTCATCTATGCCGCGGATCTTTTCGGGCACATTGGGCTCTCCGGTGATAGGATTGCCGTACTGTCCGTCAGGCTCTCCGTTAAGGGATTTCAGTACGTACATACGGTGGTTGATGTTCTTGCCGTCGTCAAGCGCGATAAGCAGATACCAGCCTGCGTCCTCGCCGAAATCCTCCTCGGAATAATAGTGTATCTCGGGGGACCAGTGGTTTAAGGACCACATATGGCCCTGTTCGGGCTCAAAAACAACGGTGGGCTCTACGGTTTTCAGCTCTGTCAGTGTTTTTGCTTTTTTTACACAGGTCTTTTTATAGCCGGTATAAGTGAGATAATAGTAACCGTTATGGTAGAAAAGCCAAGGGTCTGCTACCTTGCAAAGGCGGTTTGTTAAGCTTTCGTACTTTCTTTCCTTGTTTTCCATTTTAACCCGTTCCTTTCCGATGGCGCCAACGATGGGCGTTCTTTGTGGTTATACTACCATAAAAAATGCAAAAAAGGCAACGCAAAAAGTGCCAATAATTGTATATAAAATGCAAAACGGACCGCAGGCCTATAGGCGAGCGGTCCGTTTTTCGCATTACTGTCAGTTCTTTTTTGCGCTGAAGGAGGAGCAGTCGGTGCACTGGCTCATTGTGGGGTTCGACTCGTGGGTGGTAACCTTGATCTTGTCAAGGGTGCAGTAATTATCGCAGGCGGAATGGTAAGCGCACTGTGCAACGGTGCATTCGATGCTCTTGTTGTAGGAGCAGGTGCTATGGTCGTTCATGATACTCTCCGATCAGTAATTATTAACGGCTGTATCCGTCTCCTTTATTATGCGTCGACCGAGCGCATTTATTCATTAAATGTGTTTTTTTATGATATCCGCCAAAAGAAGTACACGGGCGCCCTCCGATATATCTCCGAGAGGATCGGTGCGGGACGTGCATCTTTCACCGATATTCGCACCGCGAACGGCAAAGCGGCACATCTCGCCGCAGGTCATTGCTCCGTTTGATTCCGCAAGGGGGAAAATTGCAATTTTTCTGTTGGGGTAAAAGGCGGAAATTGCCGCAAGAAAGGCAAAAACGCATTCCTTGTCAGGAGTGCCTGCCATTTTTAGCCTCTCGTCAAGAGAAACTCCGTCCACTCGAAGGCTGCGGGGAAAAACGGAGATGCATTCAAAGGGCGCATTTCCGCTTGCGGGAAGGGAAAAGCTCAGTTCCTTTCCTATTACTGCCGCAACGCTTTCGTCGCGGCCGGTTTTTTCAAGATATGCGGCAGCGCAGCCGGCTACGGAGTACACGTGAAGAGGTTTGCCCTTAAATATTTTATCAACGGCACGACGCAGATCTGCGCGGGTTCCAAGACTATCGGAAATAATGCCGTTGCTGTAGTTAAGATCTGTGACAACGCAAACGCGCTCAGGCGGAATGTAGCTTATTCTCTCAAGCATATCTGCCATTCTGTCCGCAAAAAGAAAGAGCTTGTCATCAAGGGAAGAATCTGCGGGTGAGGTATGTATGAAAGAGGCGGCAGGCCTTCCGGAGGGGGTGTAAACCGTGAGAGTGTAGACGTTATCGGCAAGGTTGATCACGCAGGCGGCGAGGGCGGAAGTTGCGCTGCATATGGATGCGCGTCTGCCGCATTCGCTTTTTTCTGCTTTCGCCTCCTCTATGATGCCGCCCTCCTCCAAAATAGAGCACATTTTGCCCACGGTCATAAGGCTGAGACCGGTCTTGTCAGCGATATCCTTGCGTGAGGCGGAACCGTTTGCCTCTATGACCTGCATCATTGCCATACAGTTGGCAAGTCTTTGGTTTTTTTGAACGTCCATTACAAACTCCGTTTATAAATGATGTTTATTAATTGCTGTAATTATACAACCATAAAATAACGTTGTCAAGTTTTTGTCATGATATTGCATTATTTTGGATTGGATAAGATTGTATTTACCGTAGGAGAAATGGCAATACTTTGAACATCACGATGAAACGGGGCGTTGTATGCATTACGGTAAGGTAGAGATATGCGGAGTAAATACCGCAAAGCTGAAAAATCTGACAGATGAAGAAAAACGAGACTTGCTCGTAAGGACTAAAAACGGAGACGAGGACGCGCGGCAGGAGCTGATAAACGGAAACTTGCGTCTTGTTCTCAGTATAATTCAGAGGTTTGCCAATCGCAAGGAAAATATGGACGATCTTTTCCAGGTCGGATGTATTGGGCTTATTAAGGCTATCGATAATTTCAACACGGAGCTCGACGTAAAATTTTCCACCTACGCCGTGCCGATGATTATCGGTGAGGTGCGCAGATATCTGCGCGATAACAACTCTATCAGGGTGAGCAGATCGCTCAGGGACCTTGCTTACCGTGCTTTACAGGCAAGGGAGACGCTTTCGGTAAAACTGAAACGGGAGCCGACTGTAGATGAGATAGCAAAGGAAATGGGAGAGGAAAAGCGAGAGGTTGCTTGTGCGCTGAACGCTATAGTTGAGCCGGTTTATATTTACGAATCCGTGTATAATGACGGTGGAGATTCAATTTACGTTATAGATCAATTGAGTGACAGCGCCTCCGGGGATGAGGCGTGGCTTGAGGAGATAGCGCTGAAGGAGGCCCTTAAAAAGCTGAGCGACAGGGAAAAAAGAATTATTGATATGCGATTTTACGGCGGAAAGACACAAATGGAGATAGCCGAAGAGATCGGAATTTCCCAAGCACAGGTATCGCGCCTTGAAAAGGGAGCGTTGGCAAGAATAAGAAAACAGATGTGAAATTATACAAAAAACAGGGTTTCGGCGAGGAAACCCTGTTTTTTGTATAATTATTATGCTATTAATACGCGAAATAACCTTCGCGGTATAGAAGCTCTGCGATAAGCACAGCGCCGCCTGCGGCACCGCGGAGAGTGTTGTGAGAAAGACCGACGAACTTCCAGTCGAAGATGGTGTCGGGACGGAGGCGACCGACGGTAACGCCCATGCCGCCGTAAATGTCGCGATCGAGCTTTGCCTGAGGTCTGTTGTCCTCCTCAAAGTAAGTAACGAACTTTTCGGGGGCGCTGGGCAGGCCAAGCTGCTGGGGCTTGCCTTCAAAGTTGTTCCAAGCCTCGAGTATCTCTTCCTTGGTGGGATTGTTCTCGAACTTTACGAAAACTGCGGCGGTATGACCGTCGGTTACGGGAACGCGGATGCACTGGGTGGTGATAAGGGGAGCGGTTGCCTTGATGACCTGACCGTTTTCAACGGTGCCCCAGATCTTGAGAGGCTCCTGCTCACTCTTTTCCTCCTCGCCGCCGATGAAGGGAATTACGTTGTCTATCATCTCGGGCCACTCGTTGAAGGTCTTGCCGGCGCCGGAAATGGCCTGATACGTGGTTGCAAGCACCTGAGTGGGCTTGTATTTAAGCAGGGGAGTGAGGGCGGGAACGTAGCTCTGTATGGAGCAGTTGGGCTTAACGGCGATAAAGCCGCGCTTGGTTCCAAGGCGCTTCTTCTGTGCCTCGATAACCTCGAGGTGAGAATCGTTTATCTCCGGAATGACCATAGGAACGTCGGGCTCACCGCGGTTTGCGGAGTTGTTGGAAACAACGGGGATCTCCGCTTGTGCGTATGCGATCTCAAGTGCCTTGGTGTCGGCCTTGGGCATATTAACGGCGCAGAATACCATATCAACAAGTCCCTTGATCTCGTCGATCTTGGAAGAGTCGATAACCACCATATTCTTTGCCTTTTCGGGAATGGGGGTGGTCATTTTCCATCTTCCGCCGAGAGCTTGCTCGTACGTCTTTCCTGCACTGGAGGGAGACGCGATAAGCGCTGTTACTTCAAAATAGGGGTGATCATCAAGCAGAGTGAGAAAGCGCTGACCTACCATACCTGTGGCACCAACGATGCCGACCTTCAATTTTTCCATGATTCCTCCGATAAATCTTATACAAAAAGAATTATAATTTGAAATTATATCACGGCAAATGATGTATGTCAATCCTTTAAAAAAATATTTTGCCTATTGCACAAACGGGTATATAGTGGTAAAATATAGTGAATAAGTATGTATTGCAAAGGAAAAAGATGAACAGAGAAGAGCTTGGGAGGGAATACCTCTCTTTAAAACGAAAAATGTTCGATAAGGTCTATGCAGGTCTTAACGACAGACAGCGCGAGGCTGTATATACCACAGAGGGGCCCCTTCTTGTGCTTGCGGGTGCGGGAAGCGGAAAGACCACCGTGCTCGTGCGCCGCATTGCTTTTATCGTAAAATACGGTAACGCCTATTTTTCAAATAACGTTCCCGAGGATATAGACGAGGCACTTATAGAGGATTACCGAGCGGCACTGGCAGAGCTTGAGCCTGCGGAGCTTGAACAGTTCTTGCCGGATTTCGCAAGCTCCCCCGCCCCCGTGTGGTCCGTGCTTGCCATAACCTTTACCAACAAGGCGGCAAACGAGATGAAGAGCCGACTTGCCGCCCTGCTGTACCCCAATGAACCCGAGGAGGGGGAGCGCAGGGACGAGGTAGTGGCCGGAACATTCCACTCTGTGTGCCTTCGTATGCTTCGCCGTGACTGCGGCCTTATAGGATATGCGCCCGGATTTACCATTTATGACACGGACGATTCGAAGCGCCTTATATCAAATATAATCAAGGAGCTTCGCATAAACGAGAAGGTCCTTGAGGCAAAGGTCTGTCAGACCATCATAAGCCGCGCAAAGGACAGGCTCCTCGGTCCCGAGGAATTTGCCGCCGAGGCAAAGACCGACAGGGAAAAGGATTCCGCCCGAGTGTACGAGGTGTATCAGCGTCGTATGCGAGAGAGCAATGCCATGGATTTCGACGATATCATAATGAACACCGTGCATCTGCTTGAGGAAAACGGCGAGCTTCTTGAAAAATACCGCCGCAGATTCAGATACATCTGCGTTGATGAGTATCAGGATACGAACGTTGCGCAGTTCCGCCTTTGCTTCCTGCTTTCTGCAGGATATCGAAATCTGATGGTTGTGGGCGACGACGATCAAAGTATATACGCTTTCCGCGGAGCCACCGTGGAGAATATCCTTGGCTTTGACCGTGCATTCCCCGATGCAAAGGTCATCAAGTTGGAGCAGAATTACCGCAGCACTTCCCGCATTCTTGATGCCGCAAACGGAGTCATATCTCACAACAGCGCACGCCACGGCAAGAGCCTTTGGACGGACGGCGATACCGGAGATAAGATCATCTGTGCCAAGGTGAACGATCAGAATGCAGAAGCAAGATATATCTGCACCGCAATAGAAAAGGCTGTTGCGGACGGTGCGAAGTATTCCGATCACGCTATCCTTTACCGAGTTAACGCGCAAGCGAACAGCATCGAGTCCGTGCTTGCCAAAAGCGGAATGCCATTCCGCGTGCTTGGAGGCACCCGCTTCTACGATCGCAAGGAGATAAAGGATATGCTTGCGTATCTGTGCCTCATTTGCAACCACGGCGACGATCTTCGCCTTAAGCGGATAGTAAACGAGCCGAAGCGTAAGATAGGAGATGCTGCCATAGAGGCGGCGGCTCAGATAGCAGCGGAAAACGGTCTTTCTCTTTTTGAGGCTATGCGCCGTTCGGGGGAGTTCGTGTATCTTAAAAATTACACCGCAAAGTTCGTTGCCTTTACCGATATGATATGCGAGCTTACCGAGCTTGCAGAGAAGGCTTCGGTTTCTGAGCTGATCGAGCGTACCATCGTCAGCTCCGGATACAAGCAGATGCTTGTGGATGCCGGAGAGGCTGAAAAGGACAGACTCGAAAACCTCGAGGAGCTTGTTTCTGCGGGCGTTGAATATGAAAAACGCACGGAGGAGCCGTCGCTTTTCGGCTTTCTTGAGGAGGTCGCGCTGGTTGCCGACATTGATAAATACGACGAGACGGCGGATGCCGTTGTGCTTATGACCATTCACAGCGCGAAGGGACTTGAATTCGAGCACGTGTTCCTGCCCGGTATGGAGGACGGTCTTTTTCCCGGTATGCGCTCCATAATGGAGCCCGAGGAGCTTGACGAGGAACGCAGACTTGCGTACGTTGCCATTACACGTGCGCGGAAGCGTCTTACCATAACGTATACGAAGGAGCGATTGCTGTACGGACGAACGGGGCACAACCCAAGAAGCCGCTTCGTGGACGAGATCCCGTCCGTGTGTGTTGAGCAAAAGGATGAAACGCCCAAGAATCAACAGCATTTCGTATACAGTGACAGGTCGCGTCCTGCCTTTGCACCGTCATACGGCATACGCTCCGGCTATTCCTCTCCCACCGGAGGCGGCGCACCTGCGCCTAAGGCTCTTCCCAAGATCAAGGCCTTCAACGTGGGTGACAGGGTAGCACACGTGACCTTCGGTACCGGTACGGTCACAGGGGTAACTCCGATGGGCGGAGACGTGCTGTACGACGTGGAGTTCGACACCGCCGGACATAAGCGTCTTATGGGCAGCTACGCAAAGCTTACGGCCTCCGTTTGACATAGTTGCAAATTTTGTGAAAGTGTGGTAACATAGATATGCTTAAGGAATTTCTGGAATGCGGTAAGATACAGAATACTCACGGAGTAAAGGGAATATGCGCGTAGGCCATCTTTGCGACAGCTCCGAGGTGTTCTGCTCGCTTGCATCGGTATATACCGAAAAAAACGGCGAATACGTTGAGCACAGGGTGCTCAGCGCCCACGAGCACGGAACTGTGATCCTGCTTGCCCTCGAGGGAATAGATTCCATTGAGGCGGCACAAACGCTTAAGGGACGTTCCCTTTATGCAAAAAGGGAGCAGCTGCCTCTTGATGAGGGCTCGCACTTTATTGCCGATCTCATAGGTCTTAAGGTGTATGACGCAGAAAGCGGCAGATTGTACGGTACCCTTACCGACGTAATGAACCGCGGAGCCTCCGACGTATACGAGATAAAGACGCAAAACGGCGAGGTGCTTATGCCTGCCGTGGATGAATTCGTCCGTGAGATAGATCTGGAAAAGGGCATTTTCATTACTCCTATTGAAGGGATGTTTTCCGATGAGGTTTGATATTTTAACTTTGTTTCCTCAGCTTTGTGATACAGTGCTTTCAGAGAGCATTATTGGGCGTGCTCGCAAGAGCGGGGCCATTTCCGTGAATCTATATAACATTCGCGACTATGCCAACAACAAGCATAACAGAGTGGATGATACGCCCTACGGCGGCGGCAAGGGAATGCTGATCGCCGCTCCGCCGGTCGTGGCTTGCCACGATGCGGTGCTTTCGGACAGGGATGACCCCTGCAGGCCGGAGAGCGTGTATACCGTCTATCTTTCCCCCAAGGGAACGGTTTTGGATCAGAAGGTTGCAAAGAGGCTCGCATCCTATGACAGACTGGTGCTGATATGCGGCCACTACGAGGGTATCGATCAGCGTGCGATAGACCTTATCGTGGACGAGGAGATATCCATCGGTGATTTCGTTCTCACGGGCGGGGAGATCCCTGCGTGCATAGTGGTAGACGCGGTCGCAAGACTGCAGCCCGGAGTTCTGGCGGGTGACGAATGCTTTGAGATAGAATCGTTTTCCGACGGAAGGTTGGAATACCCGCAGTATACAAGACCCTACGATTTTCGCGGTTATACGGTGCCCGACGTGCTTTTGTCCGGCAATCACGCAGAGATCGATAAATGGCGCAGGGAACAATCCGATAAGCTGACGGCAGAACGCCGCCCTGATATTATGGGTGATGCTTCCCGCCCTGCGAAAAAATAATAATTACGCATACTCCAAAGAAAGGAGAAGACGTATGAAAAAAGACAAAAAGCATTTTGGCGGACGTCTGTTCGGTGAGAGCCGCATCTTCGGTGCTTTGACGCGCTTTGCAGACAAGCTCTGTGCAGAATTTGCAAGCAGTGCGTTCGGCCGTGCGCTTTGCTCTTACGATAACACCGAAAGGGCCTGCCGCAAAAGCGTAATAGTTAACGCGCTCCGCTCTCTTTTCGGATTCGACGGAAGAGGGGCGAGAGGAAAACGTCGTATTGCAGCTATAGTGGAGCACAGTTTTATCTCAAGACTTGGCAACAAGGTGTTCGGTGCGCTGGGGGCCACGTATCTTTCGGTATACGGTATGTTTTTCTTGGCCTTCGGTGTTTACACCCTGCTTGCAGGGCTTATAAAGGTCGTAGCACTGCGTATGGCTGATGTTTCGTTCTTGTATTTTGCCATTCCGATCGTGTGTATCACGGCGGCGATACCGATGCTGATATCCCGAAAAAAGGTAATGGCAACTCAGCTTGCGGAAAGCAAACTGATGGCGCCCCTGCTGTTTTCGGTTTTGGGACTCAGGCGCGAGCTGTTCCGTGTTGCTCCCTCCGGCGGAGGAAGAAAGAACGTTGCGTTTATAATAGGTACCGTTCTCGGTGCTTTAACGTATTTTTTACCGCCCCTTGCAGTGGTTGCCGTTCCCGTTTGCATTTTGGCGGCTTATTCCGTTTTGCTGTCGCCTGAGGCGGGACTGATAGTAACGCTGTTTGCGATCCCGCTTCTGATAATAACCGGTCACCCATCTCTGTTTCTCGCTTTTATCCTCTTGTTTATCAGCGCCTGCTATATTCTTAAAGCGGCGAGAGGGAAGAGATACGTAAAATTCGAGGCCGTGGACTTGTTCATGCTGATCTTCCTGCTGCTTTTTGCTGCGGGAGCCATTGGCGGATTCGGAGGCCTTGACGTTTCCTTGCCGCTTTATATCTGCCTTGCCTCGGGTTACTTCCTTTGCGCAAATATGCTTTCATCCCGTGTATGGCTCAAGCGCGGCATAATAGCTTTGATGGCGGGGAATATGCTGTCCTCCTTGTTTGCCATATATCAGTATCTTTCCGGCAACGTGGAAACGACCTGGCTGGATACGGAGAATTTTTCGAGCATTGCGGGACGCGCAGTATCGTTCTTTGAAAATCCCAATATGCTCGGTGAATATGCAATGATGCTTCTGCCACTTGCAGTGGCACTTACCCTTGCGGCAAAAAAGAGAAGTGAGCGCAGCGCCTGGCTTTGCGTTTCCGTTTGCACCGGCCTTTGCCTTGTCTTTACTTGGGCACGAGGCGCCTGGCTCGGCGCAATTGCAGCATTCTTTATATTTGCCGTGCTTTATACGAAAAAGACCATACCCTTTATGCTGCTGTGCGTGGTCCTTATTCCGTTTTTGCCCGTGGTGCTTCCCGAAAGCATCGTTACAAGGATCACCAGTATCGGAGATATGACCGACTCGTCTACCTCCTACAGATTCTATATCTATAAATCCGCTCTTGCTATGATCGCCGACTTTTTCCTTACGGGTATAGGTGCGGGGCACAAAAACTTTTCGTCCGTGTACGTTTCCTATTCCTATTCCGGCATCGAGCAGGCACCCCACGCGCATAATCTGTTCTTCCAGCTTATCATCGAGCTCGGAGCTATCGGTATGATAGCGTTTGTGGTTGCGATGCTCGTGTATATACAAAGCTCCGTAAGCGCTCTCGGAAAGGAACAGGATCCGTATTTGCGCGGTATCAATCTTGCCTGTGCCTGCGGAGTGTTCTCCAGCCTTGTGCAGGGAATGACCGATTACGTTTGGTATAATTACAGAGTTTATTTCGTGTTCTTTGCGATAATGGGCATCGGAGTTGCGGCGCGACGCTGCGGTGAGCATGCGAGAGAGCGCGAGGAAATACCGGATATGTCCTCACCCACAGGTGCCGAGCTGAGCTTTATCCCTGCGCCCGATCCCCTTGGATCGGATCATAAACCTTCAAATGAAACGGAGGAGACTGTTGTATTATGAAAAAAGAAAAGAATCAGACAAGGACCGGCCGTAAAAGGATCAATATTGCCGACATTATAGTGCTCGTTCTTGTGATAGCGTGCGTGGGTGCGGCGGCGTGGATCTTCGGCGGCTCGGGTATTTTTGGCTCCGGAGAAACCGTTACGGTGGAATATGAGCTGTGGATAGTTGATATCCGTAACGATATTGCATCTCATATCGTACCCGGCGTTGAGGTAACCGAGGCCACGCGACATTACAATATAGGAACGTTGGGCAGCAATATCGTAACCACGCCGTATATGTACGAGGTATACGTGGACGAGATCTACGATGAAAACGGCAATCCCGTCAGCGGTGTTACCGAGGGCGAGCGTGTTCAGGTGGAAAAGCCGGGATACGTCAGCGTTATCCTCCCCATTACCGCTAAGGCGGTAAAGGAGGACGACGGATACTATATTAACGGATACAAGGTCAGCGTCGGTACTCATATTTATATCCGCACCCCGGATTTTGCGGGCTCCGGCCACGTTATTTCCTTGAACGTAACGGAAGGAGGAAACTGATATTATGACGTCGGAAAAGAAAAAGGTTAAGAAGTTAGCGTTTAATCTCCTCGATTGGATCATTATTGCATCACTTTTGCTTGCGGGCGTCGGCATCTGGTTCCGTTACGGCCTTGCCGAGCAATGGGAGAACAAAAAGAATACCGTAACCGCTTGTATATCGTTTTCCATTTCGGACATCAAGGAGACCACATTTACCGGCGGATATTTTGCCGAAGGAAATGCCGTTTTCAACGGTGATGCAGGCAATAATCTTATTGGCCATTTTGCGGGAGAGGATAAATTCGGCTACGTTCCCGCCAAGTATTACCAGCATACAAAAACGGGCGAGATCGTTGTAAAACAATCCGTTACCGATCGTATTGACGTTGTGGGCGCCATCATAAGCGAGGGAGTTATGACGGAGCACGGCTTCTTTTACGGAGGCACAACTTATATTGCTCCGGGTCAGGTAGTGCTGCTTAACACTCGCGATATTAAGGTGTCTGTGCTCATTACGGACGTGGAAATAGTTGAAAATGTTGAAAAATAATATCTTTTATGCTATAATAAAACTATAAATATTAAAAGGAGGTTCTATATATTATGGCAAAAAAAGTTTTTTTTATAGTAATATTTAGTGCTATTCTTATAATATTATCTATTATTATATCACTGGTTACTATAATTTCTATTCCAACAATTGAATATGCAGGTATTACAGAACTTGCGACTACACTTTTTATATGTTTGTTTTATACACCATTTTTTGCAGTGGGATTGTTTATAAAAATGCCTATACT
>JAFSCG010000155.1 GCA_017436885.1 Clostridia bacterium | reverse complement strand
TTTCGTTTTACAATAATATAAAAACAGATCCCTTGGGGTATCCAAGGGATCTGTTTTTATGATAACTTACTTAGCGTTATCTTCAAGATACTTAACAACGTCGCCGACGGTGATAAACTTGTGAAGATCATCTTCGTTGATCTCAATATCAAGTTTGTCCTCTACAACGAGGATGAGCTCGGCAAGCTCAAGGGAATTAACGCCAAGGTCGCTTGCAAGAGCGGCATCCATGGTAATAAGGTCTTCCTCTACCTGAAGCTCGGAGATGAGGATCTCCTTGATTTTCTCGAACATCTGAACCTCCAATAAAATTATGTAGTGATTTACTGTTTATCGAAAAAACGCTTATTGTACCTTATAGCGTTTGATCTTACGGGAAGGGGTCTTTTCAAATTCTTCGTAGCGGATCTCCGTTACGGCTACCTGCTTGAAGGTGGGCAGCTTTTTGTTCATCTCGGCAATCTCGGCGCGTATCTTTGCCTCGATCTCCTCATTTTCTACGCCCTCAAATTTTGTCATATCGGGAACGCAAATGGCGGTTATGCGAGGAGTGCCCGATGCATCCTTGCGTCCGATAACGACAGATTCAAGCACCTCGGGGATCTTGTAGATATATTCCTCGATCTCCTCGGGGAATACGTTCTTGCCGTTGGAGAGGATAATAACGTTTTTCTTTCTGCCGGTAATAAAGATATAACCGTCCTCATCCATATATCCTATGTCGCCCGTGCGGAAATATCCGTCCTCGGTGAAAACTTCGGCGGTTGCTTCGGGATTTTTGTAATAGCCGAGCATTACGTTATCGCCCTTGACAAGTATCTCGCCGGTTTTGCCGTCGTCGCCCA
Source organism: Clostridia bacterium (assembly GCA_017436885.1). GTDB lineage: Bacteria > Bacillota > Clostridia > Oscillospirales > CAG-272 > RUG12395. The sequence continues at coordinate 6,757 of JAFSCG010000155.1, read as the reverse complement.
CGTCAATGCGAGCGGTGCATCCGTCAACGGGAGTGCCGACGCTCTTAAGGCGAACGCCGTCGGGTCTGTTTACGGAAACGAGGGGAGAGCACTCGGTAATTCCGTAGCCCTCGAGAATTAGTATTCCGAAGGAGTGGAAATCCTTGATGATCTCGGGATTAACGGCAGCGCCGCCGCATACAATGCTCTTAAGATTGCCGCCGAAAGCCGCGGTGATCTGACCGAAGAACTTCTTGCGCATATCAATTCCTGCGGCAAGCATTGCATCGCTTATCTTCATAGCCGCGCGGACCTTTTTGCGCATACCGCGCTTGTCGATCTCATCCCAGACCTTTTTGTGCATCGTCTCAACAAACAGAGGAACGAGCATCAGCGCGTTAGGCTTAAAGGACGCCATGTCCTTAATGGAACGCTTGAGAGAGCTGTTTATCTTGATCTGCGCTCCGAGATTCATTATAGCGAACTGTCCGATGGACATTTCATAGGTGTGATAAGGGGGGAGGAACGAAATAAAGGTATTATCGTCGTCGTACTGCATAGACTGACCCGCAGAATTAGCGGCTGTGGTAAGATTACGCTGATTAAGCATAACTCCTTTGCTTGTTCCCGTAGTGCCGGAAGTAAAAATGATGGCACACATCTTTTCCTTATCGATAACGTGCTCGGTAAGAACGGTATTGCCGGCAGAAATCATCTCGCTGCCTTCTGTAAGAAGCCTTGAGTAGGGAAGAGTTTTTTCATCGCTCATATCATCGGGCTCGATAGGAATAAAATATCTGACCCCGTCGAACAGCGCACGTTCATCCCACATCATTTTGTTCATAGCCTTGGTGTAGATGATGGCTTCGCACTCGGAAAGCTTGATAAAATCCGCAAGGTTATCAGCGGAAAGCTCCTTTGGCAGTGGAACGATAACGCCGTTACCATTGACCACAGCAAGATAAGATGCGATATACTCGGGACAAGTGTCTCCGACTATTGCAATATGCTTTCCGAACAGACCGTATTTCGACAGTGCGGTACCTATAAAATTTACGTGATCGAGCAGATCGTTGTACGTGAATTGATTCTCGGTTCCGTTTCTGTCGTAAAAATAAAGAGTTTTATCGCCGAAGTTTTCCGCACCCGTTTTGACCATGTGGTACAGATCGTTATTGATCTTTGGGCGCGATTTTGGTGAAAGGGTATTTTTAAACTTCATACCAACCTCCTGCATACGCAATCCATTATAACGATATTTAATTGAAAAGTCAATAAAAAGTTTTTACGCCGTATGATTACTCTAAAAAATCGTGCATCGAGGCACATATGATGAAATACTATTGATTTTTTTCTACGGATGTTGTAAAATACAATAGGGGTGATAAAATATGATTTCCGATGTTATCGGTAACGTTAAGGGAAAGAAGAAGGGCATCCTGGTCGGTGCATTGATTGCGCTTTGCCTTTTACTTGCTGCTGCACTCATCTGCCTTGTTTTATGGGTGGTCGACCTTTTTATTCCCGAAAGAGGCGAACAGCTTGTTAACAGTTTCGAGCTTTATGAGCCTGATTTTGAATACGATATCAGCAATGATGCCGCTTATATGGCCGAGGATAGGCGGGTTTGGGTCAATGACGGTACTCTTTCCGCTCCCATCGACGACGAGGATTACTCAGATAATCAGCTATATTTGTTTTTTGAAAAATATTTCACCGCCTTACAGACGGGAGACGGAGAAACGCTCCGCTCCTGCTATAACGCCGACGTTGCAAAAAAGCTTCGCATTCCTTACAAGCTTTCCATGCAAAGGGTGTATGATATAAATCTCCAATACATATCTTCAGAATCAAAGTCGGATTCCGACGGTATCGTGTATGAGGAGGTTATCTATAGATTTGAATATAAAATAATGAAGAATGACGGCGTGTTCCGCTCAGATCTTGAAAGCGGTGCCGTCAGACCTCAATATATAACCATGCGTGTATATTTTGATAGGATCGAGATATACGCTGTGGTCTCAAATTTCATTAAATAGGAGGAAATATGACTTTTTTCTGGACTGCTTTACTGGTTCTTGCCGTTGTTGCGGAGGCATTTACCACCGCGCTCGTGGCAATTTGGTTCATTCCGGGCGCGTTGCTTGCTCTAATCTTTTCCGCGCTCAATTTTCCGCTTTGGACACAGATGCTCGCATTTTTCATTTCAGGACTGGGAATACTCTTCCGAGTAGCTTTCAGGGAAAAGCTTTTTAAGCAAAAAAATATCGTTGCAACCAATGCCGATTCGGTTATAGGTAAAAAGGCTGTTGTTTGCGAGCGTATCGACAACATTTCAAGCCGCGGTGCCGTTAAGGTCGGTGCTGCCGTATGGACAGCACGCTCCGATAACGGAAGCGTAATCGAGGAAGGCACAGTCGTTGAGGTCGTTGCCATAGAAGGCGTTAAGCTTATTTGCAAAATAATTTAAAAATATAAAAGGAGAAAAATCATGCCTTATCTTATTGCTTTAGCCGTACTTCTCATTATTGTTCTCGTTTCCAACATCAAGATCGTTCCTCAGGCGCGCGCCTTCGTTATCGAGCGCCTCGGTGCTTACAGCACTACCTGGAAGACCGGTATGCACTTTAAGATCCCGCTTATCGAAAAGGTTGCAAAGAGAGTTAACCTTATGGAGCAGGTCGTTGACTTTCCTCCTCAGCCCGTTATTACCAAGGATAACGTTCGTATGCAGATAGACACGGTCGTTTTCTATCAGATCACCGACTGCAAGCTCTTTACCTACGGCGTATCCAACCCTCTTTCCGCTATCGAGAATCTTACCGCTACCACTCTCCGTAACATAATCGGCGATCTGGAGCTTGACAGCACTCTTACCAGCCGCGATATCATCAACACCAAAATGCGCGCTATCCTCGACGAGGCCACCGACGCGTGGGGCATTAAGGTAAACCGCGTTGAGCTTAAGAACATAATGCCTCCCCGCGAGATCCAGGATGCAATGGAAAAGCAGATGAAGGCAGAGCGCGAGCGCCGCGAAAGCATCCTTAAGGCAGAGGGTGAGAGAAACTCCGCCATTCTCGTTGCAGAAGGACGCAAACAGTCCATGATCCTTGAAGCAGAAGCAGAGAAGCAGTCTGCTATCCTCCGTGCAGAAGCCGCAAGAGAAGCAAAGATCCGCGAGGCAGAGGGTGAAGCTGCAGCTATCCTCGATATTCAGAAGGCTACCGCCGAAGGTATTCGTATGATAAACGAAGCTAATCCCGGCGAGGCAGTTATTGCCATCAAGAGCCTTGAAGCCTTCATTGCCGCAGCAAACGGCAACGCGACCAAGATCATTATCCCTTCCGAGATACAGGGACTTGCAGGCCTTGCCACCTCTTTAAAGGAGCTTGCATCAAGCGACAACAACAAATAATTTAAAAATTATTAAAAAAACTATTGCAAAATATAAAATTACGTGCTATAATCAATCGTAATTTGCGGAATTAACAGAAAGGTGTGAAATAAAATGAAGAACGGTATCCATCCCGAATATAAGGACGCTAAGATCACTTGCGCATGCGGCGAGGTTATTGAGACCAAGTCCACCAAGGGCGACATGAGAGTAGATATCTGCTCCAAGTGCCATCCCTTCTATACCGGCAAGCAGAAGTTTGTTGACGCCGGCGGACGTGTTGATAAGTTCAACAAGCGTCTCGGCAAGTAATAAGCAATCCTATTCGGGGCAGGTGATTTATCGCTTGCCCCGTTTTGCTATTTCCTCGCGCTGAAAGGAGGAATTATGAATACCACAAACGAAACGAAAGAGATCAGGGCGGTTATAGTCGGTCTTGAATTACCCGGTCAGAACGGAACAGAGGCAAGCATAGAGGAGCTTGCTCGTTTGATCGATACAGCGGGGGGGCAGTGCATCGCCGCGTTGACCCAGAACCGCGAATCTCCTGACGTTCGCACTTGCATCGGAAAGGGCAAGATTGACGAGCTCCGTGATATATGCGAAAAGAACAACGTATCTCTCGTTGTTTTTGACTGCGAGCTGACACCTTCCCAAATACGGAACATCGAGGAAGAGCTCGGAGGACCCGATGTTATCGACCGTAGTATGCTCATTCTTGATATTTTTGCTTTGCACGCAATAACTCGCGAGGGTAAGCTGCAGGTTGAGCTTGCACAGCTATCCTATACGGCACCAAGGCTTATCGGCAAGGGTAAAGCGATGTCTCGCCTTGAAGGACGCATCGGTACTCGCGGTCCGGGCGAATCAAAACTTGAAACCGATCGCCGTCATATCCACCGCAGGATGGATGCCCTTCGTAAAGAGCTTGCTGAAATTGAAAAGAACAGAGCAACTATGCGCCATGCCCGTGAAAAGAGCGGAATTCCCAAAGCTGCCATCGCGGGATATACAAACGCCGGTAAATCAACGCTTACGAACGCACTTTGCGAATCGGATATTCTTGCGGAGGACAAGCTTTTTGCAACCCTTGATCCCACTACCAGAAGATTCGTTTTGCCTGACGGTTCCGAAATGCTTTTGACGGACACTGTTGGATTTATAAGAAATTTGCCACACCAGCTTATTTCTGCATTTCGATCCACACTTGAAGAGGTGCAATTTGCCGACTTTATTATCATTGTTATTGATGCGTCCGATCCCGAGGCACCTGCACAAACTCAGGTCACGGAACAGTTGCTTTGCGAACTGAAAGCCGACGATAAGCCAAGGATCTACGTCTTCAATAAGATCGACGCCTGCGACGAAATGCCTTTTATTCCAAGCTTTGCCGAAACGGACGGCATTTACGCTTGCGCTGTTTCTGCTCTTGACGGAAGAGGCCTGGACAGGCTCGCAGAGTTGCTTCTTACCGTTGTGCACTGCGGTAAGAAAAACATTAAGTTGTTCTTTCCTTACGGATCAGAGGGTGAACTGAACAAGCTATACTCTCTCACATCCGTCGACAGCGTCGAATATGGAGACGAAGGTACTACAGTTACTTTATGTGCCGACAGAAAGATATCCGGAATGTTTGAAAGATTTGCGGTAAAAGAGAATGAGTGAATTCACCACAACTTTATTAAAGCCCGTTACAGCAGAGATCGTAGAGAAAAAATCACGATTTATTGCCGTTGCCGAGCCGGTGAGGACGGAGGCCGAAGCGCAGGCTGTTATAGAGCGAGAGAGAAAGCTTCACCGCGATGCACGCCACGTTTGCTACGCTTACTATATTGACGGAGGCAGGACCGTTCGAGCGAGTGACGATGGCGAGCCCTCGGGAACTGCAGGTCTTCCTATACTCGACATTATCAAAAAGCGGGAGATTACCGATGTGGTAATCACGGTCACCCGTTACTTCGGCGGAATACTTCTGGGTGCGCCCGGCCTTGTGCGAGCTTATTCCGCCTCAGCAAAAGCTGCTCTTGATGCTGCATCACTTGGTTCTTACAGATCATCTGCATTATTGCAATGCTCCTGTGAATACAAGGATTACGATAAGCTCCGGTATCTTCTTGAATCCTGCGGAGCACATTCGCTGGAACCTGAATTTGCGGAAAACGTTTCTCTTTCCTTTTGCTGTGATGAAGAAAGTGCTGAAATGGTTTTAAAAAAGATATCAGAGGCCTTTGGAGGCAAGTTAAAGGCTGAGATATCAGACGTTTTTTTGCAGATCGTACCTATTCAACTATGAAATTAAGTCCCAAAAAAACTTTTTTTGAAAAATAAAAAGTTTTTTTGGGACTTTTTGCGTATATTAAATATAGTTACTGATGTTATCAAAGGTAGGTGTGTAATTATGTCCGACATGATTTGTGATATTTTCCTTGAAAGGGAAAAATCCACCTTGTCTCCTTATGCCTTTCTTACCTGTAATACCAAGGGGCGCGATAAGCCGTACGTTCCGTGCAGGATTCGCACTGAGTTCCAGCGCGACAGAGATAAGATCATTCACTCGAAGGCTTTCCGAAGACTGATGCACAAGACTCAGGTGTTTCTGTTACCGCAGGATGAGCATTATCGAACCAGAATGACTCATACGCTTGAGGTCACTCAAATAGCACGAATTATTGCCCGTGCACTCCGACTTAACGAGGATCTGACTGAAGCTATTGCACTTGGTCATGACCTTGGCCACACCCCGTTCGGTCACGCAGGGGAGGCAGCTATGCGCAAGCTTTATTCGCACGATTTTGCCCATTCCGCCCAAAGTGTTCGCGTTGCGGAAAAAATCGAAAAGGATGGCTTGGGTCTCAATCTTACAGCCGAGGTAAAGGACGGAATTCTTAATCACACGGGCTCTGACTTAGCATCAACGCTTGAAGGCGTAGTCGTAAAATTCGCCGACCGCATTGCCTACATAAACCACGATATAGACGACGCTTGTCGTGCCGGTATTATGTCACTCGACGACATTCCGGATCATATACTGAAGACCCTCGGCCGTGGTCATAGCGAGCGGATCAATGCTATGGTATCTGCTGTTATAACTGCAAGCACCGATATGCCCGTTATTTCCATGACTCCCGAGATAGGAAAAGCCACCGACGAGCTCAGAGCTTTCCTTTTCCGTAACGTTTATACAAATCCCGTTGCCAAGGGTGAGGAGGAAAAGGCTAAGGTGATGCTTGAGGAGCTGTATGAATATTACGTCGACCATCCCGATAAGCTTCCCGAACCCTATAACTCCATTATGAGCAACGAAGGTGTTCCGAGGGCTGTTTGCGATTTCATTTCCAGCATGACCGATAGATACGCCATAGATCTATACACCAGCTTGTT
>JAFSCG010000154.1 GCA_017436885.1 Clostridia bacterium | reverse complement strand
GTATGAGCTTACCACCGTAAGCCCCTTATCGAAAACCGGCATAGGCTTTCGGTTGCAAAACACATCCGCCACCGCACGAATATGCTCGGGAGTGGTGCCGCAGCATCCGCCCGCAAGGCGAACTCCGAGATCAGCCATTTTTTCCATATACTTGCCGAACTCCTCGGCGCTAACGTCAAACACCGTACGCCCATCCGCGCTTCGCGGCAATCCCGCATTGGGCTTCACCGCCACGGGAACGGACGCTCTCTCGCATATACGACCGATTATGGGCAGCAGCTGTTTAGGTCCCAAGGAGCAATTTGCACCGATCGCGTCTGCGCCCATGCCCTCAAGCATTGCAACCATGGTGTCCGCATCGGCACCCGTCATCAGCTTACCGTCGGCACCGTAAGCATTGGTAACGATAACGGGCAGGTCGCAGTTTTCCTTGACCGCAAGCAGCGCCGCCTTCGTTTCGTAGCTATCGTTCATCGTCTCGATAATAACAAGCTCTGCACCGTACCTGACACCGAGGCGCACGGTATGTGCAAAAAGAGCCACCGCGTCCTCAAAATCAAGCTCGCCGTAGGGTGCAAGAAGCTTTCCGGAGGGGCCGATATCCAACGCAACAAACTTTTCCTGATCAGAGCCGCTCTCGGCTTTGGCTCTTTTGGCATTATCAAAAGCACAGCAAACGATCCTATCAAGCTCGTCGGGAGAAAACTTAAGCAGGTTGGCACCGAAGGTGTTGGTGCTTACAACGTTGCTTCCCGCCGCGAAATAGGCCTTATGTATTGCAGTTATCTCCTCGGGATGGGTAATATTCCACCTTTCCGGTGCTTCTCCCGCCTTAAGCCCCCTTGCTTGGAGCAGAGTTCCCATTCCGCCGTCAAGTATTACGTTGTTTTTATTGAGAAAATCTTTAAAAAGCATAAAAACTCCGATATCCGCAAAGCGGATCATTTCATTTGCCAAGAATGGCAGAAAGATTGGAAAGTATCTTTTCCGCCACGTCCGGCTTGTTCATGGAATAAACGTGTACGTTGCGCACGCCGTTTGCAAAAAGATCTATTATCTGATCCGTGGCGTATACGATGCCCGCTTGCTTCATTGCCTCGGGGTCGCTGCCGAATTTGTCCACAAGGGTAACGAAGCGGCGCGGCATAAAGGAACCGGAAAGCTTTATTGCACGCTCGATCTGATTTGCGTTGGTTATGGGCATAACGCCCGGAATCACCGGAACGGTTATTCCCCGCTCCCTTATTTTATAAAGGAAGTTATATAGCAGATTGTTGTCGAAAAACATCTGTGTGGTCAGAAAATCGCAGCCCGCATCAACCTTTTCCTTAAGGTGGAGGATGTCCTCCCGTTGATCGCGGCTTTCGGGATGTATCTCGGGGTAGCACGCGCCGCCGATGCAAAAGCCGCCGTCCGCCTTCAGCTCACGCACAAGGTCAATGGCGTGGCGATAGTCCCAGCCGCTCCTGTCGCAGCCCGCCATGCTATCGGGTATATCACCGCGAAGCGCCATAACGTTCTCGATATGCGCGTCCTTCATATCCTTTATACGGGCATGGACGGTGTCCTTAGTGGAGGAAACGCAGGTAAGATGGGCAAGAGTGGGAACGCCGTAGCGCTCCTTGATATTTTTTGCAATATCCAAGGTGTATTTGCTGGTGCCGCCGCCTGCACCGTATGTAACGCTCATAAACGCAGGATGAAGGCTTGCTATCTTCTCCGTTGCAGCCTTCACCGTTTCGAAGCCCATTTCCGTTTTCGGCGGAAATACCTCAAACGACAGCGTAAGTCTATCATTATTTAAAAGCTCCGTGATCTTCATATCCCCCTCCGTTATCTTGCCGCACACTCAAAGCCTATCATCAGCCCGCCGCGCTCCTCGTAGAAGGAGCAAAGTCCGCCGCTGTGATAGATCATAATGTCGGAATTACCGAACTTTTCCTTAATAAGAGAGCAAAGACGCTCTGCCGCTGCAAGATTACAGCAATGACCGACGCGCACCTTGCCGCCGCGATGTCCCATCTTCTCCATTACTGCCACGATGGCTTGAAGCGCCTTGTTCTCTCCTCGGCATTTTTCAAGGGGCTCGAGGTCGCCCTTGGCACTTACCCTGCCCACAACGCGAATACCGAGTATGTCTGCCGCCTTTGCCGCAATATGGCTTACGCGGCCGTTGTTGGCAAGGTTTTTCATGGACTCGAGCATAAATATCAGTGCGGTGCCCCTTGCATACTCCTTTGCGGCATCGCATATATCCTCAAACTCCGCGCCTTCAGCCGCCATCTCACGCACCTTTTCCATAACGAGGCGAATCTCACCGCCCGCAGAAAGCGAGTTAAAAACGAACACCTTTCTGTCGGGATGCTCCTCCTCGTATTGCTTCTTTGCCACGCAGGCGGAATTGTAGCTTCCCGAAAGGGTGGCTGTGATGGTAATGCAAAATACGTACTTCGCATCGCCAAAGCAAGTCAGCCAATCGGCAGGCGAGGGGCAGGAGGACGAGGACTTGCCCTTATAAGCGGCAAGGTCGTTTACCATGCCCGCAACGTCAAGCTTGCCGTCGTCAACGTATTCCTTTGCATCTGTCCTTATCTTCAGGGGCGCGCACGCAAATTTCACGCCCTCCATCTCAAATGTATCGGCCGAGGAGTCTGCAACTATCTTTAAGTCTTGAATATTCATTTTCGCTCCTTAGGTACGCAACGGTATAATTTAGTATTGTAACACAAAAACAGGCAATATGCAACAAAAACATAAACAAAATGCATTATAATGTGCAAACACGCGTTGTTATAGACCATTTTTGCTTTTCGTTGAATTTTCAACATATTTATTATTCCGCAAATGATATCATAAAAGCACAAACAAGGGAGGAAAGCATGATGATCAGAAAAATAATAAAAATAGATGAAAACAAGTGCAACGGATGCGGAGCATGTGCCGCCGCGTGCCACGAGGGAGCCATTCAAATGGTAAACGGAAAGGCAAAGCTTACCCGCGAGGACTATTGCGACGGGCTCGGGGATTGCCTTCCCGCCTGCCCCACCAACGCCATCACCTTCGAGATGAGGGAAGCTCCCGCATACGACGAAGCGGCTGTAATGGCAGAAAAAAAGAAAAAGGCCGCGGCTCGCGGTCCTCTGCCCTGCGGATGCCCCGGCACCAACGCAAAGACCATCGGCCGCCGCCCTATGGACTCTGCCTGCGCCACGGCAAGCACCCCCATTCAAAGCCGCCTTATGCAATGGCCCGTCCAGATAAAGCTGGTGCCCGTCAATGCGCCGTATTTTGATAACGCCGATCTGCTTGTGGCAGCAGACTGCACCGCCTACGCCTACGGCAATTTTCACAACGAGTTCATTCGCAACCGCATTACCGTAATAGGATGCCCAAAGCTTGACGAGGGAGATTACGCGGAAAAGCTTACCGCCATTATTGCCAACAACAGTATCAAAAGCGTTACGGTGGTACGCATGGAGGTCCCCTGCTGCGGAGGAATAGAGAACGCCGTCAAGCGCGCGCTTCAGGCAAGCGGCAAGTTTATACCTTGGAGGGTGGTTACGGTTACGACAGACGGAAAGCTTGTAGAATAACGCAAAAGGGGATGTAAAAAACAGACTTTTTTTACATCCCCTTGTTTTATATATCTTCCGCAAGAACGCGTCGCTTTTTCCATACTCCCGAAAGGAAATATATCATTCCGGGGATGGCGCAGCCGTAGGCGGCGGTGCCGTAGCCAAGTACAAAGCCGTAAAAGCCCTGTGCCCAAACGATGCCGATAAGCCAGCTGAGACCGATGCGAAGCACCACTCCGTCAAGAAGCGCAAGCACCATGCTGAGGCGCGCATTGCCGATAGCCTGAATAAACGCGCTGCTGCCGCGCATTACCGCGAGGGCGGGGAACATCCACAGTATGGCCTTGATAAAGGTTGCGGACATCTCGTGCACAAGCACGTCGTCGGAGAACAGCATGAACATTTCCTTGCCGAACAGTATGTAAAGGAGCATGGAAACGACGGTAAATGCGCCGGAGAACGCCCAAGCGCACCAAACGGTGCTGACTGCGCGCTTTTCCTTCCTTGCCGCTATGTTCTGGCTGATAATGGGCATTGCCGCATGCTGTATACCTTGGGAGACCTTGTTTATAATATCGTCGATCCTCATGCCGACGCCAAAGGTGGCGGAGGCAACGACGTTTATATCGTTTACCATGGAGTTAACGAACAGCATGGAGATGTTTATACAGCCCGACTGGATCGCCATTGGCGCACCGAGACCGAGGATCATTTTTACGTACTTTCCGTTGGGCTTAAAGCTTTCAAGACGGAAATCAAAGCCGAACTCCTCCTTGTGCTTCATCAGATAGAACACGGAGAAAACGAAGGACGCCGCCTGTCCGATAATGGTTGCAAGAGCCGCACCCGCAACGCCCATGCCCCATGCGCCCGTAAAGAGCAGGTCGAGCACCAGATTGATAAACGAGGCAATACCGATGAACATAAAAGGACGCTTGGAATCTCCCATACCGCGAAGCACCGCAGATACCATATTGTATCCCGCGGTAAATACAAGTCCCGCGCCGCAGATAACGAGGTAATGCACCGCCATTGCGTAGGATTCCTCGGGCATATTCATAACGTCCATTATTCCGCCGTAAAAGCCGAGGAACACTCCCGTCATTACCAATGCAAATATCATGATAAGGGTAAAGAGCGTGCCTATTATCTCGCTCATCTCCTTGCGCTTGCCTGCGCCGAGAGCCTGCGAGATAAGCACCTGACCGCCATTGGAAAAGCCAAGGGTTACCATGGTGGCAAAGTTCAGTATCTGACTGCTTTGGGAGACTGCGGAAAGACCGGGGGTACCAACGTACTCGCCGACTATTATCATATCAATGGTGCTGTACAGCACCTGCAGGGCGTTAGACGCCATAAAAGGCAGGGCGAGAAGCACAAGCTGCTTCCACACACTGCCTGTTGTAAGGTCCTTGGAAATGGTTTTAGTGCTCAAAGCTTTAACTCCCGAAGAAAAGAAATATCCTGAATAATTATATCACTATTTCGGGAAAAATCAACCGCAAGGGAATATTTTATTATTTTTACGGCATTTTTTGCACAGATGCCCACGGCGGCAAGGCAGAAAAAACAATCTCGCTTCCCCGCCACGGCAAACTTATGCGGCAGGAAAACAGCGCGGGAGCCGTGCGGCTGTCGCGTGCGCCGTATTTGTGGTCGCCGAGGAGAGGGTAGCCTCGGCTTGCAAACTGCACCCGTATCTGATGGCTCCTGCCCGTATGCAGACGGATAAGCACCTGCGAGCTTTCCCCCTCGGAGATCCGCCTGTATTCAAGCCGCGCCTTTTTCACGCCGCCGCGCTGACGGGAGACGACGAACACCTTGTTCTTTTTTTGGTCCTTCCAAAGAAGGTCCTCCCAATCGCCCGTTTCGGGCGGGGTGCCCTTTACCTCGGCAAGATATTCCTTTATCATTTTTCCGTCCTGAATAAGACGGGAAAGCTCTGCCGCGGCGGCTTTCGTCCTTGCATACACCATAACGCCGCCAACGTTCATATCAAGGCGGTGGACGGTGAAAAATTCGCCGCCAAGCTCCTCCGCAAGCATCTGCGGCATATCCTTTTCCGAGTCCGCGCCCACGGGCTTTACGCAAGCAACCATATCCTTATCGGAATACAAAAGCTCCATAATTACCTCAAAGCTGTTTTTTATCGAATAGCAGAACTGCCGCTATAAGAGATACCACGCACAGCACGGCGGTAATAACGAGGGCGGCAAAATACTCCTCGCTGCCCCCTTGCCCGTAGATAAGCGGCGCAGTTTTCATAACAAAGGTTGGTACAAAGCGTTTGACTGCGGGAAGAAAGCCCAGAAGGTACGACGCACCGAAAACACAGCCAACACCTGCCGCCACGGCAGTATTGGCGGTAAACACGGCGGAAAACAGCGGAATAAGCATTACCGCAAGAATACCGAGAAGCCACCAGCCGCACACGGAAAAGCCGAGAGCATGCAAAACGGAATTATCCCAAAAATAAGCGGAATAAAGCAGGGTGATGCCAAAGCACAGAAAATACAGTACGCTCCACAGCACCGCCAGGGTCGCCGTTTTGGCAAATACTACCTTGCGGCGGGAAAGCCCCTTGGTAAGACAGAGCACCAAAGTATTGCCCGAATACTCCTTGGCAAAGATACCGCATTCCGCAAGCACAAAAACTATCAGCGCCATGGGAATGTTCTTGAAAAACTGTGTCCACGAGTCAAACGCCGTAACCTCATAGGCGGTAACGGTCATGCCCGATTGAGCAAGAGAGTCCGATAAGGTCTCAAGCAGCCACGGAGTAAGCTTGGCAATAGCAGGGTTCATAATGCCGAACAGCACGAACACAGCACCAAGCATCACCAGCTTGCCCGTGCGTAGCTGTTCAAGCCATTCCTTTTTGAAAAAAGACAAAAAAGCTCTCATTTTTCCACCGCCTCCATAAACAAAGCCTCAAGGGAGGGTTCCTTGCGCTCAACGCGCAAAACGCCCATTTCCATATCAGAAAGAAAGCGAAGCACGCGGGCAAGAGCTCCGTTTTTGTCCTTGAACACAAGCAGGCATTCTCCCTCTGCCCTCATAAACGGAAATGCGGCACAAAGATGCTCCGCATCTGCCTTTTTATCCGTTTCCAGCAGGTATTCGTCGGTGCTGTATCTGCTTTTTATATCCCCCAGCTTGCCGTTGAGGGCTATGCGTCCACCGTCGAGGAAAGCAACGTCGGTGCATATACGCTCTACGTCTGAAAGAATGTGGGTGGAGAACAGCACGGTGGTGCTTGACGATGCCGTACAGAGAATATCAAGTATCTCTTTTCTGCCCACGGGGTCAAGGGCAGAGGTGGGCTCGTCGCAGATAAGCAGCTGCGGACGGGAGAAAAGCGCCTGCGCGATGCCAAGGCGTTGCTTCATTCCGCGGGAAAAGCCGCCGATGCGGTGCTTTTCCTCCGAAAGACCCACAAGCTCCAAAAGCTCGTCGGTACGGCTTGCCGCTTCCCTTCTTTCAACTCCCGTAATGTCGCCGCAAAGGAAAAGATACTCCCGCGCCGTCATAAATGGATAAAACTCGGGCACGTCGGGCAAATAACCTATCTTTCTGTTAGTGGCTGTCTCGCCGTATTTTACGGGCTCGCCGTCCACGAAAATACTGCCGCTGTCGGCTTTGATAAGCCCCAAGACCGCCTTCATGGTAGTGGTCTTTCCCGCGCCGTT
>JAFSCG010000153.1 GCA_017436885.1 Clostridia bacterium | reverse complement strand
GAAAAAAGGGCTGGAACGGGCAAACATCCACCCGTGAGGCGTACTGGTGTACGTCGAGGGTGGATTTTGTCCCGTAGCAAAAAAGAGATTTTTTGGAAAAACTCAATTTCTTGAGTTTTTCCTACCTTAGTTCTTCATGTTACCGATATTGAAACCATTGTGCTTTCAATGTTTTTTCTCTTTTTTGCGCTCCTGCCTTTTTTTACATCCCCTTTTTAATTCATCAGTTCCTCACTAAGCCGCAGTATCTCCGGAGCTATGCGCTTGCGCATTCGCTTGACCGTTCTCACGTACACGCCGTAGGCGGCGGAGACCAATGCTATACCGATAACACCCACGACGATGCCAACGATCATGGAGCCGTTTCCAAGCCCCAAGGCACTGCCGATATCCGTCATTGCAAGGCTCATCCCCGCGCCCATTATCAGCGCCCCCGCAACGCCTACCGTAACAGCACGGGAGGTTGCCGCCTTTGTCACGCTTGCATCCAGACGGCGCAATCTTTCAAGCTTGTTTTCCTCCGTTGGAGAATATTTTCTGCGTATGCTTTCTATCTCCTCGCGCTGCTTTGCGGAATAGGTATAGCTGAATGCATCCTTTTCTTTGTTATCCATTTGTTTTTTCCTTTGATCTATCCAACAATTTTATTCTTTTGCCGCTTTGCACTATCATATACACCGCCATAGAAACAACAACGGCGGAGACGGCAGCTCCGCTTGCGCCCAGAAATATTCTGCGGGTAAGCAGGTCCATCGTGCCGCCGAAGGTGGTAAGCATGGTGGACTCCAGGGTAAGCATTGATACGCAGGCCGAGGCAAGGCTGATGGCCTTTGAGGCAGAAAACACCGGGCTGTTATATTTGCGATATTTTACCGCGTTTATTATAGCCATTGTAAGAGACGTAAACGTGTAGGCGGCCATAGCAATGGTGGTTATCTCGTGATGCTTGAAGGTGCGGTTCCGGTAGACCATAAAGAAGGTCATAAGCGACAGAGCCAGATTCATTACAAGGAACACGATGCCGCAGGTCCGATACTTGACGAGCTCCTCCCGCATATGGGCTCCGGGCAGATTTTTTCTTGTATAGCGTACAAGGAAAAAACGCATAACGGCCATAGTGATATAATACAGAGCAAGGGACCCGAACCAATAGGAGTAATGGTAGAAGCCAAGTCCCAGCTGCAGAAGACCGTAGCCGGTATTCCACAAAAGAGAGCCGTAAAGGGTAACGTTCATTCTGAGACGGGGATCCTCAAGCCAGATCCGCGCGTATTTGTTATTTGCCTTAAAGCTCTTGCAAAAAGCCGCTATCTGCGGCACTCTGACACACCAAACGGTAAGAGTGTATGCCGCAAGAGCATAGGACAGGTATGCCGCAAGGGTCTCCGTGCCCATAAAAACCATAGAGAAAACGAGAAGCACCGTGGCTGTAGGCGCCAGCACGAGCAAAAGGGCAATATGAGGGAAAAGAAGCTTTTTAAAAATACTCTTCATTCCGAGTTACCATATCCTTACGGTAAAGGCAGTTCCCTCTCCCACGGCACTTTCAACGTTTATTTCGCCGCCCATAATGTCGATAACGCGCTTTACCAGCGCAAGACCGAGGCCGTTGCCGTGTGCGGCGTGAGAGGTATCCCCCTGATAGAACTTTTCAAAAATATGCTTTCCCACCTCCGGGGTCATACCGCAGCCCGTATCCCATATTCTGACCACGGCCGCATCCCCCTCCGAAGCAAGGGAAACACCGACCTTGCCGCCCTTTTCCGTAAACTTAAAGGCGTTTGAAAGCAGATTGCTCCACACAAGGGCGAGAAGCTCTCCGTCACCCTTCACACTTACGCCCTCGGCAATGTCGGCCTCTATCTCTATGCCCGCCGATTCCCACACGTCCTCGTACATAAGCAGGCATTGGCAAAGCTGCTCGCCAAGATCGATATCATCCGTTTTTGGGAATATCTGTTGGTTTTCAAGGCGGTTGAGCTTCAGAATATTTGTCATCATATCGGCCATACGGCGGGCGCCGTCGGTAACGCCCTTTGCGTATTCCAAACGCTTTTCATCGGAAATTGCGGGAGCCTGCAGCAGCTTTCCGTAATTCTGCATTACGGAAAGCGGCGTTTTCATTTCGTGGGACACGTTGGCAATAAAATCCGTGCGCAAGGTTTCCACGCTTCCGAGCTCTGTTGCCATATCGTTGAAGCACTTTATTATTTTGTTGAAATTCTCGTCGGTGGCAAATCTTGTCTGAGGCTCTATCCTTACGGAAAAATCCCCCTGCATTATTCTTTCCGCCGCGTCGGTTATGCGCTTTGCGGGCATCTCCACCGTAAGCTTACGGCGAACCTTGTCTATTACCGTAAAGAGAAGGCTGAGAAGCACCACGTTGCCGAAGGTCAGCTTTGCGGCCGTTTCCAGCACCTCGCCCGTTAACACCACCCCAAGGCTTTTTGCAAGCACCGTAACGAACAGCAGCATACAGCAGGTGGTAACAAAAGCAACGAGCAGGAAAAAGGTAATGTAATCATTAAGCCATTTCAGAACGGTTTTTACCCTTTTTTCCCTTTTCATTTTATCACCGCCTTGTATCCGAGCCCGTGAACGGTCTTTATCTCAAACGCCTCGCATTTGGAAAGCTTTTGGCGCAATTTCGTCATATATACGTCCACGGCGCGGGGGGCCGTTTCCGTATCCGCATCCCAGAATTCGTCCATAAGCTGAGTGCGGGTGAAGGTCTTTTTCGGATATGAGAGAAGCTTGTAAAGAATTCCGAACTCTCTGTTTGTGAGAGGGATCTCCTCCCCGTCCAGATAGGCATTGCGCTCGTCTGCATCCATAACGAAGCCGCCTATCTCCAACTTGCGCGCCGCCGCAATTCCCGCACGGCGCAAAATAGCACCGATCCGGAGCAGCAGCTCGTCAAGATCGATGGGCTTTACCATATAATCGTCCACTCCGATGCGAAAGCCCCGTTGCTTTGAGGCGATATCGTCGCGGGCGGTCATAAAAAGAATGGGTATCTCGCGGTCGGTCTCTCGTATATTACGGGCAAGCTCGAAGCCGTCAACGCCGGGCATCATAATATCCGATACCACAAGCTCGAACACGCTTTCATACAGGGCATCGTAGGCCTCGTTTGCATCAAGGCAGCCTACTGCCTCGTATCCGTTATCGTTTAAATAAGAGCATACCGTTTTATTGAGCTCCGCATCGTCCTCGACCACAAGTATCTTGAACATAATACCACCTCCGCAGCTTTATCCGCAGGCATATACCTTCTTATTTTTATTATAGCATGTAATTGTTAAGGTTTTGTTTATTTTTCCTATATTTTTAAAAAAGGCGCAGGGAAGCTTTGCTTCCCTACGCCCGTTTTTACGCCTTCATTATCTTATCGCTTATGGCGATTATTTCCTTTGCATATTTTTTGCGGCGGGAATTGAGAATGCCCTTGTACATAGGGTAATTGACGATCGCCATAAAAATACCCGCAAGGCCGATCAGCACCCCGTACAGCATAGGGTGCGAGATGCCGAGGGTGCTGCCAAGCTCGGTCATAGTAAGGCTCATTCCGCTTCCCATAACTATTGCGGCAACGGAACCGAAAATATATGCAAACACGTTCGCCGGGCGCTTTACCCTTGCGTCCAGCTTTTTCAGCTCGTCCAAGGGAGTGTACTCCTTCTCGGTATATTGGGTACGGATCTTCTGCACAAGAAACTCACGGTCGTTGGTATTCATTTTTATTCCTCATTTCATTTATGTTTGTGAGTATATAGTACCACCGCAATATTGCCGTAAGTTTTAAAAAATGTTTAAGTTTTGTTAAAATGTTCTTTAAAACCGCTTTTCAAGCGGATATCCGTATGCTAAAATGTGATGAAAGAGCAATTCGGCAAAAATTTTTTAAAAAATTTTCTTTACCGTGCAATAAAATGCCTCCGTTCCGCATTATTGCTTATGAAAGGATAAAGCCTATGCTGTTCTTGTTGATGATGGAGACCGGATACGTGAGCGCCGAGCTGTCGACGGTTCGCGACGAACACATACTGAATATTGTAAGGAACGAGCCGGACGCGGTTCAGACCCTTTACGACTTGACTCACAAGGCCCTTTACGGCTTTATTCTGTCAATAACAAAGGATACTCACGATACTGAGGATGCCCTTCAGGAAACGTTCCTTGCCGTATATCGCTCGGCAGGGGAATACAAGCCAAAGGGAAAGCCCATGGCCTGGATATTTACCGTGGCAAGAAACGCCGCAAACGCCCAACTGCGAAAGCGCAGAGACCACGTCTCCTTTGAGGAGATGCCCTGGGAGACCGAGGCGCTTGCGGGAGACGACAACAAGGACGAACGACTTGCACTGAAGGCGGCACTTTCCGTGCTTTCCGAGGAGGAACGGCAGATCGTTTTGCTGCACGCCGTTTCCGGTTTCAAAAACCGTGAGATAGCTTCCGCCATGAAGCTACCCCTTAATACGGTGCTTTCAAAATACAACCGCGCGATCAAAAAGCTGCGCGCAGAGCTGGAAAGGGAGGAATGATATGAATAACAAAACGGAAAAGGATCTGTCCTCCGCCGTGGAAAAGCTTATTCCCGAGGATATGTATGAACGTATAGAAAAGGGCATCGTCCGTGAAAAAGAAAGGACGGAGCTTATGACCGCTATTAAAAAGAGAACAAATTACAAGGCACTTACCGCCCTTATAGCCGCTTGCTTTATTCTTGTGCTTGGCATCGGCGGCGCGGGCTACTACCGCAACACCATGATGGTCGCATCCATCGTTGACATCGACGTTAACCCCTCCGTGGAGATTTCCGTTAACCGCAACGACCGCGTTATCGACGTTAAGGCCGTAAACAGCGACGGCGTTGACCTGCTTGACGGTATGGAGCTGAAAAACACCGATCTTGACGTTGCCGTAAACGCCATTATCGGCGCTATGGTAAAGAAGGGCTACTTCAACGGCGACAACAGCCAGATACTCGTTACCGTGCAAAACAACGATTCCGCCAAGGCAAGCGAGATACGCACGCTTGTGGTATCGGACATTGACGCGGCCCTTAAGGCAAATTCCGCAGGCGCAGCAATACTTAATCAGACCGTTTCCGCAGACAGCGATGCCCAGAAGCTTGCAAAGGAGCAGGGTATTTCCTTGGGAAAGGCAGTGTTCGTGCTTAATCTTGCGGCGCTTGGCGAGGGACTTGACCCTGCTGAGCTTTCAAAAATGTCACTCTCCGAGCTTACCGCACTGGTAAGAGAAAAGGGACTGGACGTTGGCAAGATAATCGACTACGATGCCGACGACAGCCTGTTTGAGAATATTGCGGACGGGATCGAGGATGCAAACGAGGCTCTCAGCCCCGTGGTACTGACAGCCGCCGATGCAAAGGCCGCCGCCCTTGCCGCCGCAGGCGTTAACGCCGCCGACGCTTCCTTTATAAAGGCGGAGCTTGAGCGCGACGACGGCAGAGCCTACTACGAGATCAAATTCCGCGCCGGCAACACCGTTTACGAATTTGAGATAAACGCGGAAACGGGTGCCGTTGAGGACAGAGAGGAAGACAGAGAGAAGACCGCCGTTAAGGAGCACACCGCAAAGCTTACTGCCGAGGAGGCAAAGGCAAAGGCCATCGCCCACGCGGGAGTAAACGCCGCCGACGCGCGCATCATCCACGCAGAGCTTGATAATGACGACGGCATTCCCGTATACGAGGTCGAGTTCATCGTGGGCAACACGGAATACGACTACGAAATACACGCCGTAACGGGCGAGGTGCTTTCCTTTGAAACGGAAACCAAGCGCTCCGCAGTTACCGAAACTCCCGCCGAGCCCACAAGCCTTATCACCGCCGAGGAGGCCGAGAACATCGCACTGGCACACGCAGGTGTAAGCCGTGCCGACGCAAGCTTTGAAAGAACGGAGCTTGACAAGGACGACGGACGAAGCGTGTACGAGGTCGGCTTCCGCGTAGGCAAAACGGAGTACGAATACGATATCGACGCCGCAACCGGAAAGATCCTTGAGTTTGATAAGGAATGACAGCGTGAATATAATACCGAAAGTGGCAGTAAAGAAACGCAGGTTTCTTTACTGCCACTTTTCAAAATTATTCAACGATACCGTAATCGGCATAATCAAATATTCTTGCGTTTTTGTCGGGATTCCAGGCAATTATCTTGCCTGCGTTCTCTATGGCGCAGGTATGGCGCACGGCTCCCGAAATGCCGATGGCAAGATACACGGCGGGTGCGGCGTTCCGCCCCGTAAGCCCTATTTGCGCGCCGTAGGGCATTTTTCCGTCGTCCACAAGGGGACGGGAGGCGCAAAGCTCGGCACCGTATTTATCAGCCAGAGTCCTTGCCTCGTCCAATTTGTCCGCAATTCCCTTGCCCGCCGCAACTATGATGCCGCCCGTGCCCTCGGCACAGCGCACCGTGGCGGTCTGGGGACGGCTGACGCATTTTATTTTTGCCACAACGTTGCCGCTTCGGGCGGGACGGTGCATAAAGAGGGTCTCGCCGTCGGTCTCAAGATCGGTGCAGTCGGCGCAAAGTCCGCAGGAAAGACGTGCGGAAAGCCGAGGCGCCGTTCTTCTGCCCCACAGGTCTGCCGCCCACAGCACCGCATCGGGGTCGAGGGCTTTTACCTGCTCGCATATCTCGTTTGCATCGGTGCTTTCGATGACCGTTACCCTTTTTGCCAGCGAAACGGCACGGGCATAGGGCTTTTTTCCAACGGTTACGATATGCTCCAGCTTGTTTGCCGCCTCGGGGTATTCCTCGGTCCTTGCCGCCTCTCCCGCAAGTGCTTCCATAAGCGCGGGAAGCTCCGCAGAGGAGATAAAGGTGCACCGCCTCCTGCCCTTGTCGTTTTCCTCCACGGAAAGAACGCGGGTGGGCGAGCCGTTAAGCCCGCAGCGCCGGGGGTCTGCACCTATTTGGTCGTTTGTAATGATCTCTATATCCTTTTCGCGGGAGAATATGGAGGGTGCGCGGAGATTGCACGTACGCTCGAAGGTGAGAAGTGCGGGCAAGGCCGCGCCTTCCTCGCCGAAGCGCGTAACGCAGGTAACGCTTCCCTCTCCTATCTCGGGCTGCTGCATAACGTTGGTGATGCAGGGCACGCCCAACAGCTCCGCAAGGCAGGGGCCGACCTGCCCCGTATCGCCGTCGGTGGTCTGGCGTCCGCAGAATACCATATCAAAATCCACCGTTTTTGCCGCAAGAGAGAGGATATAGGCGGTGGCGAGAGTATCGGAGCCCGCGTAAATACGGTCGGTGAGGAGGATAACACGCTGCACGCCGAGACGGGTGAGAGCCCGCAGGGCAGGCTCTGCCGTTTTGGGGCACATGGAAAGGACGGTAACCTCCGCTCCCCGAACCCGCAGAGCGGACTCCAATGCCGCTCCGTCAAAGGGATTGAGATCCCCGTCTATTATCTTTGCAAGTATGAGTATTTTGGGCATTGTTTCTCCTGATGTGCGGGAGGAGCAAGCCCCTCCCCTACGAATTGGAGCGTTCTACTCCGTAGGGGAGGCGTTTCGCCTCCCGTTTATCCGTGATATATAGGTGCCAAAGCATCATGCACAGCTTTATATTTTTCGAACATTTTTGCGTATTTTTCGGTGTTTTCGGGGTTGGGGAGAGTCTCGCTCTTTATTTCCGAGCATTTTGCAAGGGCATCCTCGGGGGAGGCGAAAACGCCCGCGGCAATACCCGCAAGCATTGCGGAGCCGAAGGAGGAATCGCTTACGTTGCGCATTTGAAGCCTGATGCCGAGAGCATCGGAAACTATCTGCCGCCACAGCGGAGATGCGGCACCGCCGCCGATGGCGGTGGCGTAATCGTCCATGGGGATGTTAAGTCCGTCCAGAGCCTTTTTGCAGTCCATGAGGGACATGGCAACACCCTCCAGCACCGCACGGGTAAAATGCGCCTTGGTGTGTCCCGCACGTATGCCGATAAAGGAACCGCAAAGGGCAGGGTCGGCATAGGGGGTAAGCTCGCCGTTCAGATAGGGGTGAAACATCAGCCCCTCACAGCCGACGGGTATTCTTTCCGCGCCCTCGTCAAGCTCGCGGTAGGACATACAGCCGAGCGTGTCCCTGAACCAGCGCAGAGATGCGGCGCAGGACTTGGTGGCTGTGCCGGGATACCACAAGCCGTTCGTGATATGGCTGTAATTTACAAGATGCACCGAGGGGTGCGCCCTGTCGGTTATAACGCATATCCTGCCTGCGGTGGCAAGCTTCAAGGTCATGTTCTTTTTGTTTACCGCGCCTGCGGCAAACACCTCGGCAACCGTGTCGGTCATGCCCGCAAGAACGGGACAGCCCTCGGCAATGCCAAGGTCGGCGGCGGCAGCGGCGGTTACCTTGCCAACGATATCCGTGGGCTCCGCAAGCTGTGGGAGAACCCTCTGCTTTACGCCCGCAAGAGCACAAAGCTCCTCCGACCAAGCGTTTTCGAGGCAGTTATACAGCATACTGCCCTGCGCCTCGATGCGGTCGGTTACTCTGTCGCCGGTTATCTTCCCGCGCACGTAGTCCTTTGCGAACATTATACGCTCGGTCTTTGCAAAAAGCTCGGGCTCGTTGTTCTTCACCCACAGCAGCTGTGGGAGCGTCCAGATGGTGTCCACGTTGTGAAGCGCCTGACGGAAGATAAGCTCGCCGTGGTCTTCGCGGAGCCGGCACACCTCGTCGACAGAGCGGGTATCCGTCCAATAGATGGCAGGGCGAAGCGCCCTTCCCTCCCCATCACACAAAACGGCGGTGTGGGTGGCGGCATCCAGAGAAAGGGCAAGCACGTCGGCAGGACCCGCGCCGCTTTTTTCCATGACCGCGCGGATGTTTTCCTTGGTTGCCCTGTACCAGTCCTCGGGGTCCTGCTCCGCATATCCGGGGGCAGGATAATAGGTGGGATATTCGTAGGTGGCGGTGGCGTATACCTTGCCGTCCACGCCGAGAAGCGTTGCCTTCGAGGCCCCGCCGCCAAAATCCACTCCAAGTAAATATTTCATAATTACCTCAATGTTGCCGCGATATGTTTGCGGACGAGCATTGCTCGCCCCTACTGTTTTGTAACATTATCCGCTCAAATCGTCTAAATACGGGATCAATTTAAAATTCTTTCGCACAGAGCTTCGGAACGAAGTATGCGGACGACCGTCTGCCGCAGAAAATTGTTTCGTAGACGAAGACACGAAGTTAACGTCGGATGACGGCGTACTTACGTACGTCGAATTCGGCGTTGACGAGTGTCTGATGTATACGGAAGAATTTTCAAGGCAGATTACTTGATCCAATTATGGATCGGATCGTTGCTGCGATTAAATCCCTGATAGTCTCCTGCCATCAGCCAGAGAAAGTACGTCTTGTAGCCGGGGGTGGAAACTGTGGTGTGGTAG
>JAFSCG010000152.1 GCA_017436885.1 Clostridia bacterium | reverse complement strand
TTTTTGCTACGGGACAAAATCCACCCTCGACGTACACCAGTACGCCTCACGGGTGGATGTTTGCCCGTTCCAGCCCTTTTTTCCTATCCCCTGCGATGTTTTTAGGGGGTGTAAAGAAACGTGAGTTTCTTTACACCCCCTGTTTTTTACAAAAATTAGCGAATGGCACGTGCCCGTACGAGCCCTCTCACCCGCATACGCGGGAGCTCTCCCGGAGGGAGAGCCTTGGGTGTACCGTTTCTTCGTAGGGCGGTGCCTTGGTGCCGCCGCGAATGGCGGTATACTCGCTTTGCCGCCCTAATGGTTTTGAAAAACGCTTAAGGTCTGAGTCCCATTCCGCCCTCGAGGGTGAGGGTCTCGCCGCTCATATACTTGAAGTCGGGGCTTGCAAGCTGAACGCAAACGCGGCCGATCTCCAGCTCGGAGTTGCCGAAGTGTCCCATGGGAGGCATGTGAACGTTTGCGGCAAATGCCTCGGGGTTGTATTCCTTCCATTTTTCAAGCTGGGAGGTCCAAGCCAGAGGGCAAACAACGTTTACGTTGATGCCGTCCTTGCCCCACTCGGTAGCGGCAACGCGGGTAAGACCGCGGATGCCCTCCTTTGCGGCGGCGTAGGAGCACTGTCCGTAATTACCGAAAAGACCTGCGCCGGAAGCAAAGTTGATAACGCTTCCCTTGGTCTCCTTCAGGTAGGGGTAGCACGCCTTCATATAATAGAAGGTGGAGTAAAGACCCGAATACATTGCCAGGTCGAACTGCTCGGTGGTGTGGTTTTCGATGGTAACGCCGCTTGCGGATGCCTGTGCGTTGTTGATAAGCACGTCGATGCGTCCGAATGCGGCAATGGTGGCGTCGATAACGTTCTTAACGGTGGCCTCGTTGTCGGTGCCTGCGCTGATATCGGCGGCAACGGCAAGGACCTTCACGCCGTAAAGACGCTCCAGCTCCTCCTTTGCGTCCTCCAGCTTCTGCTTGTTGCGTCCGGTGATAACTATGTTTGCGCCCTCCTTGGCGTATGCAATGGCAATACCGTAGCCGATAGAGCCTGCAGAGCCGTCCTTAAGGGGCTCGGCGCGTCCGCCGCCGGTGATAATAACTGTCTTGTTGGTAAGAAAACCCATAGTGTCCTCCAAATCGTTTTTTATTTAACGAGCTTATATTAGCATACCCTTTTTTTAAACGCAATATTATTCATTTGATTGATTTAAAAAAGGGAACTATATTTGTGTTTTTTATCGGAACAGCTCCATAAAAAGATCCATAAAGCCACGGGCGTCCACGGCTTTGGCAACCTTTGCCTTGCGGCTTAAGTCCCTGCCATTGAAGGCGGGGTTCATATATGCCTTTGAGTACGCGTCGGCGTTCAGGGTCATGCCTCTGCCAAAGCCCTCGGTAATAACGGCAACGTGGACGCGCTCGGCGGTGCATATATCGGGATGCACGGCGCAGTACACCGCAAGCGGGTCGTGGAGCACGCGCAGGTCGTCGGGGTTTTGCTTTACCCACGCGTCAAGCTCCTTGGCAACGAGAGTGCCGCAGGCATCGCCGCGGTAACCCGTGATGATATCTGCGTTTTCCTTGCCTATATCAAGGAGGTGCGTTACGTCGGCACCGATGCAATTAAGGTTTGTGAGCGAATCGAACATAATTGCCGCGCTCTCGGGGTCGCACGTTACGTTCCAGTCTGCGTATTGGCGGTAGTATGCGCCGCCCATAATAACTACCTCTGCGGCAAGGGCAAGGGTATTCGGGTCCTTTTTTATTACGTTTGCAATATTGGTAAAGGGTCCTATTGCCACCACCGTAAGGTCCTTGCCGTATTTTTTGCAGCTTTCGATAATAAGGTCGGCGGCACCGTCCCCGTCGGCAACGGGAACGCTCTCGTACCCACGTCCGTAGGCGCAAAGCAGCTTTTTTACTTCCTCGGCACGCTTTTTCGTGTCGCCGAAAACGGTGGTAACGCCAACAAGGGAAAAGCCCATGCGCATCGCCATGTACAGCGAGAGGGAGTCGTCGGGTGCGTCGCCTATATCGGTGTCGATAAGCAGCTTTTTTGTGTTTTCCATGGCTTAAAGCTCGTAACGGCGGTACATCAGACCGTCAAAAACGCCCTTCCACTCAAAAATGCCGTTCTCGTAGGTCATAAAGGAGTACGTGGAGCCTGCCTTGGGTATGGAAACGGAGCCGGGGTTCATCAGCACCACGTTTCCGTCCTCGGTGCATTCGGGAACGTGGGTGTGGCCGAAAAGCACGCAGGTCTTTTCCTTTTCCATGGACGCAACGGCAAGAATGGAATCAAGCAGATGCCCGTGGGTGAGGTATGCGGAGGTGCCGTTTTCCAGCATCAGGGTGCCCGAGGAGGCGCGCATGGGGAAGTGGAGCACCATCTGGTCCACCTCACTGTCGCAGTTGCCGCGGACGCAAAGGGGCGCAGGGGAGAGGGAGTTGAGCATCTCCACCACCTTTTTGGTGTCGTATTCGCCTGGCAGGTCGTTTCTGGGACCGTGGTATAATAGGTCGCCGAGCAGAATTACCTTGTCGGGCTTTTCCTCGGATATTCTTTCCATAAGTGCGGCACAGCATTTTGCGGAGCCGTGTATATCGGATGCGATAAGCAGCTTCATATCAATATATCTCCTTTCGGTATTCAACCTAATTATACCGCTTTAATTTGCAGTTTACAATAGGAAAGTAAAAGGTGTTGCAATTATTTGCCGCGTATGGTAAAATCAAAACATAAAGCGAAGGGAGAACCGTTATGGGTAGAGAGCTTGGATATTTTGACGACGATACCGAGGGCTTTGACCGCCCCGATCTTAATTATTGCCCCGATTGCAAATGCTATTTTGCAAGCGCGAATTGCACCATCTGCGGCAAGCCGTGCCCTGAGGAGATGCGCGCAGGCAATCGCAAGCCCGTTAAGGTAAAGCGCCGCAGGGCAAGCAGCGTCAGCTACGTTATTCCGTGGTATCACAGCTGGTGGTTCATCCTCGTTATGGTGTTCGTTTTCCCCCTTGTCGCGCTGGTGCTTGCGGCATCCAGCCAGAACAAAAAATGGGTAAGGGTAACCCTTATCGTTATTTCCGTTATCGCGCTGGTGGCACCCGTGATATTCAACAATCTCTACGGAGTGATCGCCATGTGGCTTGCATCCAACGCGGGAGCATGAGATACGGGTGTGGCAAAAAATAAAACGGCAGGGCTTGCTCCTGCCGTTTTATTTAACACAGGGTATACATAATAAAGGACGGTTGGCTTTCGCCAACCGTCCCATCAAAATCAATCAGCACGCGGAACCGTCCCCTGTGTTCTGCTGTGTTATAACGATAAAAAATCAATATTGAAACTCATCCCATGCACACTCAAAAAGTGCACGTCTGTATCGGAAAGTTCCAAAAGAACATCCATAAAATTCTTTTTGCTTTTTACATTGGCAGTTAAACAAGTCTCGTAAAAGCCATCTTCAAGCAAAGCAAGTAATTCTTTCCCTTTTGTCTCCAAACACTCCTTGAAAGGTGCCAAAGCATCTGATACACTACATTCCGCACAGGGAGAAGCTACAAGCTTTCCTTTTTCAACATCAAATGAAGCGAAATCATCTCCTTTTTCCTGCATTTTTTTAAGCGCCTCTTTAAGTTCTGAGCATTTATTAATACCATCGCCTATTGATAACTCAAAGCCAATTATTGCAGTTATATTATCGGGTTCCCAACAATCATCACTGAATATTTCTTTGGAATAGTTTATATCTTCTTTTTCAAACAAGTATAGATCACAAACATAATTTGCACCAATATCACTTAGACAGTTTATGCAATAATTTGAAAGGGAGAGATCTATACTTTCCTCTTCTTCCATTTCTACAACCGAAGTAACATTGAGCTTGCAACGAAAAGTTTCTCTTATTTTCTTTATCTCGCTTTTGTACATTGCAAGAAGATTAAACATTGACGACATCACCGAGGAAATACCGATTCCGCTTTGAGTTATACTATAACAAAGGGTGTCAAAGGCCAATCCTGCAATTTGAATCGTAGGGCGATAGTCCTCTTTTCTCTTTGTTTCAAAGTCCAATGGGAGGATGCTTGTAATGTAATTAAAATCAAGATTATCGCCTGATATCCAAAACTTAGCGGTTACACTTGCCATAACTTTACCACCTCAATCAATATAGTAACCAGTAGGGCACACGGAACCATCCCCTGTGTTTTTACAAGGGAATAGGCGTTAGCACTCATGGCTGCCGTCCACTTGGCGGTCATGCCCGAATAAACGGGGGTAACGTTATTCGTTACGTCGTATACGTAATGCACCCATGCGCCGCCTGCAAGACAGATCAACTATTAAAAGTCAGCCTTGGTGAAAACCGCCCACAATTCTGCGTCTGAAAAATCCTCACAAGTCAATTTCAATCGATTAGATAGCATTTTCAAGCCACCTATCCACATAGAATCATCTTTTTCGTCTGCCTCAAACAAAGCTTCCTCTATCAATGGTATAACAACACGTTTATCTAAAGCTGCCAATATCTCTATTCCATGCAATGCTCCCGGCCAATTAACATCCTGCAACAACCAAATTATATTGTGTAGTAAAGCTGCATTTTTCGGATATCCAATCAGTTCAATAACTTTGACAGCATTTTCCCAAGTACACTTCCGCTTTTTATCAAAAATCAGTTGCGTATCATACTGTTCCGACATAGAACTCAGCAGAGCAACAGCTGAATTTTGATCTGGCAAAGCATAACTCCAATCAAGTTTTTCTATAGCTTCATTTATATCACTTTTACTTTTGTTCATATCTTTCATTTAATCCTAATAGATATGTTCTGCAATAGTTTTGTATATTCATGAGGGAACACAGGGGACGGTTCCCCGTTTTATATCATACCCAAATTTTGTAAAGCAATTATCTCATTTTCACTCATTAGCTTTGCAAAGTAATCAAAATCTGCATTATTGATCATTATTTGCCAAAATTCAATACGATCCAAATCGTTGCGAATCCTACTCACATAACTATCAGGAAGTTTCTTTCCTATCCTTTCAAATTCTATCTTGTTGCACTCATATGCATCAATTATATGGCATTTCCAAGCAGTTAAGTGTTGCTCGGCTTCGCAATATAGATTTGCTTTCATTGAAAGGTAAAATAACCATGGATCTCCCCAAAATATCCCATCTTTATAATGATCTCTTTGAAAAGATAGATTTGCGTAATAGGCATCATAAGCGTTCGTTGAAGCTTCAAAAAAAGGTATCAAGTATCTTTGCATATATCCTATCATATTCGATACACATTCTTCCATGCTTTTATCATCATTTTTGTCATACTCAAACCATGAACCCTCGTTTTCGAATTTTTTCAAGTGATTAGGACCACAGTATGACTTATTAATGTACTGACCTATACATAGTGGCACGGTTATAAATTCCACAGTACAAGAATCACCGGAAACAGATCTGTGCAGGCAAAAACTTTGGAACACATCATTTACTACGCGATAGGCGTTGTTTCCGTGCCAATTAAACCCGTATTTGTCAAATTCGTTTTTACATCTATTTTTGTAGTTATGTAGCAAATAGCTTTTCATTATGAGCCTCCAAAAGCTTGCGCTGCAAAGGGAAGTGCCACTGGTGCAAGCGTTCCTCCGCTTTGTACAATCATAGGAACACGGGGGACGGTTCTGTGTGTTGTACCTTGCTGTGCTGTCAAGGCCGTGCGGCTCTTGGCACTTATCCTTGTAAGTCCGTAAGAGTATACCACAGCACCAACGTTATCCGTGCCCGTCTGCTCGAACACAATCTGTCCGTCGCTTGAGATATTAGTCTTCTTGGTGCTTGCGTTACTGCCTGTTTGCTTGGTGTAAAGCATTCCGTCGGGGCGGTAGGTGTACGCGGTTGTGGTTTCGAACCGTCCCCTGTCCTACCCTGTCCTACGCGATACTAATTCAAGCTGATTAGTCTCTCTATTCAGCTCCCAGCGTTCTGACAGACCATTTGTATTCTCAAAATGTCTATATACAATTCGCCCTTTGCATATTTTGTCCACGTCTAAATCATACATTAGCCCCGAATATACTTCCAATTCCTCAATATATGATTTGCGAAACCTATGGAATGACAAAACCACCTCATCGCCATCTTCACACGCAACCGCAATACTCATCAACCACGGCAACTCTTTTTTGACCTCAAAACTATGTGGATAGGAAAAATCGAGAAAAAGATGATATGCGTACTCCTCGCGACCGATCTCGGCCTCATTTATCTGTCGCTCTATCTCCTCTCGATAATTTTCAAACTGCGAGGAGATCAAATTAATCAGATCAATTTCATAACTGCGCAAATGTTTATTTGTTATCATAATCCACCTCTTCAAACACAGGGGACGGTTCTGTGTGTTGCTGTGTGTTGAGAACCACCATCCCGTGTTCGGACAGTTTTCTGCCGAAAAACAAAAAAGCGGCTGTATCGGAGCAAGCTCGATACACCGCATAGAGAGCGGCAGAGGTCGCTCCGTCTTATCACTTAATTAATGTGCCTTTGCACGTTTTCAGTTTACCATACAGTTAAATAATTGTCAATATTTTGTTTGTGATGCAAAAACGGCGCGAAGAGGCTTGCTCCTGCCGTTTGTATTAATTCGGAATTTTTTCATTTTTTTATAAAAAGCAGTAACCTTTTCCCTTTAAAAGCTGTCTATATAGGTGAAGGCCTTAAAAACGGAGGTACCCCGTGGACGACAAAAGGATAATCGAACTGTATTTTGCCCGCTCGGAGGATGCCATTGCGGAAACACAGAAGAAGTACGGCTCTTTTTGCTATTCCGTGGCAAAAAGCATACTTCCCACCGTAAGCGACGCGGAGGAATGCGTGAACGACGCATATCTTGGCGTATGGAACAGCATCCCGCCCAATAATCCGCGCAGTCTTTCTGCCTATATCGGCAGGATAGTGCGCAATATCTCTCTCAATCGCTACGCAAGCCTGACGGCGGAAAAGCGCTCGCCGCAAATGGAGGCGGTGTATGACGAGGTGGAGGAGTTCATTCCCGACACGTCGGGAGAGATATCGGAGGACATACATCTGCGGCAGGCCATAAACGGCTTTCTCCTCTCTCTGACTGCGCGCCGACGCAAGGTGTTTTTGCAAAGATATTGGTATATGTGCTCCATATCGGAGATAGCGACCTCCATGGGAATAACGGAGGGCGGCGTTAAGGTCATGCTGATGAGAACGCGGGCAAGGTTCAAGGCGTATCTTGAAAAGGAGGGAATAACCCTGTGAAAAAAAGTGAAAAGATGCTCCATGCCATCGGTTATGCAAACGAGGATCTGGTTGCCGAGGCTATGCCCCACGCATCAAAGCCGAGGCGGCGCTTCAATACGGCTCTTGCCGCCTGTCTTGCGGCGTGCTTTATCGCCCTTAATCTCGTTTTGTTCATACCCTACGGCACCACGCCCCCAAGCGTGGAAAGATATGAAAGCAGCGAGTACTACGACGTTATAATGAAGCTGAACGAGGCAAACTACAAAAAGCCCCGTTATAAAAACAATTTTGAGGCCGTTATCGAGGGATTTTTCGCCAATTTCCTTATGGTAAAGGCAGGCACGGCAATCGAGGACTCCGCAGCTCCCACAAACGGAGCGGACCGCGGTCAAAGCTACGAGGAGACCACGGATAATCAGGTATCGGGCGTAATCGAAAGCGATATCGTCAAGCGCAGCGATAAGTATATCTATTATCTGAACGATGCCACCCTGTACGTTTATTCTATCGAGGGCGAGAATTCGAGGCTCGTTTCCAAGTATAACATCGACACGGCGAACGCACGCTTTTCCTATTACGACAGATGGGAGATGTACCTCTCCGAGGACTGCGCCACCGTTACGGTAATTGCTCCCTGCACGGTAAAGACCGAGACCTTTGACGCTCACGTTGCCGTTATCTCCCTTGACGTAAGCGACCCCAAGAACATCTCGGAAAGGGGCAGAGCCTCCGTTTCCGGCGGGCTTATATCCTCCCGTCTGACGGGCGGCAAGATACTGCTTATCACCGAGTTCTACGCGGGCGATGCGGATTTTTCCGACGAGAGCACCTTCGTTCCCCAAATTGACGTGGGCAACGGCGCGGAATGCGTTCCCGCGGAAAGCATCGTAAGCCCCGACAAGCTTTCCAGCTCCCGTTACACCGTTGTGTGCCGCTTCGACGAGGACACCCTCGCTCTGGAGGACAGCGCATCTCTGCTTTCCTATTCCGACCACGTTTACGTTTCTGCCGAGAGGGTCTACGCCGCCCGCAGATTTAACGAAAAGGTGGAAACGGGGGAATATACCTACACCGTTACCATGACGGAGATAAGCTGTGTTGGCTACGGAGAAGAAAAATTCGAAAACGAGGGCACCTTCAAGGTAGAGGGATACATCAAGGACCAGTACAGCCTTGACGAGGCGGACGGTATGCTCCGCGTGGTAACCACCACCTCAAACAACTATATTTCTCACACCAACAGAACCACCGAGCTGGGCATCATGGCACCTCCCGCGCCCGATAAGGCGCTCTACACTCTCGGCACCAGCGCGAGCCTGTTCGTTATCGACCTTGAAAATGGGGAGATAAGGGCAAGCGTGGAATATTTTGCCCCCGTGGGCGAAACGGTGCGCTCCGTGCGCTTCGACGGCACAGCTGCATACGTTTGCACCGCAGTACAGCAGACGGACCCCGTGTTCTTCTTCGATCTTACGGACCTTGACAGCATCAAGGTAAAGGATACGGGCACCATCAGCGGCTTTTCCACCTCCCTTATCAATATGGGCAACGGCTTCCTCCTCGGCATCGGTCAGGGGGATAGCTGGAACACCGTTAAGGTAGAGGTGTACGAGGAAGCAGCAGAGGGCGTGAGAAGCGTTGCCGTGTACGAAAAGAAGGGCGCAAACTACGCCGAGGAGTACAAATCCTATCTTATCAACAGAAAGGAAGGGCTTGTGGGACTTGGCATCAACTTCGATTATTCCGCAGGCGAGTATCTGCAGGGCGATACCGAGCGTTACGTTCTGCTCCACTTCAACGGCTACGATCTTATTCCCGTAGTCAACACCGCTCTTGAAGGCGACAACGCTAAAAAGCGCGGCATCCTTATCGACGGCATGCTGTACCTTATCGGCGAAACGGCAGAGCTGAAGGTAGTGGAATTGAATTAAAATATAACGGCAGGAGCTTCTCTCTGCATTCTTAGCGGAGAAATAGGCAGGCACAAAACTTCGGCAGAGAACTTGATTTCTCTGCCGATTTGTGATATAATGAAACTAACGGAAAGCCTTCCTCCGAGAGGAAGGTGGCACGGCGTAGCCGTGACGGAAGGAGTCTGCGAAACTTTGAGTTTGGAGTAATCTCATTGTAACGCACTCTCCCTCAGTCAGCTTCGCTGACAGCCTTCGGCCCAGGTCGCAAGCATAGCTTGCTTCCCGCTTTAGCTAAAAATATGCCACAGGCATATTTTCTTAACGCGTCGCGCCCACCCGGAGGGAGCCTTGGGATACGTGCAACCTTAGGGGTATGGGCTTTGCCCTATGCCATTGTAATACAAAGGCGAAACTGGCGATAAAACGGAACGGTAAATATAATTTTAGTAAAGGGGCGATAGAATGTCATTGTTTAATTTTTTTAGAAAAAAGAAAGTAGACTTGACCGAAGATCAACGCAAGTGGAATAAAATGTGGGAATTATGGGCTGAGGAACAAGCTGACGCTCCGTATGCTCAACTGATGACATATCAAAGCGAGATCAATAACGGAGGACATGATCAGTATTTCACAAATGCTGAAAATGCTGCAGATGTACAAAATGAGATGTCGACTTTAGAAAATATTCTCCCTGCAATACATAAAGATAATCTTCAGAAAGCGTATAAAGCATATTTAGTGTTAAAAGAAAAAGACGATGAACACGCTGAAGAAACTTTGGAGCAGTGTGACAATGTTTTTTATAAAAATGAAGCAGTACTTAATGAATTGTTAGAAAAATACGCTAAAACTATTGAATTGTAAAAGTCGATTTATCAAGAAAAAAGAGCCCCGACAGACCTAAAAATCTGTCGGGGTTATTATTTGTTTACTGCGGAGCAATTATTAACCAACCGACAATAATTTCTCCGCTAATTTTGCACGCCGTTGCTCCTGCCGTTTTTATGTATTTTTTATAATCATCAAAGCTTCAAGGTGTTTTTGATTATCTCCGCAAGCTGTGTGCCGTAAAGCACGAAGCCGAGGTCGTTGGGGTGGAGCACCTTGTCGGCAAAGAATGCCTCGTTGTGGGGCACCAGAGGCAGGGGGTCTACGGCGATACAACCGTATTTTTCCGCCTTCTCACGCACAAGCTCCCGTGCGTCCGCAAGGGTAAGCCCGTTTCTGACAACGCCGTCTGTATTGCCGCGCCACAGGGGCGGAATGGCAAACACGGGTGCTTCGGGGTAAACGGTGCGCAGCTTTTTGAAGTAGTCGTCGATCTTGCCCGCAAGGTCGGGTATGGACGCCGCCCAGTCGTTGGTTCCGTAGGCAACGGTGATGATATCGGGTGCGAAGGGAAGCTCGGGGTCGATATTCGGCGCGTGGAACTTGTCGCCGCCGATGCCTTGGTTCAGCAGCTCCATATCAAGGAGGTCTGCGGTAAGATTGGCGTAGGCAAGGCGGTTTCTTTGGGAAACGGCTCCCTGAGTAATCGAATCGCCGAGGCAGAGCAGGCGCCCCTTCTTTTCCACGGGCTGTACGCCCTCGGGCAGGTAAAGTTCCTTGATGCGCAGACCTGCAAAGTTCGGCAGATAGATGGCGACTCTTGCGGGCTTATCGCATTTCGGCACCGTAAAGGTGCAGGTGTGTATATCCTCGGGGGCAATGTCGCGGTTCTCGAAAATAACGTCCACGCCGTTTATTGTGGCGTCAAGGGCAAAGCGATTGGTGGAGCCGCCCTTGAAGTCGGTGTATACTATGCGCACCTCGCCCACGAGGCAGGTAAATTCCAGCCTGATGCCTGCGGTGGCTATCTCGCGTGGGTGGAAGTTGCGCGCCCTTAATACCTCCTGCTGATAAGGGGTGAAGCGGTGGAAGCACACAAGTCCGTTTTCCTCCGTAACGCGGAGCGCGCCCTTGGTGATGGATCTGATAAGCTCTATGGTGGCTTTCATTGTATTTACTCCTTGTGGTAGATCATATATTGAGGGTCTTTTTTATTTCGTCCGCAAGATTGATGCCGTAGAGTATAAAACCCACGTCGTTGGGATGCAGGAATTTATCCATGAAGTAGTCGGGGGATGGGGGCACCAGCTTTGCGCTGTCAACGGCAAAGCAGCCGTATTTTTCCGCCTTCTCCTTCACAAGCAGACGCACGTCCTCAAGGGTGCGTCCGTCCTTGCGTATTCCGTCGATATTGCCGCGCCAGATGGGCGGAATGGCAAATACGGGCACGGCAGGGTAAACGGTGCGGAGCTTTTTGAAGTATTCGTCTATCTTTTCGTCCAGCTGAGGTATTGCGCCTGCCCAGTCGTTGGTGCCGTAGGCAACGGTGATGATATCGGGTGTAAAGGGAAGCTCGGGGTCGATATTCGGTGCGTGGAATTTGTCGCCGCCGATGCCCTGATTGAGTATCTCGGCGTTAAGACGCTCCCCAAGGACGTTTGCATAGCTCTGATGCTGACGGAAGGAGTGGTATCCGTGGGTAATGGAGTCGCCCAGCATCAGTATTTTCCTTTCTCTTTTTGCGGGGGCGTAATCGTCGGGCACGTTAAGCTCCCTTATGCCGATACCCGCAAGATTGGGGAAAAACACGGTAACGGTGCAGGGCTTTTCCTTTTTGGGCACGCGGAAGAACACCTGTCCGCACTTGTTTGCCTCGTCGGAATAATGGTGAAACACCTCGATCCCGTCGCAAAGCACGTCTATGCCGTGGCATACCGCGCCCGCACCGGGTCGCACCAGATATTCAAAATGCACGATGCCCTCGCCGCAGGTAAAGGAAAGCTTCATGCCCGAGGACGCAAACTGACGGGGCGTGAACTTTCTTTCTTCAAGCACCTTTTCCTGATAAGGGGTAAAGCGGCGGAAAACGGTGTATCCGTCCTCCTCAAATATGCGGATGGCTCCGAGGGTAATGGTTTTGATGTTTTCGGTGGTGAGTTTCATGATGACTCCTTTATTATAATGTTTCTTTGTAGGGGAGGCGTTTCGCCTCCCGTTGTAGAAAACCGCCTTGGCGGTTTTCTTCCTTTTCTCTTATCTATTATCTATTCTCTTTTATCTTTTATCTACGGGCGAACACAGTTCGCCCCTACGGGTATCTACGGGCGGTTGATAACCGCCCCTACGTACATTGTTCACCGAATGAAATTTGCTTTCGGTGTTGTGCCCTTGAATTTCTTGTATATTTTATAGAAATGCGAGGTGTCGTAAAAGCCCAGCGTTTCGGCGATAAGGTCGGTGGTCCAGAGGGAGGAGGCAAGCAGCTCCTCCGCCTTGTCGATGCGCAGCTTGTTGCGGTAATCCGCAGGGGAAAGACCGCCCGAATACTGCTTGAAGCGCACGCGGAAGTGGCTCTCGCTCAGCCAGCACATCTTCGCAAGCTCGGAGACGGGCACGTCGGCGGCGGGATTGTCCTCCAGGGCGATAATGGCGGGCATGATGTTTTTGAACTCTCTTGCCCGTCCTGCCGCCTCTGTTCTGGAAAACAGCTCGCAAAGCAGGGAATAGCACAGCCCCTTCAGCTCTGCGGGGGACGTGCTCGGTCTTATGTAGCATTCGAATATCTGTTCAAAGCGGCGCAACAGCGTGCCGCTTTTGTCGTCGGGAAAGTGGAGCGGCGTTCCCGTGGGGATAATGGTGTTTCCATCCTCGTCGGTAATGCGGAAGCGCACGCAGATGGTCTGCCCCACCTCGTCGCCGTCCTTATAAAGGGTCTCGGAAAGATAGGGTGCGCCCTCGCCGATGAAAACCGCCCCCGGCTCGGAGAAGGAAAAAAGCGGCTCCGTGCTTCCGGGAACGTAGATGCGCTTTGCACCGTGGAGAGTGTAGGAGAGGATATTCTCCTGCCTGCCCTCCGCAAGATAGTTGTTTTTGTTTTCAAAATCCCATCTTCGGGTAACGGCGGCGGCAGAGCAAATGTTGAAGCTTGTGCGGGACAGCGCCTCAAATGGTATTTCTCTTTCGGGCATTTTGACCTCCAAAACCGTCGAATTTTACAATCGTTCCGTCGTTGAATACATTGTAACACATCAAAAAAGGGATTACAATAGACACAGTAAAAAAACTGCATGGAGGTATCACTATGCTTGCTTACAAAATAAAGCTCGGCATCGTTCCCGTAAGGCGCGACGTAACGCCCCGTCCCGGTATATTCAACTGGGAATTTGCGGAAAAGCGCGGCAGGGAGATAACCGACTACATCAAGGCAAATTTTACAGACGAGTTAACAGAGTTTGTGGATATCATCGGCGTTAATGACGTTAACGTTATGATAAACTTCGACGATGCGGACTTCATCATCGACCGCTTCAAAAAGGAAAAGGTGGACGGCGTGCTGTTCATCAACGCCAACTTCGCAAACGAGGAGGCGATAGGTCAGGTCGCCGCGGCTCTCAGGGTCCCCACCTGCATCTGGGCACCTCTTGACGATACCTTTTTGGAGGACGGCTTGCGCTTCACGGACAGCCAGTGCGGCATCTTCGGCGTCAGCCGTATGCTTCAGCGCCGCAACGTGCCCTTCTCCCACATCGAGACCTGCAGGGTGGACAGCGACGAATTCAAGCGCGATTTCAGCCGCTTTGCAAACGTTACCTGCATGGTAAAGAACTTCCGCGACCTTACCATAGCGCAGGTGGGTCTGCGTCCCCGTCCCTTCTGCTCCGTTATATTCAACGAGGGCGAGCTGCTGCAGAAGTTCGACATCCGCACCATTCCCATCAACATCGGCGTTGTAGTCGATAAGTACAATCGCATTCTTGAGACCGAGGGCGAAAAGCTCAAAGCGGGTGCGGCTCTCCTTGCCTCCCGCTACGAAATGGACGATCTCACTCCTCCTCTGCTTGAAAAGGTATACGCCTTCGTGCTGCTTTACGAGGAGATCTTTGCGGAATATAAGGTAAGCGCCGTTTCCGCCGAGTGCTGGACCGCAATGCAGCTTGCCGTTGGCGCGATGCCCTGCACCGCGTACAGCATTCTTGCGGATATGGGCTACATAATCAGCTGTGAGAGCGATATGCACGGGGCCATTACCATGGTGCTGCTTTCCGCCGCCGCAAGGGGCAGGAAGATACCCTTCTTCGGCGAGTTCACCGTCCGCCATCCCGAAAACAAGAACGGCGAGCTTCTCTGGCACTGCGGACCCTTTGCATACAGCCTGAAGCACCCCGAAAGTAAGGCAAAGAACGTTAATATGCGCCAGTGGTTCCGCGTAAAGGACGGCAGCTACACCGTTGCACGGCTTGACCAGGATAACGGCAATTACAGCCTGCTTAACGGCACCTGCAAGTCTACCGATGGTCCCTACACCTTCGGCACCTACCTCTGGGCAGAGTTCGACTCCCTCAAAAAGTGGGAGGATAAGCTTATCGACGGTCCCTACATCCACCATTGCGTGGAGATAGAGGGCGATTACACCGCCGAGCTTGCGGAGTTCTGCAAGTACGTTCCCCTTATCAAAAACGACCCTATGGATAATAAATAAGGAGTTAAAGGAGATAAAAAATGACAGACTTCCTTTTCACACAAATTCTTTCCGAGCTTGAGGACGCGGTCGGCAGAGAGAACTGCTCCACCCGCGAGATAGACAAGCTTACCCACGGCGTTGACTACTTCTGGCTTTCCCGTATGTGGGCAGACCGCGGACTCCGTATGCCCGAGGCAGACGTGGTCGTATCCCCCAAGAACGCAAAGGAGACCTCTGCGGTCCTGAAGATCGCAAATTATTACAAG
Source organism: Clostridia bacterium (assembly GCA_017436885.1). Lineage (GTDB taxonomy): Bacteria > Bacillota > Clostridia > Oscillospirales > CAG-272 > RUG12395. The sequence goes on along the minus strand of JAFSCG010000152.1, from coordinate 4,709 downwards.
ATCCCCGTTACCACCTGGGGTGGCGGCGGCGGAACACAGGGCGGTGCCATTCCCGTTAACGGCGGCATCGTGCTCGATACCAAGCGCATGAACGAGATCTACGATTTCAACGAGAAGGGCATGTTTATCGAGTGCGGCACCGGCACCATCTATAAGCACCTGGAGTGGGTCGCAAACGAGCGCGGATATGCAACCATGCACTATCCCTCCTCTCTTACCTGCTCCACCGTCGGCGGCTTCCTTGCTCACCGCGGTATCGGCGTTTCCTCCACCAAGTACGGCAAGATCGACGATATGGTCCTCGGCATGGAGGTCGTTCTCCCCGACGGCACCATCATCGAGACCTCTCCCGCGCCCAAGCATGCCGCAGGTCCCGACCTCAACCAGATATTCATCGGAAGCGAGGGCACCCTCGGCATCATGACAAAGGCGCAGATGCGCATCTACGACATCCCCGAGGAAAGACGCTTCCGCGGCTTCCTCTTCCATAATATGACCGACGCATTCGACGCAAGCCGCGAGCTGCTCCAGAAGTTCAAGCCCAGCGTAATGCGCCTCTACGACCCCGCAGAGACCGCTTCTCTTATCAAAAAGATCGTTGGCGTTGAGCGCGACGGCGCGTTCATGAACATCGCCATCGAGGGAGATGCGGAGATGGTGGCTCTCGAGGAAAAGATCCTCCTTAAGACCTTTGCAAAGTACGGTGCCGAGGACCTTGGCTCCGAGTACGGCGAAAAGTGGTGGAAGGAGAAGATCACCTTCTTCTATCCCGGCAACATGATGGATCTGCCCCAGATGTTCGGTACTATGGACACCATCGCTCCCTTCGACAAGATCGAGAAGATCTACTGGGCAATGAAGGAAGCCATCGAGACCAACTTCCCCCAGGCAAAGTTCATTGCTCACTTCTCCCATTGGTACGAGTGGGGCGCAATGGTATACGACCGCTTCATTATCGATGGTAAGGACGTGCCTCAGGACCCCCACGAGGCAATGCGCCTTCACAACGCAGTATGGAACTGCGGCGTTCGCACCGCCATTGCCAACGGCGGCGTTGTAAACGACCACCACGGCGTAGGCATCAAGCTCGGCCGCCTTATGAAGGAGCAGTACGGTCCCGCCATGAAGGTATTCGAGGGACTTAAGAGAGAGCTTGACCCCAACGGTATCATGAACCCCTTCAAGCTTGGATTATAATAGGAGGATGAGATAATGCAATTTTCAAGTAAATGCCGCGAGACCGCAGACGCTTGCCGCTTCTGCTGGATGTGCCGCCATATATGCCCCATCGGCAACGTTACGGGTCAGGAGAGAAACACCGCCCGTGCAAGAGCTCTTTCCCTTTCCGTTGTAATGCGCGGAGCCGCAGAGCTTGACAAGGATATCGCAGACAACGTGTACGAGTGCGCCCTTTGCGGTGCCTGCACCGAGGACTGCGCAACGGGATGGGACCCCGTTATATTTGCAAGAGAGAGCCGCCGCGAGATCGTGCTCGCGGGCAGGACCCCCGCATACATAATGCCCATGCTTGAGCGCTTTGGCGAGAGCGGAAGCATCTACGGTGCCGAGGAGGAGAACGACGCTTTTGCCGCCGCTGCCGCAAGGCACGCCGCAAAGACCGATATCCTGCTTTATATCGGCGAGGACGCGCGCCACGGCGCAAAGAAGAACGCCGTCAAGGCTATCGAGCTCCTTGAAAAGGCGGGCGTGGACTTCACCGTGCTATGCGACGAGCCCGTAAGCGGACGCACGCTCTATTTCCTCTGCGGCGACGTAAAGGAAGCGCGCGACGCCATGGAAGCAGCTGCAAATACCTACGGCGAGTATAAGAAGGTCGTATTCTACGACGCAGGCGACGCCAAGACCGCAATGCAGGAGGCAAAGGAGCTGGGCATCGACTGTGCCGCCGCTCTCGTAAGCTTCCCCGCGTATATTGCGGAGCTGATAGATACCAAGGCACTTAAGGTTAATAAGGGCGATAAAAAGTACACCTTCCAGGATCCCGCCGCTCTTACCCGCGGCATCGAGGATACCGTAAGCCCGCGCAAGGTGCTTTCCGCCTGCGGTGAGCTGTGCGATATGCTCCTTATAGGCAAGGCAACGGTGCTTGCAGGTCAGAAGATCATGGCAGAATACATGCCCGAGACCGTAAAGGGCATGGCGGCAAAGCGTTGGGTGGACTGCAAGAATATGGGTGGCAGCGTTATGGTTACCGCCGATAGCGCCGAGTATCTTGCTCTTGAAGCCACAAAGCCCGATGGCTGTGAGCTTCTTACCATCGAGGAGGCTGTGCTTCAATGCTTGTAAGTCTTAAAAAGATACTCTCCGATGCGGAAAAGGGCGGCTACTGCGTTCCTGCCTTCAACGTATATAATATGGAAACGGTAATGGGTGCCATCAAGGCGGCAGAGGAAACGCGCGCGCCCGTTATATTGCAGATATACCCCCGTCTTATCAAGGAGGAGTGCGGATACTATCTTTCTCCCATCGTGGTTGCGGCGGCACATAAGGCAACGGTGCCCGTGTGCTTCCATCTGGACCACGGTCCCTCCGAGCTGGAGGCGACCCGTATCGTCCGCTGGGGCGCTACCGGCGTAATGCTGGACGGCTCCACCCTTCCTTTCGAGGAGAATATCGCCCTTACCAAAAGGGTTTGCGAGATGTGCGCACACGTTGACGTGCAGGTAGAGGGCGAGCTTGGCCACGTGGGAACCACCAAGGACGAGGATATGGACGAGTTCACCACCCCCGAGGATGCAAAGCGCTTTGTGGAGGAAACGGGCGTTATTTGCCTTGCGGTTGCCGTCGGCACCGCCCACGGCAGATACAAAAAGCCCCCAAAGCTCGATATCGAGCGCATCAAGGCCATCCGCGAGGCAACCAATAACACCGCGCTCGTGCTTCACGGCGGCAGCGGCGTGCCCGACGAGGAGATAAAAAAGGCAGTTAAGGCGGGCATCCGCAAGATGAACTTTGCAACCGATATCTGCTATGCTTTCCTTGATTGCTGCAAGGAGCAGCTTAACGCTCCCGAGCGCATCATCGCCATTGATAACTTTATGAAAAAGCCCATAGAGGCTGTAAAAGAGTTCTGTGTCAGCAGAATAAAGCTTGTTTCCGCTGACGGAAAGGCAGAATAATGGCAAGGATAGTTGGCATCGGCGCGTGCGTTGCCGATACGCTCATAAGCGTTCCGAGATACCCTGCCGAGGATACAAAAATGCGCGCTGCCTCCACCAAGGTAGCCGGCGGCGGCCCCGTTGCAACGGGGCTTGTTGCCGTTTCAAAGCTTGGTGTAAGCGCGGGCTATATCGGCGTCCTCTCGGACGATAACGGCGGACTTTTCCTAAAAAAGGATTTTGAAAAATACGGCGTTTCCACGGATAATACGGAAATTAAGGGTGGATATCGCTCCTTTACCTCCGTTATCTGGCTTTCCGCGGAAAGCACCAGCCGCACCTGCGTGTTCGACAAGGGCGATCTTCCGCCCCTCTCTCTTGGCGAAGGTCAGCTTGCCGCCATTGCCGAGGCGGATATACTTATGGTAGACGGCAACGAGCTTGACGCGGCTGTGGAGGCGGCAAAGCACGCCCGCAAAAACGGCACCAAGGTGCTTTACGATTGCGGCGGTCTTTACCCCAACGTGGATCGCCTGCTTGCCCACACGGATATAATGATCCCCTCCGAGGAATTTGCCATGGGCCACACGGGCGAGAATGATGCCGAGAGCGCGGCAAGAAGGCTTATGGAGCTTTATCACCCCGAGATAGTGGTCGTTACCCAAGGCAAGCGCGGCGGCATACTCTTTGACGGGGAAAAGGTAGTGTCCTACCCCATCTACCCCGCCGAGGTGGTGGATTCCAACGGCTCGGGCGACGTGTTCCACGGTGCATTTGCCGCAGGAATGGCTTACGGCTTCGATTTTGAAAAATGCTGCCACTTCTCCAGCGCCGTTTCCGCCATAAAGTGCATGGGCGTCGGCGCAAGGGAGAGTGTTCCGTCCTTTGAGGCAGTTAAAAATTATATGAAGGAGAACGGCTATGAACTTTAAAAAGACTTACGTGCCCGCCAAGGGCTATACCCGCATTTGCGAGATCGGCAAATGCTCATTAAATAAGCTTGAGTTCGGTATTATCGAGCTTGACGCAGGCGAAACTCTCAATTTCAAAACGGGCGACAAGGAATTCGCCTTCATTATGCTTGAGGGACACGTTAACGTTGCCTGCGGCGATAAAAAATGGGAGAACGTTGGCAACCGCGCCACCGTTTTTGAGAACAAAAAGGCGGAAAGCATCTACGTCGGACGCGACGACGAGTGCGATATCACCGCCATCGACCATATAAAGATCGCCGTTTGCGGCACTCCCGTTGCGGAAAAGACCGAGGCGCAGGTGCTCCGCGAGGATCACGTTGTGCTTAAGACCCTCGGCAGAGTACCCTTCGAGCGCGAAACGAGCTTCCTTATAGACGGCAACTCCAACGCAAAGGTGCTTACCATCGGCGAATGCTACGTTACCGAGGGCAACTGGGCGGGCTTCCCCCCTCATAAGCACGACGAAAACAATATGCCCACCGAGTGCATCTGCGAGGAGATATACTACTTCCTCTACGAGCCGAAGCAGGGCTTTGCGGTACAGTGCCTCTACACCGCCGACGGCAAGATCGACGAGGCATACCGCGTGCAGAACGACGAGCTGGTGGAGTTCCCC
>JAFSCG010000151.1 GCA_017436885.1 Clostridia bacterium | reverse complement strand
TAATGGAGTTATCAAGGATGATAACGGTGCTGTTCGTGGCGTTGTACGCAACGTTGATAAGTCCGGTAACGCCGGAGTGGAGGAAGGTGGAATCGCCTATTACCGCAACGCTCTTTGCCTCCGTTGCCTCGCCGCCCGCAAGATTGAAGCCGTGAAGACCCGAAACGGACGCACCCATGCAAAGGGTGGAATCTATGGCAAAGAGGGGAGCCTGAGCACCGAGAGTGTAACAGCCGATATCACCGAGAACCGTTATCTTGTTCTTTGCAAGAGTGTAGAACATTCCTCTGTGAGGACATCCCGCGCACATAACGGGGGGACGCATGGGCACCTCGCCCACGTTTGCGTCAACTGCGGCCTTTGCCTCCATGCCGAAGGCAGAGGCAATGAACTGCTGGGAGAACTCGCCGATGGGGGGGAACATATCCTTGCCGCCGTCGGGCACTATGCCGATGGAACGGCAATGATCTTCAATAACGGGGTCGAGCTCCTCAACCACGTAGAGCTTTTCAACGGAAGCGGCAAAGTCCTTAATAAGCTTAACGGGCATAGGGTTAACGATACCGAGCTTCAGTATCTTCACGCTGTCGCCGAATATCTCCTTAACGTACTGGTAGCAGGTGCCGGAGGTAATGATACCCATCTTGCCCTCGCCCTCAACGCGGTTGAAGGGGCAGTCCTCCGCATACTCCGCAATGGCGGCGGTGCGGGCTTCCACGATGGGATGGCGCTTTTTTGCGTTGCCGGGCATCATTATGTACTTTGCGCCGTTTTTCTCGTATTTTATATTCTCTCTCTCCTCGCGCTCACCAAGCTCCACAAGGCTCTGTGCGTGAGCAATGCGGGTGCAAAGACGGAGCATTACGGGAGTGTCGAATCTTTCGGAAAGCTCAAAGGCAGCCTTTGCAAACTCCTTGCACTCCATGCTGTCGGCAGGCTCGAGCATGGGCACCTTGGCGGAGACAGCATAGTGTCGGCTGTCCTGCTCGTTCTGGGAGGAATGCATACCGGGGTCGTCCGCAACGCAGATAACAAGACCGCCGTTAACACCCGTGTAGGAAAGGGTGAACAGGGGGTCGGCTGCAACGTTCATTCCAACGTGCTTCATGGCGCAGGCGCTTCTTGCTCCCGCAAGAGAGGCACCGAAGGCAACCTCAAGAGCAACCTTTTCGTTGGGAGCCCACTCGCAATGCATCTCGCGATAATCTGCGGCGTACTCGGTTATCTCCGTGCTGGGAGTGCCGGGGTAGGAGGATACGACGGTACAGCCCGACTCGAATATTCCGCGGGCCACCGCCTTGTTTCCAATCATAAGATCTTTCATACCGTTATCCTTAAACAAAAATTATATAATAAAAATAATACATGCAGTATTCTAACACACCGTCTTGCAAATTGCAAGGCAAAAGCGAACATTTAGGAGGCTTTTTGCACCTAAAAGAGCAGGAAAATGAAGGATGCCGCCGATGCGGACAGCGCAACAAGCACCATCGGCACCTTAAAGAACGCCAGTATCAGCGCAACGGCACAGCCCGCAAGGGACGCGGCGGTGCTTGACGTGGCGTAAAATACCGCGGGGAAGGTCAGCGCGGAAAGCACCGTATACGGCAGATAGGTAAGCAGGCTGATGATAAATCGGGAGCGTATCTTCTCCCTTATAAGGGCAAGGGGCAGCATTCGGGTGAGATAAGTAACCGCCGCCATTATGAGAACGTAGATGATTACCGTCATTTTTCTGCCTCCACGGGACTGCGCAGGGCGGCGGCACAGGCCGCGGCAAGGGCGCAGATGATAACGCGGAAGCCCGCGCTCAAGAAGGAGAAAAAGGGCAGATAGAACATAAGGCAGGAAAGCGCCGCCGCAACGCATACGGCAAAGCACACAGCACCGTTATCTCTTGCGGGAGGAACGATAATGGCAAGGAACATACCGTACAGCGCGATTCCCAAAGCAGAACCCACGGCACCCGGCAGAATATTACCCGCAAGAGCTCCGCACAACGTACCGAGAGCCCACGAAAAATACGGCACCGTAGCAAGACCGTACCAATACCGCGGCTCGATATCCCCTTTGCGGGTAACGCCCACGGCGTAAATCTCGTCGGTAATGAATGCGGAAGCAAGAAAGCGATGTCCGGAACCAAAACGCGGCGAAAGCTTCTGGGAAAGGGATACCGCCATAAGGGAGTATCTCAGATTTATCACCAGCTGAGCCAAAGCAAGCTCCCCCGCCGTAAGCAGGGAGAAGACAAGTGCGCCGCCGCTTTTTAAAAGCGCCTCGCCGATAACCTCGATACCCGCCGCCTGTCCTGCGGAGGTCAGGTTAGTTGCGGACATTATCAGCGCCGCGAGGGCGCTGAAGCCCTTGGAGGCGGCAAGTATACCCATGCCGAAGGAAACGGAAAAATATCCGAGTCCAATGGGAATACCGTCTCTCAGTCCATCCTTGTAGTAAAGGCCCGTGCCTTTTTGGGTGTTCATTTTATTTCTCCGTTTTCTCCGTTCTCCTCCGCGGCGTGCACCAGCGCGGCATAGCCGCCGTCAAGGGCCATCAGCTCCTCGTGGCTGCCGCGCTCGATTATCTCGCCTCGTTCAAGGAGGAATATAACGTCACAATCGCGTATGGTGGAAAGCCTGTGTGCGATAAACACGCAGGTACGCCCGCGGGATATCTCGCTTATGGCGTTTTGTATCCTTTCCTCGGTCACACTGTCGATATTGGCGGTGGCCTCGTCAAGGATAAGCACGCCGGGGTCGGTGGCAACTGCACGCGCAAAGGAAAGCAGCTGACGCTGACCTGTGGAAAAGTTCAGTCCCTGCTCGTATACACGGGCATCAAGACCGCCGATCTCGCAAACGAACTCGTCGGCGTTTGCGGCCTTAAGTGCCGCGTTTATGCGTTCGTCGCCCACGGAGCCGTGCATATCGATATTGTCGCGCACGTTACCGTCAAAAAGGAACACGCCCTGCATAACTGCGGCAATACCCCTGCGCAGATCGCGCAGCTTCCAATCGCGTATATCCGTGCCGTCCACCAATATCTCGCCGGAATCGGGCAGATAATAACGGCAAAGCAAGCTTATGACCGTTGTCTTTCCCGCGCCCGTAGCGCCGACAAACGCGGCTTTTGTGCCGGGAGCCAGCCGGAAACTGACGTTTTTCAGCACCGGAGTGCTTCCGTCGTAGGAAAAGCATACGTTGCGGAACTCGATATCTCCCTTTACCTCTCCGCCGCGCAGACCTTCGTCGGGAAGCTCGGAGCCCTCTGCATCAAGTATCTCGCCGATGCGGTCCACGGAAACGAAGGCGGACTGCACGCTGGTGTACTTTTCCGCAAGATCGTTTATGGGCTCGAAGAACTTTTTAACGTAGTTTGTAAATGCGTAAAGCACGCCCACCTTAAGAGCGCCGTCGCTTATCCTGCCGAAGCTGGCAACGAGCAGCAGGGCGATAACGAGATTGTTTATAACCTCCATGGAGGGGTGCAACAGCGCGTTCAGCACTATCTGGGTGATGGTGCCCCTAAAATACTTGTGATTCAACGCTTTGAATTCCGCACGCTTGTTCTTCTGGCGGTTATAGGCCTTAACGATTCGCATGCCGCTGATATTTTCCGCAATAAAGCCGTTTATCTGTCCCGTAATTGCCTTTACGCGCTTGAAATTTTCCTTTATGAGCTTTTTAAGCGAAAAGGTGATAAGGAATATTATCGGCACTCCCGTAAGGGAAAGAAGGGCAAGGAACGGGTCGAATGCCACCATTACCACCGCAATGCCGATAAGCAGAAAAATATCCTTGAAAAGGTTGATGAATATGTCGGAATAGAACTCGTTTACGGTCTCCACGTCGTTGGTAGCGCGGGTGATAAGGCGGCCCGTGCCGTTATCGTCTATCTGGGAGACGGGCATATGCATTATCTTATCAAACACCTGCTTGCGCATAGTGTGAAGGATGGATTGGGATATACGTGCAACGCGGCGCTGCTGTGCAAGGCCGAAGACCGAGCCGGCGATCTCCACAACAAGGTAGAGCACTCCGAAGCCGAGAATGGAATAAACTCCGCCCTGCGCCTTTCCTTCCCTGAGGAAATCGTCGATTATTACGGATGCCACCGCAGGGCTTGCAAGAGTTGCCGCATTTGCAAGCAAAGCAAATATCATACACAGCACAAGCTGTGCGGTATAGGGACGCATAAGCGCCAGCAGGCGCGATACTGCCGAACGGGTATTGACCTGATACTTTTCGGTTCTTTCTTCCTTCATCGGTCGCTTCCCTCCTCTCCGCTTTCGCTTTGCTTATGCCACAGCTCGGCGTAATCGCCCCCAAGGGCAACAAGCTCGCCGTGGGTGCCGCGCTCGGTTATCCTGCCGTCCTTCATGTAAAGGATGCAGTCGCAGTCCGAGATGGCGGAAAGCTTCTGGCTGATTATTACGGACGTGCGTCCCTCAAGCAGCGGACGCAGACGGCTTTTTATGGTCTCCTCCGTAATGCTGTCCACGGCGGAAAGAGTATCGTCAAGGATAAGCAGCTGCGGCTTGCGCACAAGGGCGCGTGCCAGGGATATGCGCTGCTTCTGTCCGCCGGAAAGGTGCGTACCCCTCTCTCCCACCTCCGTCTCGTAGCCCTTCGGGAATACCGAGGTGTCGCTTGCATCTATGCTTGCGGTATGGGCGGCGGCGATGACCTCCTCCTCGGACGCTCCGGAATAGAAGGAGATATTATTGGTTATGGAATCGGAAAACAAGAAACCGTCCTGAGGAACGTAGCCGCAAACGCGGCGCATAGAATATGCGGAGAGCTCGGTAATATCCGTTCCGTCCACGAATATACTGCCCTTGGGTGCCTCGTAAAGCTTCAGAAGCAAGGAAACGAGCGTGGTCTTTCCGCAACCCGTAGGACCGGTTATACCGATGGAGCTTCCCACGGGAATATCGAAGCTGACGTTCTCCACCGCAGGGAGTGCGCCGTCGTCGTAGGAGAAGGTAAGATCCCTGACGGAAATGCCCTGCTTTATCTCAATGGCGGCGTTATCAAGCTCCTCGTCGGGAACGGAGGGCTCGTCGAACACTGCACGAAGACGCTTATAGGAGGCGGTGCCGCGTACTATCAGATTGATGATACGGCTGAGCATAACGATGGGGCGGCGCACAAGCTCCAGATAGAACTGGTAAGCCACCAGATCGCCGATGGACATTGCCCCCGCAAGCACCAGATTGCCGCCGTATATAAGGCTGACGGCGTAGCTGATGCCAAAGGAGATGGCAACTGCGGGACCGAGGAGGGACGTTACCTTAACGAGAGAAAGATTTGCCTCCTTCATCTCGTCGGAAAGCTCACCGTAATCCTCGTTCCATTCATCCTCGCGGGCAAAGGATTTGATTATCTTTGAGCCCATAATGGATTCGTTTACAAAGCCGGAGACACGCGCAAAAAGCGCCTGCACTCTTGTAAATCGGTTGCGGATGGTGCTGCCGAGAAGCACCACGGCTCCGCAGGCAACGGGCACGGGCAGCAGCACGAACAGGGTCATTCTGCCGTCGATACCGTCAGCCATTGCAAATATGGAAAACAATGCCGTGGCAACGCCGCGTATGCTCATTGCAAAAACGGGGCCGAGGGTCATGCGCACGGCGTTTATGTCATTTATTGCGTAGGCGATAAGATCGCCCGTGCGCTGCTTCTGAAAGTAGGAGACGGGAAGGCTTTGAAGCTTCGCAAAATAGCTCTCTCTCATGGCGCATTCAAGGCGGCGTGCGTTGCTCATTATGCATACGCGCCACATGAACTGCGTGGCAAAAACAAGCACTCCGAGAAGTGCCACCTTGCCTGCGGCGCGAAGCACCGCATCAAGATCCGCACCGCCGGATTCCACGATGTCGATCGCAGCTCCGAGAGCCTCGGGCACTGCGGCACTTATTTTACTGTACATCAGCAGGAATATAAAGCCGGGAACGTAGACCCACGCATACCTGCGAAAAAAGTTGCCGAACATCGAAAACTCCTCTTTTTCGTCGTATGAAGTATAACACTATGATATTTTAGCACACTAAATCGAGTATTTCCATAGCTACCGGGAAAAAATTTACAATTCATTAACTATTTTTTGACAGTCGCGGTATTGCCTCCGGGAGTATTATGTGATAAAATATTTGCCAAGCAAAGCAAAAAAGGATTTTCGATATGAAAAAAAGATTACTGTTAGTTATGAACCCAATGTCCGGTCTTAAGCGGGCGAACAGATTTTTGACGGATATACTGATACTCTTCTGCTCTTACGGCTGGGACTGCCGCACCTATCTGACGGGCGGCAAGGGCGACGGACGCAAAAAGGTTACGGAATGTGCCGCGGAATGCGATCTTGTGGTGTGTATCGGCGGTGACGGTACCTTCAACGAGTGCGTGGACGGTCTCCTTGCCTGCGGCGCAAATACGCCTCTGGGCTACATTCCCGCAGGAAGCACCAACGATTTTGCCACCAGCCTGAAGCTTTCAAAAAACATCATGAAGGCCGCAAGGGACATAATGGAGGGATCCGTTCGTAATCTTGACGTAGGCTCCTTCGACGGCAGGCATTTTACCTACGTTGCGTCCTTCGGCGCCTTCACCAAGGCGTCCTACGCAACTCCCCAAAACGTCAAAAACTCTCTCGGGCACCTTGCCTACGTGCTTGAGGGCATAAACGATATATCGGCCATACGCCCGTGGCACCTGCGCTTCGAAACGCCCGAAAAGACCGTGGAGGGCGATTACATTTTCGGCGCAGTTTCCAACTCCACCTCCGTTGCGGGACTGCTTACCATCTCCCCGAAGATAGTGGACATGAACGACGGACGCTTTGAGCTGCTCCTTATCCGCCATCCCACGAATATCGTGGACCTCAGCGAGATAATCCGTGCCCTCTCCTCTTCCGATTACAGCTCCTATATGCTCGACTTTTTCTCCGCCTCTGAGATCAGGGTCAGCGCAAGCGAGAATATGGACTGGACCCTTGACGGCGAATGGCAGAAGGGTGCCTCCTCCGTGAAGATAGAGAACATCCACAACGCCATCAGGGTCGTAACCAATCCAAACCCACAGCAAACGGCACAAAGACCCGCAATAAGGTAGTATAATGAAAAAACACTGTTTCCGTAATCTTGCGGAAAGCAACGACCACAAGGGTCTGCTTTCCCGCAATGCAACGAAAAAGGAAAGGCTTTCAGCCATTCCGTGGCTTGCGGTCTTTCCCATATATCTCCTATCGTATTTTGCCGTGGAGGCCATCGTGCCCACCACCGATTATTGGGTGTCATACATACCGCTTGACGACCACATACCCTTTGTGGAGCAATACGTGGTCTTCTACGTTATGTGGTACGCGCTGCTTGCCGTAACGGGGCTTTACCTGCTTTTATTTAACGGTGAGGGGCTGAAAAAATACTGTGCCTTTATAGGCATCGGATTTTTTACCGTACTTATCTTTTCACTGTTCTTCCCCAACGGTCAGGATCTGCGCCCCGACCTTGCCACCCTCGGCAGGGAGAACGTGTTCACCCGTATTCTTGAGGGCATCTACGCCGCAGATACGAACACAAACGTTATCCCCAGCATGCACGTTATAGGCTGCTGCGGCATAATATTCGCCTTTTGGGAGGCACGGGAGCTTCGCCCGTTTAAGTGGCCTGCTCCGCTTATGACCTTCCTCTGCATCAACGTTATCCTTTCCACCACCTTTGTAAAGCAGCACTCCATTCTCGATACCTTTACTGCAATTCCCTTCAGCATCTTCGTATACCTTCTGGTATATAAGGTAATATTCAAGCGCCGTAAAAAACAGTAAGAATCGGAGGACGATATGGCAATTCAGTATTCCTTAAGTAAAACGGGCGACAGACTCTGCCGCGAGGTATTTCCCGCAGAAACCATGCTTGGAGCAGTAGAGCTGAAAATGGCGGAAAAGCCCGCAATAAAAGGATTTTTGGGTACGGGAGTTGCCATGACGGGGGCATCCTGCTACCTGCTTTCCAAAATGGACGCCGAGAAGCGCACCGAGCTTTTGCGCAGCATCTTTACCCCCGAGGGGCTCGGTCTTTCCGTTATCCGCATCAGTATAGGTGCAAGCGACTACTCTGCCGAGCTTTATTCCTACGACGACGTGGCAGGCGACACGGAGCTGAAGCATTTTTCAGTTGAGCGCGACGAAAGATACGTTATTCCCATGATAAAGGAAGCGCTGAAGGTAAACCCGGGGCTGTACGTTTTCGCCTCTCCATGGAGCCCTCCCGGCTGGATGAAAACGGGCGGTATGTTGTGCGGCGGACACATGAGAGATATGTACACCGAATGCTTTGCGGAATACGTTGTTAAATTCATCAAAGCTTACGGTGAGCGCGGCATAAAGATATCCGCCATCACTCCCCAAAACGAGCCCGAAAACCACCAGTACGCAAAAATGCCCGCCTGCGTGTGGAGCCCCGATACTGAGGCAAAATACGTGGTGGAGCTGCGCAAAAAGCTTGAGGAAAACGGTCTTGACACCGAGATATGGATGTACGACCATAATTTCTCGGGTATCGACAGAGTGCTCTGGACCCTTGATACCCACCCCGAAGCCGCAAGGGCGGTTAACGGAGTTGCGTTTCATTACTACGGCGGCAATGTGGAGCAGACCGTAAAGCTGAAGGAAAAATATCCGCATCTGAAGCTCCACTTCACCGAGGCAGGTCCCCGTCTTTACGATAATTACGATAAGGACGTATGCAAATGGACCATAATGATGTGCCGCGCCCTTTGCTGCGGATACAGCTCATTTACGGGCTGGAACCTTATGCTGGACGAAACGGGCTGGCCCAATGTCGGTCCCTTCGGCTGCGGCGGTCTTGTAACCCGTAACAGCACCACGGGCGATATATCCTACAGCGGTCAATACCGCGCCTTCGAGCTTGTGGCAAAGCACGTTACCCCCAATTCGGAGATATACCCACTTGTAAGCGACGAAGCGTATCAGAGCGCAATGTTCCGCTACCCCAAAATAAACCTGCCCTGCGAGGGCATCGCCATCGAAAACGGCGGCAGGCTTACAGTTATTGCCGTAAACCCCGACCCCGCCAAAAAGCAGGTACAGCTTTACCTCCGCGGCTCAAAATGGTACGCCGAGCTGATGCCGGAGACCGTTTCCGTGATCGAGCTCTAAAACAGCATAAAAAGGGGGTGTAAAGAAACGCAAGTTTCTTTACACCCCCTAAAAACACGTCGCAGGGGATAGGAAAAAAGGGCTGGAACGGGCAAACATCCACCCGTGAGGCGTACTGGTGTACGTCGAGGGTGGAT
>JAFSCG010000150.1 GCA_017436885.1 Clostridia bacterium | reverse complement strand
GCGCGGATATTGAAAGGGGCGGTGCAAAGTGGCTCCATCTTGACGTTATGGACGGCTCCTTCGTTCCCAACATTTCCTTCGGAGCGCCCGTGATCGCCTGCTTGCGCGACAAAACGAATATGTTCTTTGACGTGCATCTGATGATCGACGAGCCCATAAGATACATAGACGATTTTGTAAAAGCGGGTGCAGAGCTTATCACCGTTCACGCGGAGGCTTGCTCCGACGTTGCGGCAACGGTGAAAAAGATCAGGGACAGCGGAGTGCACGCCGGTCTTACCGTTAAGCCCGCAACCCCCGTTGAGGATATACTTCCTTATCTGCATCAGCTTCATACGGTAATGATAATGACGGTAAACCCCGGCTTCTCCGGTCAGAAATTTATGCCTGAGATGCTGGATAAAATAAAGACTCTCGCAAGTGAAAGAGAACGCCTTGGTCTTGATTTTTACATTGAGGTGGACGGCGGAGTAAGCGAGGCGAACGCCGAGCTGCTCTGCTCTGCGGGTGTTGACGTTCTCGTGGCGGGAAGTGGCGTGTTCGGAAAAGAAGACAGAAAAGCAGCCATTTCCGCGCTGATAGAAAAAGGAGACCGATAATGGAAAAGTCTATCCCCGAGCTGTTTGGCTCACTTGTGTTCAACGACAAGGTCATGCGCGAGCGCCTTGCCCCCGAGGTGTACGCCTCCCTTAAGAAGACCGTTGAGGACGGCCTTGAGCTTGAACCCGGCATTGCAAACGCAGTTGCCGCCGCAATGAAAAACTGGGCAATAGAGAAGGGTGCGACCCACTACACCCATTGGTTCCAGCCCATGACCGGCATAACCGCCGAGAAGCACGACAGCTTCATTACCCCCCAGAAGGACGGCACGGTTATAATGGAGTTTTCCGGCAAGGAGCTTATAAAGGGCGAGCCCGATGCATCCTCCTTCCCCTCGGGCGGACTTCGCTCCACCTTCGAGGCACGCGGATATACCGCGTGGGATCCTTCGTCCTACGCTTTTATCAAGGATCACAGTCTTTGCATTCCCACGGTGTTCTGCTCCCACGGAGGAGAGGCGCTGGATAACAAGACCCCGCTTCTGAAATCCGTTGAGGCGGTGGGCAAGCAGGCGCTTCGCGTTGTGCGCGCCTTCGGCAATACCGAGGCAAAGCGCGTTATCCCCATGGTGGGAGCCGAGCAGGAGTACTTCCTTATCGACCGCGAGTGCTTCGATGCGCGCCGTGATATAAAGTACGCGGGCAGGGTGCTTTTCGGTGCCCGTCCCCCCAAGGGACAGGAGATGGACGACCACTATTTCGGCTCCATCAAGCCCCGTATCTCCAAATATATGCAGGATCTGGACGAGGAGCTCTGGCAGCTTGGCGTTTATTCCAAGACAAAGCACAACGAGGCGGCTCCCGCACAGCACGAGCTTGCACCCGTGTTCTCCGACGTGAATACGGCCATGGATCACAACCAGCTTATCATGGAGGCAATGAAGCGCGTTGCACGCCGTCACAATCTTGTTTGCCTCCTCCACGAAAAGCCCTTCAACGGCATTAACGGAAGCGGCAAGCATAACAACTGGTCCCTTTCCACAGACACGGGCGAAAACCTGCTGAACCCCGGTAAAAGCCCTGCGGAAAACGTGCAGTTCCTTTTGTTCTTTGCCGCTGTTATCCGCGCTGTGGACGAATATCAGGACCTGCTGCGCGTTTCCGTTTCCACTGCAGGTAACGACCACCGTCTCGGCGGCGACGAGGCACCTCCCGCGATAGTGTCGATGTTTATCGGCGACGAGCTGACGGCAATTCTGACGGCTATCGAAAACGAGGAGATCTACCGCAAGGCAGACGCGTCCTATCTTCCCATCGGCGTTCATTCCATGCCGAAGATCTCAAAGGACACCACAGACCGTAACCGTACCTCTCCCTTTGCATTTACAGGTAACAAATTCGAGTTCCGTATGCCCGGCTCCGCAATGTCAATCTCAAGCCCCAATACAACTCTTAACACGGCGGTGGCAGAGGTGCTTTCCGATTTTGCGGACAGACTTGAGGGTGCCGAGGACGTAAGGAGCGAGGCTCTTGAGATCATCAGAACCACCGTTAAGGAGCATAAGAGAATAATCTTTAACGGAGATAACTACACGGAGGAATGGCAGCAGGAGGCGAAAAACCGCGGTCTTGCAAATCTGAAGACCACGGTAGACGCGCTGCCCTGCATCGTAAGCGAAAAGAGCATCCGCGTGTTCGGCAAGCACGGCGTTTACAGCGAGGTGGAGCTCCGTTCCCGTTACGAGATATTGCTTGAGACCTACTGCAAGACCATCAATATCGAGGTGCAGACCATGTCGGAGATGGCAAGCAGGGATATTTATCCCGCCGTTTGCTCCTACATAGGCGATTTTGCCTCCGCCATCAACGCACGATCCGCCGCAGAGGGCAGAGTACCCGCCAATGCAAAGCGAGAGCTTGACAAGCTTTCCGAGCTTGAGGAAGTGCTCTACACCCGCATGGAAGAGCTGAAAAAGCTTTCCGAGGATGCGGCAAAGCTGAAAAAGGATATTTACCGACTTGCCTGCTTCTACTGCGACGTGGTGATCCCCGCAATGAACGCCCTTCGCGCCGTTGCAGACGAGCTGGAGATGCATATTCCCCAAAACGTATGGCCCTACCCGAGTATCGGAGATATGATTTTTAAGAAGGTGTAAAAAAATGGACAAGAAGAATTATTATATAACCACAGCAATAGCTTACGCATCCCGCAAGCCCCACTTCGGCAATACCTACGAGGTCATTGCCACCGATGCCATTGCAAGATATAAGAGAGAGATGGGATACGACGTTTTCTTCTGCACCGGCACCGACGAGCACGGTCAGAAGATCGAAAACCTTGCAAAGGAGGCAGGTATTACCCCCAAGCAGTACGTTGACGGTGTTGCAGGGGAGATAAAGCAGGTATGGGACGGCATGAACACCTCCTATGATTACTTTATCCGTACCACCGACGAAGGCCACGAAAAGGCAGTGCAAAAGATATTTGCAAAGTTCTTCAGAAACGGCGATATATACAAGAGCAAGTACGAGGGCTGGTACTGCACCCCCTGCGAGTCCTTCTTTACCGATACGCAGGCAGTTGACGGTAAGTGCCCCGATTGCGGCCGCCCCGTACAGAAGGCAAGCGAGGAAGCATACTTCTTCAATATGAATAAGTATGCTGACAGGCTTATGGCTTATATTGAAGCGACCCCCGGCTTTATAGCACCAGAGTCCAGAAAAAAGGAAATGGTGAATAACTTCCTCAAGGCAGGACTGCAGGATCTCTGTCTTTCCCGTACCTCCTTCAAGTGGGGCGTTCCCGTTGATTTTGACGATAAGCATGTGGTATATGTTTGGTTCGATGCGCTTTGCAACTATATCACCGCCCTCGGCTACGATCCCGACAAGAGCTACGAGGAGCAGAGCGAGCATTTCAAAAAGTACTGGCCCTGCGACGTGCACGTTATCGGCAAGGACATCCTCCGCTTCCACACCATTTATTGGCCCATCTTCCTTATGGCGCTGGATCTCCCCCTGCCCAAGCAGATCTTCGGTCATCCCTGGTTCAACTTCGGCACCGATAAGATGTCCAAATCCCGCGGAAACGTTATTTATGCCGACGAGCTTGCAGAGCGCTTCGGCGTTGACGGCGTAAGACATTACGCCCTTGCGGAGATGCCCTTCAATGCCGACGGAAGCATCACCTACGAGACCGTTATCAAGCGCTTTAATACCGACCTTGTCAACAATCTCGGCAACCTTGTAAAGCGCACCCTCGATATGCAGAAAAAGTATTTCGATAAGGAGATACAGGCACCCGCCGCGCCCGAGGCGCTTGATGCGGAGCTGAAGGATGCATGCGTTAAGGCTTATGCCGGCATGGTGGAGAACATGGACGCCTTCCACATTGCCGATGCCATCGACTGCATCTTCGAGATGTTCAACCGCGCAAATAAGTA
This sequence comes from Clostridia bacterium, assembly GCA_017436885.1. Classification (GTDB taxonomy): domain Bacteria; phylum Bacillota; class Clostridia; order Oscillospirales; family CAG-272; genus RUG12395. The sequence continues at coordinate 2,247 of JAFSCG010000150.1, read as the reverse complement.
TATAGACGAGACTACGCCCTGGACTCTTGCAAAGGATGAGAGCATGAAGGCGCGCCTCGGTACCGTGCTTTACAATCTGTTGGAGGCTATCCGTTGGGGAGCCGTAATGCTTAAGCCCATCATTCCCGCGACCTCCGAGGAGATACTTTCCATGCTCGGCACCGACAAGTGCGGCTTTGACACTATCGGTACTGCGGATAAGTTCTGCGGAATGGAAAGCGGCAAGTCCGTTTGCGACAGCAAGGTGCTGTTTGCAAGAATAGACGAGGCAAAGATGCTTGCCGAGCTTCAGGCAGAGCTTGACGCCAAGAGAAAGGCCGCCGAGGAGGCTGCCGCAAAGGAGCAGGCAAAGCTTGAGGCACCCGAAAAAATGCCCGAGATCAATTTCGACGCTTTCATGGCTGTTGAGATGCGCTGTGCAAAGATCATCGCCTGCGAGAAGGTGGAAAAGTCCAAAAAGCTATTGAAGATACAGGCAGATCTCGGATATGAGCAGCGTCAGGTCGTTTCCGGTATTGCAAAGTATTACACTCCCGAGCAGCTTATCGGCAAGAAGGTGGCAATGGTAACCAACCTTGCTCACGCAAAGCTGTGCGGCATCGAGAGCAACGGTATGATACTTGCATCGGGTGAGGAGGACGTTCGCGTTCTGTTCCTCGATGATGCCGTAGAATTGGGAGCAAGGATCAGATAATGTTCGACACGCACGCACACTATAATAACGGACGCTACGATGCGGAGTATCCCGGCGGAGTTAAGGCTATGATACGCGACGTGTACGCCGCAGGCGTAACAGGCGTTGTTAACGTCGGCTGGGATATTGAGAGCAGCAAGCTTGCCTCCGCGCAGTCCATGGAATATCCGGGAAGGATGTATGCCGCCGCAGGTATGCATCCCTCCGATGCACAAAAGGTCCGGCGCTTTGATGCATCCCTCGCGGAGCTGGACGAGTTGCTTGCAAAAAGGCGCGAGCTGAATATCGTTGCACTTGGAGAGATAGGTCTTGACTATCACTACGAGGATACGGACAGAATAAAGCAGAAGATAATGTTCAGAAAGCAAATGGAGCTTGCAGAAAAGCACGGTGTTCCCGTTATAATCCACGACAGGGATGCCCATGCCGACAGCCTTGCGGTCATAAGGGAGTTTCCCGCGGTTACCTGCGTTCTGCACAGCTTCAGCGGCAGTGCGGAAATGGCAAAGGAGGCCGTATCTCTCGGCTGTTACATTTCCTTTTCGGGTACCGTAAGCTTCAAAAACGCGCCCAAGGTCAGAGCTGCCGCCGCAGTCGTCCCCAAGGACAGACTGCTTGTGGAGACCGATTGCCCCTACCTTGCGCCCCATCCCCACAGGGGAGAAATGAATCACTCGGGTCTTATGCGCTTCACCCTGGAGGCGCTTGCCGCCGCAAGGGGAGAAACGCCCGAGGAAACGGAAAGGATAACGACGGAAAACGCATTGCGTTTCTTCGGTATCGAAGGTATCAAAGAATGATGACTATAACTTATACAGTCGGAAGCGGTCTGTACGTTAATATGACCAACCGCTGTCCCAACAACTGCACCTTCTGCATCCGCAACAACGGCGAGGGTGCCTACGGAAGCGATAGCCTGTGGCTTGACCGCGAGCCCACCGAGGACGAGGTCTTTGAAGCCATTGTTACCGCAAAGCCCGAAAACTACTCGGAGCTTGTATTCTGCGGATACGGCGAGCCCACCGAGCGGCTTGACGTGCTTATTTCCGTTTCCCGCCGTGTGAAGGAAAAATATCCCGATATTACCATCCGCGTAAACACGAACGGTCTTTCCGACCTTATTGCGGGCAGGGATACCTCTGCGGATTTTGCAGGTGCTGTGGACGTAATATCCGTCAGCATGAACGCCGCCTCTGCGGAAAAGTATCAGGAGGTATGTATCTCCAAATTCGGTCTTGAGGCTTATCCCGCAATGCTTGAGTTCTGCAAGAACGTCAAGCACCACGTAAAAAAGGTAATGCTTTCCGTTGTGGAGGGCACCATAAGCAACGAGGAAGTGGAGATATGCCGCAAAAATGCGGAATCCGTCGGCGTTGAGCTGCGGGTACGCGAGTATATCGCTCCGTAAAAAACATGAGATAAAATTTGCCGCCGTACTGACAAGTCGGTATGATCTGCACCGCCGAAGATCCTTCGCATCGCCGCCCTGCTGTCATCCTTGAGCTAAAGCGAAGGATCTTGCAGGGCGGCTTGCTCGAGGATGACACGGCGGT
>JAFSCG010000149.1 GCA_017436885.1 Clostridia bacterium | reverse complement strand
CACCGCAATAAGGCACACGGAACGGTTCGCGATTATGTATTCAAGGCTCTCGCGGCTCTTTTCATCCGTGCCGCAAACGTCGGCAAGATATTCATCGCCGAAGGTCTGGTGTGAGCGCTCCGCAAGGAGGTTCATCACCGTGCCGCTGCGCCGTTTGTCAAAGCAAAAGGAGGTAACTGCCATCACGGTCGCATTCTCCGTCTTGCTCACGGAGCGATATATACCGTCGCTGTTTGACTTTGGCAACGGAAGAAGTCCGTACCCTTCCTTATCCAGCTTTGCAAACTTGTCCACCGTGCCCTGCCTGAAGGCAGAGGAGGAGCCGCCCACCTTGCCGTCGGCACCAACGCCGCCGTAAAGCACGCTCTTCATCTTCGCAAAGGTTTCCACGGCGTTATCGGACGTAAGATCCACGGTAAAGCCATCGGCAGTGGGGAAGGCATCTCTTGCACCCGTGCCTATCATCCACACCACCGCCTCGTCGCAATCGGTGTTCACGTCGCTGCCTATATCCTTTGCCACGGCACCGAGAGCATCAAAGGTCCATTTTCCGTCCTTTACAAGCCCGTGAACGTCCGTTTCGGAATCAGAGACGAGCCCCTTGTCGTAAATAACGCCGATAAGGGAATCGCGGAACCCAACGGTAGCGGAGGATGCGACAAGGTAAGTACTGCCGCAAACTGAAAGTGCCGTATTCACGTCGGCGTAATAACCTTCGCCCCCAAGCTTGACGGTGTCGATGGCGCAAAGATCCGCAAGCAAGCCGTTTATCAGCAGCTGCGTGGTATCGGGCGCGGCACCGTTTTACGTGTCAACGAACAGATCAAGCACAAGCAGATCCGCGGTGTCGCCCTCGTTTGCCGCCCAAGCGGATTGAACGTACGCGGCAGGCGACTGCAGATACACGGTCTTCAGCTCGATATTAAGATCAAATTCAAGGAGCTCTGCATACTCCGAATCAAGGCTTGAAAGCAGGGTTGGAGCATCGCCCCCGTCAAAGCCGGTCCTTCTCTCCTTCTCGGTAACCAGCACCTTGAAGGTAGCTCCACCGTAATCCGCAACGGAGCCGGGCTTCACGGGAGTGGTCTCCACGGGCACGTCTGCGCTCTCGTGGGTCTCGGGCGCGTTATCCTCGTCGGTTATGGCGTCGGTGATCTCGGGCGGCGCATCTGCAAGACCGCGCCCCACCCCAAACACCGTTACCACACACACCGCAAGAAACAGTATGACCGCCAACAGCCGTTTTCTGCCTGTATGAACGGGCGGTGAGCCGTTTACGTTTTTGTTCTCGTCCATATAATTCCTCACGCGTGCAAGCACGCAATCCTATATCATTCCTCTGCGGCAATTCGCCTTACCCGCTTGCCCACAAGGCAAACAAGCTCGTAGCAAATGGTGTCTGCCGCTTTCGCAAGCTCGTTTATATTTTTTCCCTCGCTGTCGAAAATAATTGCGGCATCTCCGGGATGTACCTCGTTTTCCCCGATGTCGACCATGCACTGGTCCATGCATATACGTCCGACTATGGGTGCCTCGGTGCCGTTTATCAGCACCTTGCCTCCCTTTGAAAATGCTCGGAGAAAACCGTCCGCATACCCAACGCCGAGGGTGGCTATCCTCATGTCCCTGTCTGCCGTAAAGGTTCCGCCGTAGCTTATCCTGTCGTCTGCGTGCAGGTCGTGAACGTGAATGACCGTGGTGGTAAAGGTCATAACGGGGGAAAGGCCGATAGGCAATCGCATCTCCGCGTCGGGCGCAAGACCGAACAGGATGATCCCAACGCGCACCATATCGTGGCGGAAGCGGGAAAAGCGCATGGCGGCGGCGCTGTTACAGCAATGCACGCACAGGCCCTTCGCTCTTTCTCCCATGGCGTCCAGCACTCCGCAGAACAGCTCGTGCTGGTGCTCCGTTTCCTCGTCGGTACCGCTGTCCGCACAGGCAAAGTGCGTGAATATTCCCTCCGTGCGGATGTGAGGCATATCCATTACCGCAACTATGCTGCGGGCGCAAGCCTCCTTATGGGCGGCAATGAAGCCGATGCGGTTCATTCCCGTATCCACCTTGATGTGAACTCTCACGTCGCACCCCGCTCTTTCCGCCTCGCGGGAAAGCTCGCGTCCGTATTCCTCGCTGTACACGGTCTGTATAAAGCCGGAGCGGGAAAGCTCGGCGGCGTATTCCGCGGGAGTGTAGCCAAGAATGAGGATATCGCTTTCCTTCGGTGCGGCGGCGGCAACGTCGCGTGCCTCCTCGATGCAGGATACCGCGTAGCTCCTTACCCCGAGAGAGGCGAGCCGCTTAACGCAGCCCTCCGCACCGTGGCCGTAAGCATCGGCCTTTACCACGCACATAATGCGGCAGTCGGGCGTTTCGCGGGATATATAGTCCCGTATGGCAAGGTAGTTACCCTCCAGCGCGGCGTGATCTATTTTTGCATAAGTCTTAAGATGGTGATTTATATTTTGCATATCAAACTCGCTTTCCGTCAGCGACGCATTGCAGACGGACAATAAAATCTTGCGGCTTTAAAAAAACTTTCGTTTGCGTCAAAGCACAGCATGGTAAGCCTGCCCCTACGGTCGGAAAAGAGCATTACCGCTCCGTTTTCCTCCTCGCAGAGCACGTCAATGCGCACCGCAGGCTCCTCGTCCTTGCATTTTCTTACCGTGTCGGCATTATAGGGGGCAAGGTAGGTAACGCTGCGCAGATCCACGGAGGCAAGCACCCTCCTGCGGGACGAGCCCGCGATCCTTGAAACGGTAAAGGTGCCGTCCTCGATCTCGTAATCGTATTCCACGGAAAAGCCGGGAAGGGTGAGCAGTATGACCGCCGCAACAATAAAGACGGCAAATACCACGGCGGCTGCGGACTCAAGCATCAATGCACCGATACCCAGCGCCGCGCCAAGCAGCACCCAAAGGCATACGGTAAGCACGCATTTGCGAAGATGCGCACCGCTTTTTTTCAACTTTACAGAGTAACCGAATACGTTAATTCCGCTATCCATTTCCGCCTCCGAATGCATACCTCTCCAAGATACCGTACTATCAGAGCATTATACCACAGTATTTCCGTTTTTTCAATGCCTTCGCACAATATTTACTTAATAATTATTAAGTAAGAAAATATCCGAGGCATATGCGCCCTAACGGCAAAATGCTTTGCCGAAACCGTTGACTTTCGTTCTTATATATGCTAAATTAGAGCTGTAGTTATTGATGTTGGAGAAAGGGTTAACACATGTCAAACAGCACAAAACTATTATTTGGCTTAAAAGACGGCGAATGCGTACACATTGACAGTGTGGAAAGCGGATTAAAATGTGGCTGTTTTTGTCCTGCTTGTGGCGAAGCTCTTGTTGCGAAAAAAGGATCAAAAAACGCACATCATTTTTCGCACTATTCTGCATCAAATTGTGAATATGGTTACGAATCTGCATTACACCAAGCAGCCAAAGTTATTCTATCAAATTCAAAAAAGATGGTACTCCCGCCAATAGAATGGAACAACAGATCATCTGGAAGATACCACCTAAAAATGGATGGGAATCTGCATGACTCTACAGAGATCGTCATTGATAATGTTGAGTTAGAATGTCGTTTTGGAAACATTGTTCCAGATATTGTCGTGTATTCTGGTGGAAAAAAGTTTTTTATTGAGATATATGTGTCTCACGAAGTTGATGAGGAAAAATTAGAAAAACTAAAAAAAACAGGTATATCAACTTTACAAATCGACTTGAGCAAAAAAGACGAATTGATTTCTCAGGAAGAATTGGAGAACGTTCTGCTAAACGGCGTTGAAGAGAAAGAATGGCTCTACAATTCTTTTGCAGAAAAACAAAGAGAAAAAATTATTGGAGCTTGTAGTCAACTTTTTGTATCCAGTGTAAAATCGTTATCCGACGTTAAATGCTGTCCTTTGTTCAAAAGACGTTTTGCTTGGAAAGGTAATTATTTTTACTTTGCAAACCTCGAATACGATTGCTTTGAGTGCCGATTCTACAAAGGTGATGTGTATTTCGATGATAGCTACGAGTCATATATCCTGTGTTCAGGAAATGAGTACATATCGTCCATTGATGATTTCAAAATTCCTCAAAAAGAACGTTACAAAATGCGTAATGAAGAAAGACGCATAAAAAAACTCCCTGAGGATTTTGAAAGGTGCAAATATTGCGGAGAGAAACTTGAAGAAAGAATAGGCCCCAACGGCAGATATATTTGTTGTTCCAAATACCCAAAATGCAGATATGTTTATTAAGAAATGCGGTTGTATATAAATAAATAATAGAGTTACAAAACCACAAAAACACAGGAAGTAAGGCAATTATGAAAATAGGAATCTGCACCACAGACCCCACTACCATAAAAAGCGCATACAACTCGGGGCTTGATTTCGTTGAGGTAAGCAACTGGACCGTTGCAAAAATGGACGACGCGGCATTCAATGAGCTACTCGCCCTGAAAAGCACCTTACCCGAGGGCTTCTTTTACGCCTGCAACGGACTTGTTCCGTCGGATCTGCGTCTTACCGGACCGGATGTGGACTACGAAAAGATCCGCGAGTTTTCCGAAAACAGCTTTGCAAAGCTGGCAAAGCTGGGCGTAAAAATGCTCGTTTTCGGCTCCTCCAAGGCAAAGGAGGTTCCCGAGGGCTTTGATTTTGACGAGGCAATGGAGCAGCTTGTAAAGGTTACCCGCATATTTTCCGACGCGGCAAAAAAGCACGGTCAACAGGTGTGCATCGAACCCCTGCGCACCACGGAATGCAACATAATCAACACCGCCGAGGACTCTGCAAGGCTTGCCGAAATGACGGGATGCGACAACGTCGGTGCCCACGTTGATTACTTCCATCTTATGCAAAACGGCGAGAAAATGTCAAAGCTTGAAGCCTTGGCAAAGGATATCCTCCATACGCACATCGCCTCCCCCTGTAAGCGCACCCTGCCCTCCCCCGACGACGGCGCGGATTACGGGCAGTTTATCAACTATCTCCGCAAGGGCGGATACGACGCCACAGTGTCCTTTGAGGGCGGCGGAGAGAAGACTGCGGAAACGCTTACGGCCTTCTGCACTTTCATGAAATCTCTGTAAAAGCAGAAAGGCAAAACTATGATATACAACTCAAACGAATACATAAAGCACATTGCCGCAAAAACAGCACCGTCCATGCGTTACAACCAAGGAACGGACCTTTCCCTTTGGCAGAAGAACGCCAAGGAAAAGCTTACGGAGCTATTGGGACTCCCTTTTGAAAAATGTGAAGATCGCTTCACCGTAACCTCCGAGACCCAATGCGACGAATACACCCGCACAGACTTTGAATTTCAAAGCGAGGAGGGCTATTTTGCAAGATGCGTGTTCCTGTTTCCGAAAAACGCTAATGGCAAATTACCCTGCGCTATATGCATTCAGGGGCATACCACGGGCATGCACGTTTCCTTAGGAGAAGTCAGATTTGATGGGGATAAAGAGCAAATAAAGCACAGCGATTTTGCCGTTCGTGCGATAAGAGAGGGGATATGCGCCGTTACCCTCGAGCAAAGATACATGGGAACCGCAGGTCAGAACGAAAATGGCTCGCCCCAATGTCTCAGGGGGCGCTCCATGCCCGCTCTGCTTTTCGGCAGAACGCCCATAGGCGAGCGCGTTTGGGACGTGCAGCGTCTTATCGACGTGCTGTATGCTCATTTCGGAGATAAGATAGACACCGAAAAGCTGATGTGCCTTGGCAACTCGGGCGGCGGGACCGCTACTCTTTACGCCTCTTGCCTTGATGACCGTATCAAGATCTCCGTTCCCTCCTGCGCCGTAAGCACCTTCGACGCTTCCATCGTGGCTATGTATCATTGCCCCTGCAACTACGTTCCGTCCATAAGAAAATATTTTGACATGGGCGATATCTGCGCCCTTACTGCGCCGAGAAGGCTGTTGGTGGTTGCGGGAGAAAAAGATAACATATTCCCCATCGGCCCCGCCAAGGAGACCTACGCCATCACAAAAAGCATCTACGAGCTGCTCGGCATCGGCGATCGCTGTAACATGGTTATCGTAAGCGAGGGGCACCGCTTTTATCCCGACGAGGCGTGGCCCATCATCCACAGCTACTTAAACGAGCTGAAATAAGCCGATTTAAGCACGCATCTGCACTTTTTAGGGTGCTTTTGACATTGACATATTGAAAAGCCTATGTTAAAATACTCTTATTAACATATTATTCGATTTTTCGAGAGGTTTATTATGGCAGACAACAAGAAAAAGGTGGAGCAGATCACCTCTATGGACGAGGACTTTGCAAAATGGTTCACCGACATCGTTAAAAAAGCAGAGCTTATCGAGTACACCAGCGTTAAGGGCTGTATGGTCATCCGTCCCTACGGCTACGCTATCTGGGAAAACATACAGAAGATACTTGACACCCGCTTCAAGGAGCTTGGACACGAAAACGTGTGCATGCCCATGTTCATTACCGAGAGCCTTCTGAACAAGGAGAAGGACCACGTTGAGGGCTTCGCACCCGAGGTTGCATGGGTAACCTACGGCGGAAGCGAAAAGCTGGAGGAGCGCCTTTGCGTGCGCCCCACCTCCGAGACCCTTTTCTGCGAGCATTACTCCAACATCATCCACTCCTATCGCGACCTGCCCAAGCTGTATAACCAGTGGGTAAGCGTTGTTCGCTGGGAGAAGACCACCCGTCCCTTCCTCCGCTCCAGAGAATTCCTGTGGCAGGAGGGACACACCATTCACGAGACCGCCGCAGAGGCTATTGCCGAGACCGAGCGCATGCTTGACGTATACGCCGATTTCTGCGAGCAGGCACTCGCCATCCCCGTTATCAAGGGCAAGAAGACCGAGAGCGATAAGTTCGCAGGTGCCGTTTCCACCTACGCCATTGAGGCGCTGATGCACGACGGTAAGGCCCTTCAGGCAGGCACGTCCCACTATTTCGGCGACGGCTTTGCAAAGGCGTTCGACATTCAGTACACCGACAGAGAGAATAAAAAGTGCTACCCCCATCAGACCTCCTGGGGCGTTACCACCCGTCTTATCGGTGCCGTAATTATGACCCACGGCGATAACAACGGACTTGTTCTCCCCCCCGCCATCGCGCCCACTCAGGCGATCGTTATTCCCGTTGCACAGCACAAAGAGGGCGTTATCGAGGCGGCAACCGCACTTACCGAGCAGCTTAAGGCCGCAGGCATCCGCGCAAAGCTGGACGCAAGCGACAACAGCGCGGGCTGGAAGTTTGCCGAGTACGAGATGAAGGGCGTTCCCGTCCGCATCGAGATCGGTCCCCGCGATATCGAAAACGGCTGCTGTGTAGTTGCTACCCGTCATAACGGCGAAAAGACCGTGCTTCCCCTTGAGGGCATCGGCGATGCGGTAAAGGCAAAGCTCACCGAGGTCCGCGACGGTCTGTTTGCACGCGCCCTTGCAAACCGCGAGAAGCGCACCTACGACTGCAAGACCACCGACGAGATCAAAGAGGTTCTTGAAAAGAACGGCGACGGATTTATCCGTGCTATGTGGTGCGGCTCCCCCGAGTGCGAGAAGAAGGTAAAGGAGCTGACGGGCGTAAGCTCCCGTTGCATCCCCTTCGGAATCGAGCATAACGGCGACAAATGCGTTTGCTGCGGCAAGGACGCAGACACCCTCGTTTACTGGGGCAACGCGTATTGATAAGGTTTTCTTTGACCTCCCCCGTGATCGGGGGAGGTCAAAAATAAATGACGGAGGGAAAGCGCATGTCATCACTTGTAAAATACATACGCGGACGGCTCCGTCATCTTGACCCCGTTATCATGTTCTGCGTGCTTGCCCTTTCCTTTATCGGAATACTCACCCATTGGGGCGCGCGCGAGGTATACGGCGTGAGCCGCGTTTGGGTACAGTCCTTTGCAACGGTTCTGGGGCTTTTCCTTGCGCTGATGATAGCAACGCTGGACTATCAGGACATTTGCGACAAGCTGGCGGTTCCCCTGTTTATCGGCGGAGTTGCGGCACTGCTGCTTACTCTTGTAATCGGCTCTACCGGAAAATTCGGCGGAAAAAGCTGGATACAAATACCGGGCATCCCGCTGACAATACAGCCATCTGAATTTGTAAAGCTATTCCTTATAATTACCTTCGCAAAGCATTTGGAGGTATTGCGTCCAAGGCTGAACCACCCGCTTTCCGTGGTTCGCCTCGCTCTTCACGTCGGTATCCTTGCGGGACTTGTGTTCCTGCAGGACGACCTCGGCACCGCGATAGTATACATGGTGGTTGCCCTTGCAATGCTTTTTGCGGCAGGTCTGAGCATTTGGTATTACATTATCGGAGGCTCCCTCGTTATCATCGCATTCCCGTACATATGGCCGAAGCTCGGGGAATACCAGCGAATGCGCATTTTGGTTGGCTTCAACCCCGACCTTGACCCTACCGACTACGGCATGCAGGCAATAATGTCCCGCCGTGCCATAACCTCTGGCGGTCTTTTCGGCACGGGGCTGAGCGGCGGAGGCTATTACGAGGACGTTCCAATGGCCAACAACGACTTTATCCTCTCCATGATCGGCGAGAAGATGGGCTTTGTTGGCTGTGCAATCGTAGTACTGCTTTTTGCCGTGCTGATCATACGCATATTCGTTATTGCCATACGCGCCCGCAAGGACTGCGGAGCGTATATCGCCGTTGGATGTGCGGCAGTACTGCTTGCACAGGTAACGGAAAATATAGGTATGGCCCTTGCCATACTGCCCGTGGTAGGCATAACCCTTCCCTTCTTAAGCTACGGAGGCTCCTCCGTGCTGTCTCTCTATTTGATGATAGGCGTGGTACAGAGCATCTGCACCCACGCAAAAAAATACCATTTCGAGCGCGAGGACGTATAGCCTGCGCAGAAACGAGGAGGAAATATGAAGATCAAAAGCGGATATCTTATGCGCGAGGTTGCGGGCGAGAACATAGTTATTGCAGTTGGCGAGGCTGCAAAGAATTTCAAAGGTATGATCAGGCTCAATCCCACGGGCGCCTTCCTTTGGAGGCTGCTTGAGGAGGGCACCGATGAGGCCGCTATGCTTGCCGCAATGCTTGACACCTACGAAACTGACGAGGAAACGGCAAAAAGAGACATTGCCGCATTTGTCAACGCTATCAAGGGCGCAGGACTTATCGATGAATGATAAAAGCACCTCCTCCCTGCGCGAAACGCTCGCGGAGCACGACATTGCCGTTGTGCAGGGCAAGGGTACAAGTATGATGCCCCTTATTGCCAACTCACGGGACAGAATGTGCATAAAGTCCCTTTCCCGCAGGCCGAAAAAATACGATGTGCTGGTTTACGAAAACCCGCGCGGTATCGTTGCGCACAGAGCACTGAAATGCACGGACGAGCATATAGTTATGTGCGGCGATAATCAGTACGTAAAGGAAACCGTGCCGTACGAAGCCGTTATTGGCTACGTACCCGGTATACTGCGCAACGGAACCGATTATCTGGATTTTGAAAAGACGAAATGGTGCGTTGCCTACAGCCGTATTTGGTGCGTTTCTCTCTTTTTGCGCCGTTGCGTTCTGTTTGTTTACCACAGAATTTCCAAAAGATACAAAAACGAATCTGCATATGCGCGTGCCAATAAATAGGCACGCGCTTTTTTTGTTTGCAATGCACAAATCGAGCTCTCCGATTTTGTTAAAACAGTAGAAATCATCCAAAAGACGGAACATTTTTCCTTTTCCATCGTCTAAAGGGCAGAATACCTGAAAACGGAGGTCCCCATGAAGATCAGAAAGCTTTTATCGTTAGTATTGCTTGGGTGCATGACGGCACCGATGCTTTTTGCCTGCGCCCCTGCAAAGATTCCCGCAACCATAGACGTCGGCAACGGCTACGAGCTACCCTCTACCCTTGTAGGTACTGCGGCTCCCAATATGGGATTGCCCGACGAGCTGTGTAACGTCAGCGTTACGGCAAAGGACTCCGTGGGACGCACCATCCCCACCAACACGTCGTTTTCTCTGCGTTTTAACGAGCCCACAAGCACCGAAACACTGAAAGACCATATTTTCATATATCCCGAATCCACTTTAAAGATAGAGAGGCTTTCGGACACGGAGTACACCGTGACCCCCGAAAACGAGCTTGACCCGGGCACCGTGTACCGTCTTTCCCTCGGCACGGACGGCAAGCCCCACATCTCCTTTGCCTTCCAGACTGAAAGCCGTTTTGCCCTCTCCTCCTCCATTCCCGCCGACCTTGCGGTTAACGTGCCCGTAAACAGCGGCATTGAATTTGATTTCACATCCACCGTAAAAACGGGAACGGACATTACGGATTACGTTACGATAACTCCCGAGGTGGATTTCAAGGCGCAGCTCTATCCGGGCGGCAAGCGACTTGCCATAATTCCCCAAAAGAACCTTGCAAAGAACACCGAATACGTAGTTACCCTTAAGGCGGGCTTCCCTGCCGCAAACGGCAACACCCTTGCAGAGGACAAGGTCATTCGCTTCCGTACCTCCGCAAATCCCGCCTCGTCCTCCTCAAATAAGAGCTACTATCTCAGCCTCGCTCCCGCCGCCATCACCGCAAAAAGCGGCGATAAGGGCGTTTTCAGCTTTGCCTTTTCCGCCAATCGCGGATACGATGCACAAATAAACGCCGTAACCGCCGATATCTTCGAATACCGCAACGCAGGCGAGATGATCGAGGCAATTAAGGAGTTCAACGCCAAGGGTGCTGACCTTATTGCCGAGGGCAAGCCCTACGAATACCCCACCGCAGGGCTTTCCAAGACGTTTTCGGGCAAATTGGGCTTTGAAAAGAACGAAACCAACCGCACCCATTACGGCTATCTCCCCACCCTTGAAAAGGGCTTCTACCTTGCAAACGTTACGGTAGAAATAAAGGTAGGCGGCAAAACGGAAAAAGAGACCGTGCAGATGCTGCTGCAGGTCTCCGATATCACCGCGTATTTTGAGGGCTCCGAAAGTTCCCTCCTTATCTGGGCGGCGGCAAACGGCATTCCCGAGGAAAGAATAGAGGTTACCGCCGAGTTCTTCACAAGGCACGCCAACTTTTCCACCCCCAACCAAAAGGAAAGCTATGAAAAGCACAGCACAAAGACCGACGCAAGCGGCATTGCGCTGATAGACCTTCCCGAGGGCAAAAACTCCGCCATAGTACTGTTGGAAAAGAAGGGCGACAGCCTTATCCTGTTCCCCGCATCTCTTGCTGACCGCGCCGCCGAGCCCTACTACTCTTATATATTCACCGACCGCAAGGTATATTTCGGCGACGATAAGATCAACTTCAGCGGCGCATATATCCCCGCAAACGGCGAGCCCGCGCCGAAAAAGCTGTGGCTTCAGGTAAATTACAAGGGCGCAAAATACCCAATTACCGTAAACGATGACGGAAGCTTTGAGGGAAGCTACGTCCTTGAGGGCTTCGTCGGCTACGGCATTACCCTCCGCATAATCGACGAAGACGGCAAATGCGTTATCTCCGAATTCGTGCGCGTTACCGCCGAGGATAAGCCCGTTTACACCGCAAGCATCACCTACGACAAGCTGTTCTACGAAAAGGGCGACGCCGCAAATATTACCGTTACCGCCTCCTTCTTCGACGGAACGCCCGCCTCCGACCTGAAGTTCCGCGTTTTTGTGAACGTACCGGGTCAAAGAAAGAGCTTTGACGTTGTAACGGGCAAGGACGGTACCGCCACCGTCAGATGGAAGCTTCCGCCTCCCGACGTTTCAAACACTCATCCCACCTACGTCAGCGCAACGGCGGAGCTGATGGGTACCGAGACCTCGAGCCTGTACGTTTCAAGCTCCGCAACCTATATCCACAGCAATTATTACTTCACTTCCTCTACCGAGCATGACGAAAACGGCACATCCTATTCCGAGATACGTCTGAACAAGGTGGATACTACCGCACTTCTTTCTTCCGCAGATCTTGCGTATCCCGCCTTCCCCGACAATACCGTTGGCGCACCCATAGAGGACTACGTTAAGCTCACCCTTACCAAGGTTACCTACGTTCGCCGCGCCACGGGCGTGGAATACGACCCCATCTCCAAGACCACGCATACACGCTATACCTACGACCGCAACGAAACGGTAGTTAAGAGCGGCGAGCTGCAAAAGACCCTCGGCGGCGTCCTTCGCCTTGACCATATAGAGGGCGAAAAGAATTTTGACGGCTACTATTATTACACCGTTACCTACGACCGCTTTACACTTAAGGTCAACGCCACAAGCCGCAACGTTAACCACTACGACAGCTACTACGAGGGGCTCAGCCTTGAAAGCGACAAGGAAAGCTATTCCGTCGGCGAGACGATCAGATACACGGTAGCTGAATACCCCGAGATCACCGACACGGCACGCGAGTATCTTGTTACCGTGCTCTACGGCGACACCCGCGAGCATTTCGTTACCGATTCAAGCAAGTTTGAGATACCCTATAAGGCGGAGTTCATCACCGGTGCACTCGTTAACGTAACGGTGCTTGAAAACGGCAGATACACTCTGCTTTCAAGCAGACCGATGTACGATTACGTGGCAAATAACGCTCTGAATGTGGAAATAATCCCCGAAAAGAACGAGTATAAGCCCGGCGACACCGTAAAGGTCAGCATTCGCGTTACGGACAAAAACGGTACTCCCGCAACTGCGGGCACCCGCATTACCCTTGCGGTGGTGGACGAGGCGTGCTTTGCTCTCGGCGAGCAGAATCTTGATATCCTCTCGGCTCTTTACGGACACCGCTTCACCCCCACCTGCAACCGCAACGATCAGTTCTCCCTCTTCTTTGCCTACAACATGAGCTATTACTACACCCTCGGCGATGGAAAATACGCCGTTGCAGAGGATGCCGCCGTGGAGACCGAGGCAGCCCTTGCTCCCGGTGCCGCAAACGGCGCAGGGGAGGACGTGCGTGTAAGACAGTACTTTGCCGACAATCCCGTATACGAGATAAAGCTCTCGGAGAACGGCACGGCAGAATTCACCTTCACCGCCCCCGATAATATAACGGAGTGGCGACTTACCGCCGCGGCAGCATACACCAAGGACAGCACAAACGGCGCAATTCTTGCGGGCAACGCAAGCACGGGAGTTATTACCACCCTTCCCTTCTTTATCAACGCAGGCTATCTTGAAAGCTATATTGAGGGCGACGACGTTACCTGCAGCGCAAGGGTATACGGTAAGGACGTCAGCGGCAGCTTCGATACCGTTGCCGCCGTATACAACGAAAAGGGCGAGCTGATAAAGTCCGTTACCGCAAGCACCAAGGCAGGGGAGTTTGCCTACTTCTCCTTCGGCAAGCTTGATACGGGCAGCTACGTTCTGCGCATTACCTGCACCGCCAAGGGCGCGGGCGATGCGGTGCAGTACCCCTTCTCCGTTGTTAAGACCGCCGTCCTTGCCACGGTGGAAAAGCTGCTGGAGGCAAAGGACGTAAAGCTTATTGCCCCCGCAAAATACCCCGTGGTCATGAGCTTTGTAAACAAGGAGCAGAGAGATTTCCTTGACCTTGCCTACCGTCTTGCCTATACGGGCAGCACGAGGAGCGACGCCATTGCCGCCTCCGTATCCGCCCACAATCTGATCGCCGCATATCTGGGCAGCCCGAACTACAATGCAAACGCAAAAACAAGCCTGAACACAAGCTACGTTCAGAACGGGCTCATCTCCCTGCTTCCCTATTCCTCGGGCGAGCTGAAGCTCTCGGCTCTTATCGCCGCCTGCTGTACCGACACTCTGACAAGGACCACCAAGGACACCCTTAGCGCAAGCTTCTACAGCTACGCAAACGGAAGCTGCACCGAGGAGGAGCTGGTATACTCCCTGCTGGGACTGGCCGCCTGCGGCGAGCCCGTGCTTACGGATCTGGAGCACGTTGCATCGGGTTGCGACGGCTTCAGCGTCGAAAGCAAGCTTGTACTTGCCGCCGCATTTGCTGTAATAGGCGACCACGGCGCGGCGTACAGCATCTATTCCGACCTGCGCGGCAGCCTGTTTACCGTAACGGATAACGTTGCATACTTCGGCACCGCCTCCATGAGCACGGAGGAAAGGATCGCCCTTACCGCCACGGCTCTGCTTCCCGCATCCGTTTGCGCAAGGGAGGACGCCGCTATGCTGAAGGAATACCTCCTGTCCCACACCTCCCGCGTGGAGCTGTACGATCTTAACCTTGCATTCTATCTTGCAAACTACATTCCTCCAAGAAGTAACGTAAGCACGCTGAAATACACCGTGAACGGCGAAACGCGCACCGAGGAGCTGAAGGCGGGAAGCTACTTCCGCATCACCCTCACCAAGGCGGAGTACGAAAGCTTCGAGGTGCTTGAAGCAAGCGACCTTTACGCCTATGTGCGCTACGTCGGCAGCGCCGAGGAGGCCGCCGGAGAAAATATGCGCTCAAGCGAGCTGAAGATAGAAAAGCAGATCGTCCCCGCAGGAAACGGTATATATCTCGTTACCGTCAGCTACTCCGTTACGAGCGACAAAAACAACGTTCAGTTCTCCATTACCGATACCATTCCCGCAGGAGCACGCTTCCTGCGCCACGGCACAAGCTCCACCCACTCGAAAGATTCTCATATGTGGCTCTCAAACCGCGGTCAGAGCATGAATGGCTATCTGTATTGCTATAACGACAGCAAGGGTCTTTCGGGCCTCACAAAGCGTACCTACACGGGCTCCTTCTCCTATTACGTCCGCACCGCAATACCCGGCGAATACGTGGTTGAAGCCGCCTTCGCCCAAAATACCGACAGCGGAGCCTATGCGGTAAGCGAAAGAACAACGATAACTCTCAAATAATCGCATAAACCGACAACAACCGCCCCGTGAGCAATGCTCACGGGGCGGTTGTTTATTGATCGTCGCAATTATCCTGCAGTATTCTTTTTCTTGGATTATCTAATATATAGTTCTTGTGCTTTATATAATCATCATTATCGCGGATGATGTGATCAAAAAAAAGATTTTTGCCAAACGGAGCACCCTATCTGCTTTGACACGATTCGTTTTAATTGCCCAACGACCCGCGACAAAGTAGGGGCGGATATTATCCGCCCGTCCCCCTCGTCAAAGAACAATATAGCGTGAAAATGCTCGGGCATAATAACGTATTGGTCAACTGAAATGCTCGGATAGTATTCAGGTATAGAAATGATCGCTCTCTCAAGGATCCGACCAAACCGAGATAACGGAACGTTATTCGGGCGGATAATATCCGCCCCTACCTCGCTTGCGACGTTCTTATCCCAAAAAACCTGCTTTCTGTCCTGCACACACACCGTAATAAAATACGCCCCTCGCATGCTGTAATCGTAGCTTGCAAGCCTTGTTCCCTTCCTT
>JAFSCG010000148.1 GCA_017436885.1 Clostridia bacterium | reverse complement strand
GTGCGATATATCCGCCTGCGGCGGATGCGAGGCTTCCCCTCGAGGGGAAGCCAGAATACAGACACAACATACGGCGGGGGCTTTGCTCCCGCCGTGTGATTTTACGTTCTATTCCTTCTCGGAGTCGTATTCAAGGATCTTTCCGCCTGCGGCATCTACCTCACACTCCTCTCCGTGCGCCAAGGCGAAAATTGTCCGAAAAGGCATATTTTTGTTGACAAATGACATGCTCGGGGATAAAATAAAGATAATAACGATACTTTTACACGGAGGTACAGAGTGAAGTTTATCGGTTTTTACGACTACACCGTGATACTTACGTATTTAAGCCTTATTCTTGGGCTTTTGGGAATGAAATTCGCCTCGATCGGCAATACGGGTGCTGCCGTTGTCTGCCTTTGCCTTTGCGGCGTTTGCGATATGTTCGACGGAGCCGTTGCCCGCACGAAAAAGGACCGCACCGAGGACGAAAAGAGCTTTGGCATTCAGCTTGACTCCCTTTGCGACATAGTTTGCTTCGGCGTTTTGCCTGCTGTTATTCTCCGCTACTCGGGCGTTGGCGGTACGCTTGGCACCGTTATTCTCGTTTTATACGTGCTGTGCGCGCTTATCCGACTTGCGTTTTTCAACGTTATGGAGACCAAGCGCCAGCAGACCGAGGGCGGCTGCGTTAAATACTACCGCGGGCTTCCCGTAACCTCCTCCGCCATTATATTCCCGTTCTTTTTCCTTTTTGCAGGGGTGCTTCCCTCCGGAGTGATGCGCGTAATATTCCACGTGCTTCCGCTTATTGTAGCTTTGCTGTTCATACTTGACGTTCCGGTGCCGAAATTCAACGTTACCGCGCTTATGGCTCGAAAAAAAGAGCCCGCAGAGGACGTGCAATAGTTTTGTCGAAATTTGCGAAAATATATTGATATAAGCAAAAAGCTGTGTTAAAATTAGTCAGAAACTAAAATAATACAAAGGAGATCCCGAATATGGCAAAGCAGAAGAGCACTTTCTGGAAGGATTTTAAGGCATTTATATCCCGCGGCAACGTTGTTGACATGGCTGTCGGCGTTGTAGTCGGCGGATCCTTCAGCAAGATCGTTACCGGTCTTGTAAACAACATCATAAACCCCGCAGTTAACATCGTTATGAAGAAGGGCGGCCTTGACTCCATCAAGACCATCATCACCGAGGCTGTAGTTGACGAGGCAGGCAAGATCGTTACTCCCGAGGTAGCTATCCTTTGGGGTACCTGGCTCCAGACCATTCTCGACTTCATCATCACCGCTTTCTGCGTATTCGTAATGGTACGCGTTATCACCGGCTTCAGAAAGAAGCTGGAGGCAAAGAAGCTGGCTGAGGAAGCAGAGAAGGCAGCCGAGGCTAAGGCTAAGGCCGAGGCAGAGAAGGCAGCAGCAGCAGAGGCAGCAAAGCTGGCAGCCGAGAAGCAGGCAGCACTTGATGCAAGCATCCTCGAGCAGGCAAAGCTCCTCGCCGAGATCCGCGACCTGATGAAGAATAAGTAAAAATAAACGGAGCACCCCCGCAAAAGGCTTGCGTGCAAGCCTTTTGCGGGGGTCGTTTTATTTGAACAATTCAGAATGGCTTCCCGTTCTGTATAACATAAGTACAAGCACGTCGTTCATGACCTCGTACGTCATACGTCCAATGCCGCCCTGAGACTGTCAATGTCCGAATATCCTTTAATGCTCTTATCCTCGGCGATCTTCCGTCCTTCCTCGATTGCGGAAACGGTAGCTGCATTTGGGGTGTTCAGCTTCAGCTCAAAGGGAATTCCGTTTTCTCTTATGGTCTGCTTCAAAAACATATTGATCGCCGTGGTCATATTAAGGCCCAATTCCTCAAATATCTTCTCTGCTGCCAATTTCACTTCCCTGTCTGTGCGTATATTCAAATTTGTATTGTTCATTATATCGCCTCCAAACATATTCTATGCAAATTGCAGCACATTATTACACATTGTCAACACATTGCACTATCAATCTTCCGGTCTTGGACGGTTGGGCAAAGCTTTGCCGTTTTCATCTCGATTTATTGGAGTGGCTTTCAGATGAAAATGTATGCTCTTACAAGGACACATCAAGTTCATTTCGTATTTTTCCGGTGAGCCCCTGTATGTAAAGTCTCCTCCGCACCTTATAACCTCACACCAAGTATATACCTGCGCCATTACTCTGGGGCACATCCCCTGGGGGCACTCATAAGAAAACGTGAATTTATCCCCTTTTTCCAAGCCGAGCCTGCAATGTCCTGCCTTGCCCGAGATCGCAGTCAATTCAAAGCCCCAATCCTCTACTACCCATTTCTGCATAAAAACGATACTCCTTATTATTCGTAATATAATTCGTCAAGATACCAACGCCTTGGGTTGTTGTATATGTATTTATATACCTCGTTATAATCATCGCTATTCCGTATAATATGGTCATAGAATGATCTTTGCCATATTTGTTTGTCAAACGGAGGCAGTATTCCATCCTTCACCATTTTGGTATATTCAACGGTAGAATACCGCTTGAAGGATTGAACGATCTCCGACACCGTAGGGGCGGATTCCATATCCGCCCGCGTTATCGTAATGATCGCATGAAAATGATTCGGCATCACAACATATATCGGAGAATCAACACCATCGTATTGTTCTATGGTTTCAAGAAACGTTCTTTCAATCATACGGGCGGATATGGAATCCGCCCCTACGGGTGCAAACAACATTCTTCGATCTTTCGTACATATAGTTATAAAATACGCACCGCTTGAACTGTAATCAAAATTTCTCAACCGGTTTCTTTTTCGTTCCGGCAATTCCTTGTTCATTTTATTTTCTTCCCTGCCGCGCAGAGGTCGTTCAGGGGGCATTTTGTGCAATCGTTGCCGCGTGCCGTGCAATATTCGCGCCCGAAGAACACGATGCGGTGGCAGAAATCGGCGCGTTTTTCCATGGGTATAATGGGGTTCATTATCCGCTCGCATTTCGTGGGGTCCTTAAGACCCTCCTCGTAAAAGCCGAGACGGCCGCAGATGCGCATTAGGTGGGTATCGCACACCATACCGCCCCTGCCGTGAAGGTCCCCAAGCAGGAGATTAGCTATCTTCCTGCCGACGCCGGGCAGGGCAAGAAGCTCCTCCTCGGTGTCGGGGATGGCTCCGCCGTGCTTTTCAACGATTATTTTTGCGCTTTCTTTAATGTTTTTCGCCTTCTCGCGGTACAGACCGCAGGAGCGTACCAGCTCCTCCAGCCTTTCCACGGGTATCTCTGCCGCGGCTGCGGCATCGGGTATCTCGGCAAAAAGGGCGGGACTGACCTCGTTTACCCTTTTATCGGTGCATTGGGCGCTGAGACGGGCCATAACGAACAGCCGCCAAGGGTCGCCCCTGTAATCAAGAGCGCATTCCGCGTTCGGATATATTTTTTCAAGTCTTTCGCCCACTGCCTCCCCAAGGTGCACAAGCCTTGGGCTTGGTTTGTTTTTATTAGTTTTGTTCGTTTTGTTCGTTTTCATCGTTCAGTCCGAAGTAGCAGTCAAAAATACTCTTTGCCACCGCGCCGAGAGGCGTTCCGCTGGCACCGTGCTCTACAACCGCGCTTACCACCACCTCGGGCTTTTCCAGAGGGGCAAAGGCAACGAAAACGCCGTTATCGCTGGAGGTCTTGCTTACCTGTGCCGTACCCGTTTTACCGCCCATGGTGATGGGATAGCCGTCGAATATTCTTGCCGTGGAACCGTTTTCGTTTACGTTCTTCATTGCTGTTTTGATCTGCTCCACGACCGTGTCCGTAAGCTCCATAGTGCTGACGGTACGGGCAGGGACGGTCATAATACATTCGTTTGTTGCGTAATCGTAAACGGAATGCAGCAGATGTGCGCAATATCTTGTTCCGCCGTT
Organism: Clostridia bacterium; assembly: GCA_017436885.1. Lineage (GTDB taxonomy): Bacteria > Bacillota > Clostridia > Oscillospirales > CAG-272 > RUG12395. The sequence goes on along the minus strand of JAFSCG010000148.1, from coordinate 9,018 downwards.
GGTAAGTGTAGATATGTACACCGAGAGCTGCAGGGGCGTGAAGGTATTGTAGGACTGACCGATGGCCGCCTGCAGGGTATCGCCGGGGCCCCAGGAGCCGAGGCCGCTGGTTTCCACGTAGTCGGGACCCGCAAGCACGCCCGTTGCCTCGGGGTACTCGATACCCGTGGGCTGACCGAGACCGTAGCCGCGGCAATATTCGTTGAGCTTTTCGATGGTGAGAAGCCGCCCGCACTCAAAGAAGAATATATTGCAGGAGTTCTGTATTGCACCCACAACGTTCAGCGGTCCGTGAGCCATTCCGTACATAAGATAATACCAGCAGCGAGGCTGATAATCGCTGTAATAGGTGTACCTTCCGTTATCAACGATGATGGTATCAAAGGTTATTACACCCTCGGAAAGGGATGCGGCAGCGGTGCCGGGCTTGAAGGTGGAGCCGGGGGGATAAAGGCCGTTAAGTGCGCGGTTAACGAGAGGCGTTTTTTCGTCGTTAAACAGATCCTGCACGTTTTCCGAGAAGGTGGAAAGATCGTAGGTGGGGTAGGAGGCAAGGGCAAGCACCTCGCCCGTTGTGGGGGAGATGGCGGTTACGGCGCCTGCGTCCGCATCCTCGCCGTCAAGCTCGCCGGGCTTTTGCTGTGCATCGCTTACGATGCCTGCAATGGTAGCCGCAAGGCTGTCCTCTGCCGCTATCTGCATATTTATATCGATGGTAAGCCGTATATCCCTGCCGGGGATGGCCTCCTTTTCCGTGCGCTTTTCTATGATATTTCCGTATTCGTCCTCAACGATAACTATCTTGCCGTCGATACCGCGGAGATATTCCTCGAATACCATCTCCGCGCCCGAAACACCCACGTATTCGTCAAGGTCGTAGCCAAGGGAAACGTAATGGTCGTAGGTGGCGTCGGTTATTTTGCCCATGCGCCCCAATATGTGGGAGGCATAGCCGGGGAAATGGTATTTGCGGCGGCTGTGCTTTTCCGTTACGATGCCGCGACTGCCCGATTCGGCACAGGAGGTGATAAAGCCCATGCTTACCTCCTCCGCAAACACGTAGCTGTTGGTGGGGGAAAAGCTTATCATATCAAGGGAAAAGCGCCGCTCCAGCAGTATCTCCGTATCCTCGGGGGTATAGAGGGGCTCGCCCTCTGCGTCCACAAGCTTGTATCGCTTCAAAAGGAACTCCCGAAGCTCGTCGGGGGAGATATTGACCGCTTGCTCACGTTTTTCCTCCTCGCTTGCATCCTTTTCGCCGTATTCAAGGTCGGTGAGGAGCTTTGTAAGCTTGTTTTTATACTTACCCTCCGCGCTGTAATCCTCGGAAAAGCGCAAAACGCCGTTTACATACGTAAGGGCATAGGAGGGAGCGGTAAGCCTGTCGGTCTCGCCGCATTTTTCCGCCACGCGGATAACCGTGAGGATAGCGTTGTTGAATCCAACGGCATCGGCGGGAATATCGCCGTAATCAAGAAGCACGTTGTAATAATATTCATTTGTAACGAGGGGCACGCCGTTGCGGTCGTATATCTCGCCCCGCTGAGCCTTGATGATCTCGGTGCGCGTATACGTATGCTCGGAAACGTAATTATACTGATCCGCGCTTACAAGCTGCAAATTGATAAGGCGGGCAATATAAATTACCGCAACACCGATAACAAGGGCGCAAAGGAACACGTAACGTATTGGATTTGTGCGTTTTCTTTTCATATTATTTCCATCAGTTCTTCAGGCTTTGCTTATTTTTGCGGGCAAGGGGAAGTGCTATAACAATATAAAGCAAGGGAGAGGCGAGCAAAGTAAGCAGGTATTCGGGAACGATGATATCTGCAAACGCGGAGTTAAGGGGTACGGTATCCTGCCAAACGTAGATAAAAAACAAGGTGATAACGGAGTTTGCCGCCGCCGCACAGGAAACGAAGATAAGATAAGCAGGAAAATTACGGCGCAGCAAAAATCTTACGAGCACTCCAACGAGATAACCGCAAAAGCCGTATGCCACGGGGGAGAGTGAAAGTCCCACTCCGCCGAGAGCGTCAAGAAAGAATCCCGCCGCAACACCGCAGACACCTGCGGTGCGCTCGTCCTCACCTATGGCAACGGCAATAACGGCGCAAAGCACAAGGTCGGGGATGACCGCGCCGTCGGTTACCAGGGGAAGCGACACCGTGGATATCATTATTATAAAAAAGAATATCAGACCGTACTTTAATATTTTGTAAAGCAGGGATGAGCGGACGTAAAATCTCATTCCGCCTCCACCTCCCCCTCCTCATCTGCAGAGGGTGCATCTTCCTCATATGAGGTTATTATCATAACACGGGAAAGTGAGGAAAGGTCCACCATTGGGGATATCTCGGCAACAAGACCGCGGCTGTAATTATCGGGATATACGGAAATTACCTCGCCAACGTACAGCCCGCGGGGATAAATACCGCCAAGGCCGCTTGTAACGAATCTGTCGCCGGGACGTACGTCCGCATCGCTGTCCAGATAGTTGATTATGCACTTTGATTGGGTGCGAAGCTCATAGGTGCCCTCGCAAAGACCGAGAGCGCCGCTGCGCTCGCAAAATACGCCAACGGAGGAGGTGTACTCCAATAGGGTTGCCGCCTTGCTCCAGTTGATGCCCACCTCGGTGATGTAGCCCACAACACCGTCGCCCGTAACAACGGGCATATTGACCTCAACACCCGAGGAAGAACCTCGGTCGAGAGTGAACACCGTCATGTAATTGCCGCTCTCGCGTCCGATTATCAGTGCATCGCAAAAAACGAAATCCTCGTTTTCGCGCTTAAGGCCAAGGAAGGTGCGAAGCCAGCCGTTTTCCTCGTTTTTTACGTCTGCCTCATAAAGACGGTCCTTCAGGGCATTAAGCTGGGAGCGAAGCTCAGCATTTTCGTCACGGACGCGGTCAAATTCCGTAAAATATTCTCCAAAGCCGCCAAGGCCCTCTCCCACCCATACGAAAAAGTGACGCACGGGGGAAACGATGGCGTTTGCCGCGTTGCGCACAAGCCCGCTGTTGCCCGTGAGAGAAAGCACCGAGGGAACCACAGTAAGCACTATGGCAACGCAGGTGAGTATTACGAAAAATCGGTTTTTAAAAAAACGTGCCATAGTTACTCCGAAATCTTTTTATCTATTATCTGCGGGCGGATAATATCCGCCCCTACAACGGACTTTCTACCCTTCTCGTCCCGCAGGGACATATCGCACCGCAGGTATATCGCTCCCTTGGAATATCGCTAATTCCGAAGGAATTTATATCGCTGACAGAATCGCCGTGCGATTCTGTCTACCTATCGGTCCGCTCCGCAATTCCGAACTTGTCGCCGCCGTCGATGATGGTGGCAAGTCCCATAACAACGGAATCCAGAGGCTTTTTGGCGCAGATGGTGCGTATCCCCGTCTTTTGCTCTATAAGCTTGTCCATACCCTTAAGGCAGGCGCCGCCGCCCGTAATTACTATTCCGCTTTCGCGGATATCGGAGCAAAGCTCCGGCGGGGTTTTTTCAAAAGCGGAGCGAATGCACTCTATAATATGGCTTGCCTGCATACGCAGGGGCTCGCGCAGATCGGAGCCGCTTACCGTTACGCTGACGGGAATGCCGCCCTTACTGCCGTGTACCTCCATAGAGGAGTTTTCCTCGGAAGCGAACACGTTGCCGATATTCTTTTTTAACAGCTCGGCGGTAACCTCGCCGATGATTATACCGTATTTACGGCGCATAAAATTTGCAATACTGCGGTCAAAGGCACTGCCGCCCACGCGGATGGAATTGGTAAGCACCGCACCACCGAAGGAAATGACCGAAGCCTCCGTGGTTCCGCCGCCGATATTGACGACCATCTTGCCCTTGGGCTCCTCTATCTTCATTTTCATTCCGATGGCGGCCGCAAGCGTTTCAGGCACCAGCATAACGTTTTTCGCGCCAGCCTTGGCTGCCACCTCGATAAAGGAGCGACGCTCGGTGCTTGTGGCGCAATGGGGCACGGAAAGATATACCTTGGGGCGGCTGAGTATCATCATTGCACCCGCCTCTGAGCGGAAGAAGTACTCAAGCATACCCGAGGCAATATCAAAATCCGCAATAACGCCGTCCTTTATGGGAGCACAAGCGGTAATGTGCGGAGGGGTCTTACCTATCATCATTTTTGCGGCGTTTCCTGCCGCGGTTATACGGCTCTGACGGTTATCTACCGCCACCACCGATGGCTCTCTTACCCTTATTCCGCTTCCCTTCACGTATATTCGGGTGTTGGAGCTTCCCATATCTATTCCGAACACTTTTCCCATTTTCGGTCTCCTCCTTTGCGGGCTTTCTCGTTCCCGCACGTCTTACCGCCGTTTCCAGCTCACGGCCCAACACAAATCTTTTTACCGTTTCGGCACATTCGATCCCGCCCTCGTCTGTAAAGGAAAGCCAGAAGCAGGAAAGATTGGTGCCCTCCAGCTCCTTGCCGCTTACGTAGGTGGGGATGGTATTGTAGATCACGTTACGATGGCCGTACTCCGCAAACACGGGGAAGCTGATCCCCTTTCTGTCCTTCAGCCGTATACGGGGACGGCATCGGTTATATCCACAGCTGTCACAGCCCACGCGCGGCTTGATGATACAGCGTGTCAACGTCATCAGCGGCAGCTTACCGTAAGCAAATGCCGCGCTTTCCTCCGCACGGTTGATATCCCTTGCGGCAGAAAGATTAAGCTCGGGAGAGATAACGCTTATCTCCGCACCAAGGCGTTTGTAAAGCATCGCGGTAAGAGAATTTGCAACGCCGCAGCGCATACCGCAAATAAACGGTATTCCCGCCCTTTTTGCGGCCGCGATACCGCCAAGGCTTTCCGCTGCCAGATATCTTGCTCCCTTATCCGCCGCCCTTTGCAGCATAGAGTCAACCTCTGCGGCCTCGCTCTCGAAAAACACCGGAGGTACGGCGGCGCAATCGGCGCCCTCGCTGTGCAAAAATTCCTCTGCAGGCAGCACAACGCGCTGTCTTTCGTCCGCTTTTATACCGCTTTTTGCAAGCGCATCCGCGGAAAGGAAGGAGAGGATAAGCTCCTTGCCGCGGCGTTTTTTTTGATTTGTACGCGGCAATTCAAGGGGTGTACCTGCAGTATCGGGCAGGTCTCTTACGGGGAACACGGGATGCACGTCGCCTCCGCATTCCTTTATTTTTACGGCCGCGGCGGCACTTTTTGCCTTATCGGCATCGGTGCGCACGCCCGTCATTCTCTTATGATCTCCGCCTGTAAAATAGGCGTCGGTAAACCCGCTGCGGGAAAAGAACGCCTCCAAGCGCTCCATCTCACGCTTGTCGGGAGCGCGCTTCTCATCTATCAGCCGTCTGTATATCTCGGTAACGCCGTAAACGTATTCGGGGCTCTTCATCCTGCCCTCTATCTTAAGGGAGGAGACCCCAAGCTCAAGTATTTCGGGCACGTGAGGCGCAAGGCAGAAATCCTTGAGGGAGAGGGGGTATTCACCGTCGTATTCCATACGGCAGGGCTGTGCGCACTCGCCCCTGTTGCCGCTTCTGCCGCCCACAACGGAGGAAAAGAGGCACTGCCCCGAAACGCTGACGCACAGCGCTCCGTGGATAAACATCTCCGTTTCGATGCCGCATTCCGCAGTAATCTTTTTTATATCCTCGCGGCACAGCTCCCTTGCAAGCACCGCACGGGAAAAGCCTATTTCTGCCGCAAGACGCGCACCTCCCAGATCGGATATACCTGCCTGCGTGCTTGCGTGGAGGGAAAGCTCGGGCAGGCGGCGGTGCAGCTCTGCGGCGGCACCGAGATCCGCAACTATCATTGCGTCCGCCCCTGCCTGCCAGAGGAACTCGCCGTAGCGGAGCCACTCGTCAAGCTCGCGGTCGAAAACGAGGGTATTTGCGGTTATATTGGTCTTTACCCCGTGCTCGCGGCACAGGGCAATGGCGTACTTCATTTCCTCGCGGTCGAAGTTTTTTGCGTTTGCGCGGGCGGAAAAGGCCGTACCGCCGAAATAGACGGCGTCCGCGCCTGCGGCAATAGCCGCCCTCATGGCGGCAAGTGAGCCTGCGGGAGCAAGGAGCTCGGGCAGACGATTCGGTTTTTTTGCTTGCTCTGCCACGGCACTCTCCCCCTTTTATCTCAAAACTCTTGCAATTTTGCCCCGCGGTCATTATAATATATATATCCGCAGAGGCATACTTCGCCTAATACGTATATTATACAATATACTAATTAAAATTTAAATAGAAAAACGCAAAAATTTACGCTTTTTTTGCGGAAAAAGAAGGTAGTACAGTGTATAACGAGAAATATTCGAGAATAGTGGTCAAGGTCGGCACCTCCACCCTGTCCCACACCACGGGCAAGCTGAACCTGCGCCGTATTGAGGAGCTTTCCCACGTGCTTTCCGACCTCAAAAACTCAGGCATCGAAATAGTTCTGGTGTCCTCCGGTGCCGTTGGCGCGGGCATTGCGCGAATAGGCCTTGACCGCCGCCCCGCAAGCACCGAGGAAAAGCAGGCCCTTGCCGCCATCGGCCAGGGGGAGCTTATGAAGATATACGAGAGGTTCTTTGCCCATTACGGACAGACGGTGGCACAGCTGCTGCTTACCAAGGACGTGGTGGACAATCCCGAGAGGAGAAAAAGCGCCGAGGCCACCTTCCGCATCCTTTTCGACTTTTCCTGCCTGCCCATAGTTAACGAAAACGACCCCGTTTCCTCCGCGCAGCTGGAGACCAAGAGCGGCGACAAGATATCCTTCGGCGATAACGACACCCTGTCCGCCTACGTTGCGGAGCTGTGCGACGCCGACCTGCTTATAAACCTCAGCGACAGCGAGGGATTTTTTACCGCAGACCCGAGAAACGACCCCAACGCCACCCTTATCGAGCGGGTGGACGAGATAACCCCCGAGCTGCTTGCCTGCGCGGGAGGCGCGGGAACAGCCGGCGGCACGGGCGGAATGAGAAGCAAGCTTGAGGCCGCTCAAATTGCCGCGGCGGCGGGAATTCCCATGTTCCTTGCCCACGGCGCAGAGCCCGCGGTGCTCTACTCCATACTTGAAGGAAAGGCGCGCGGCACTTACTTTGCCGCCGAGAAAAAGAAATGAAAGAGATAATCCTTTGTAAATACGGCGAGATAGTGCTTAAGGGCACCAACCGTCCCCATTTTGAGGCAATGCTCTCCCGCGAGCTGAAGGGACGCGCAAAGCGCCACGGCGGCTTTAACGTACATACGGCGCAAAGCACCGTGTTCATTGAGCCTATCGACGAATTTTCCGATATTGACGGAATGTTTGAAAGCTGCCTTACGGTTTTCGGCATCGTTGCCGCGGTTAAGGCGTGCGTTTGCGAAAAAACTCCCGAGGCAATCTACGCGGCGGCACGGGAGTACCTGCCCGAGAAGCTGGAGGGAGCACGCACCTTCAAGGTGGAGGCCAAGCGAAGCGACAAGCGCTTCCCCATGAAGAGCCCCGAGATAAGCCGCGAGGTGGGCGGCGTTATCCTTGACGCGGTGCGCGGCATCAGGGTGGACCTGCACGAGCCCGACGTTACCGTAAGAGTTGAGGTCCGCGAGGAATACGCATACATCCATGCGGGACAGGTAAAGGCCGCAGGCGGCATTCCCGTAGGCTCCAGCGGCAGGGGTCTGCTGCTCCTTTCCGGCGGTATCGACAGCCCCGTTGCAGGCTACATGATGGCAAAGCGCGGCATGAGCGTTCAGCTCCTGCATTACGACAGCTTCCCCTACACCAGCGAGCGCGCAAGGGAGAAGGTCCTGGAATTGGCACGCATTATCTCCCCCTACACCTGTACGCGTCAGGCCTGCGTTATCTCCCTGACGAAGATCCAGGAAATGATACGCGACAACTGCGACGAGGACTACTTTACCCTCCTGCTCCGCCGCTTTATGATGCGAATTGCGGAGATGTACGCCAAGGATGCAAACTGCGGCGCGCTTATTACGGGCGAGAGCCTTGGCCAGGTGGCAAGCCAAACCACCGAGGCAATTACCGTAACCAACAACATCGTTACCCTGCCCGTATTCCGCCCCTGCATCGGTCTTGACAAGGAGGAGATCGTTACCGTTGCCAGAAAGATAGGCAGCTTTGAGACCTCCATCCAGCCCTTTGAGGACTGTTGCACCGTGTTCACGCCCCGCCATCCCCGCACAAAGCCCGAGCTTGCAAAGCTCCTTGCAGAGGAGGCAAAGCTCGACTTTGAGGCGCTTGCCAAGGAAGCCTTCGACAACAGAGAGTATATCAAGCTTTACGAATAAAAAACAAATATCCTCTCCGCGACGTGTTCCTTGGGACGTACGCCGCGGAGAGGATTTTTTGTCGGTTTGACAGCCTTTTACTGCTTTGTAAAGGTAAGAAGGCCTATTTTGATGGTTCCGTCCTCGTTTTTCGCAAAGGAAAGGGTTCCGCTGAGGTCGGAGCTTTCGCCCTCGTTAAGGGTGATGGTAATGCTTCCGTCCTTGATCTCGTAGGTGCCCTTTGCACTGCTTACCTGATTGCCTGCAACAAAGGTGCTGATGGTCAGCTTGCTGCCGGAAAAGGAAACAGAGGTGTAGGAGCCGAAAAGCTCGGCGGTCTTATAGGTGCCGGAAAGGTTGTTGCCGCAGGCGCAAAGCACGCAAATAGCCATCGCAAGCACAAGCGCTGCCGCAATAATTCTGGTTGCTTTCATTTTGATCCTCCTCAAAAAGATGTTTTTACACTGTTATTTTACCACTGTAAGCGCTCAAATGTCAACAGGCAAAGGGATCACATCTTAACGTTTGCGAAGCAAACTCATAACGGCGAGCAAAAGCGAGCCTTATAACTAATAACCAATCATAACCACCGGCCGTGCCGGTGGTTTGCACAAGCCCCCCGTGGGGCATTTCACACGCTGAGCATATAGGCTCGCCGAATTATCTGCCACTTGCGTTGCTTGCCCCGCTGCCACAAAGGTGGCAACTGCATAGACCCAGCCTTCCCCAGTGGGTTTCGCGGTAGTGAATTGATGT
>JAFSCG010000147.1 GCA_017436885.1 Clostridia bacterium | reverse complement strand
GAGCGGGGTCGCTTCTTTCGGGCTATCGCAGGTATCTTAACGTTATTTGCGGAATTATAGTTGTTTTCTTCGGACTTGGGTATCTTGATATTATCAAGCTTGGATTTTTCAAGGGAATGACCAAGGTAAAGCGCGTTACCTCTCTTGCGGGGGCTTTTGTATTCGGTATGATATATTCCGTAAGCCTCACGCCCTGCGTTGGCGCGTTCCTCGGCTCGGCACTTTCCATGGCGTCTGTCAGCGGAACGGCGGTAAAGGGGCTTTTGCTCCTTGTTACCTATTCCCTCGGACTTGGGGTTCCCTTCGTTATTTCCGCGGTGCTTATCGAGCAGTTGAGCGGTGCGTTCAAGTTTGTAAAAAGCCACTATCGCGTTATAAATATCGCGTGCGGCGTTTTTCTGATAGCCGTTGGCGTGCTTATGATGCTTGGGCTGCTTGACAAGCTGCTTATGATATTTGCGTGAGGTGTGTATGGAAAAGAAAAAGCTGTTGTTTTTAGTTGCGCTTCTTGCTCTTGTGCTGGTGGTTGCCTATATAGGCTACGATAAGCTTTCGGGCGATGGCCCCACGGTCGACGTTCCCGTTACGGATGGGGGAGAGAGCAAGTATACGGCACCGGATTTTATCGTTTACGACATGAACGGAAACACGGTGGCTCTGTCTGACATGAGGGGCAAGCCCGTTGTTATCAACTTCTGGGCTACTTGGTGCAATCCCTGCCTTTCGGAGCTTGGCTACTTTGAGGAGATGTATAAAAAATACGGCGACAGCATCAATTTTATGATGATAGATATGACCGACGGCATTCAGGATACGGAAGCCAAGGTAAAGGCCTTCGTAAAGGACAAGGGCTATACCTTCCCCGTGTATCTTGATACAAAGCAGTACGCCGCCTATACCTATTCCGTTTCCTCCATTCCCATGACGCTTTTTATAAACGAGAAAGGCGAGATAGTGTACAATTATCTGGGCGCAATGAACGGAAAGACCCTTGAGAATTTTATAACTGCGTTCTTTGGTGAATAACCGAAAAAAGCCTTCTCCTGTGGGAGAAGGGGGACCGCGAAAGCGGTGGATGAGGAGTTTCTGCAATTCAAGCACCTCATCCGTCACGCTTCGCGCGCCACCTTCCCCTCAAGGGGAAGGCTGAATTTTTTTCTGCGTTTTTGTGATATTCGGCCCCTGTGAAGTGTTATATAAGCGAGTACTCAAAAAACAAAGGAGGTAAACGTGGAAAACGAGAGCCTTTCACAGCTGTTTGCTCTGTATGGCGACGACGTGTTCCGCCTTGCGCTGGGCTATCTTGGCAACGTGCAGGATGCGGAGGACGTGTGCCAGAACGTCTTTTTACAGCTTGCGGAAAAAAACACGCAGCTTGAAAAGGGCAAGGAAAAGCATTGGCTTTTAAAATGCACGGCAAACGCCTGTAAAAACACCCTGCGTTCCTTTTGGCGCAGAAACAGGAATGAGCTTTCCGAGACCATTCCTGCCCTTGACGACAGCGAAACGGAGCTTTGGGACGCGGTAATGCATTTGCCGCCCAAATACCGCGCCGTGCTGCATCTTTATTATTACGAGGGCTATGACCAAGGGGAGATCGGTAAAATACTTCACATATCTCTCACGGCGGTGCAGACAAGAATGAGCCGCGCCCGTGAGATGCTTAAAAAGGAGCTGTACGATGAAAGATAAATACTTATCAATAATGAGCAAGCAAAAGCTTTCTCCCGAGGCGAGGGAAAGAATAGAAGATAAGCTTGGCACCGAAAGAGTGGCGCGCATGGGAATGCGACCCCTGCGCGTTGCCGCGGTTGCCCTGTGCATTGCAATGCTGCTTGCCGCAGGAACCGTAACTGCGGCAGAGATGCTGAAGGCACCGTCCCTTACCGACGGCACAACGGGAGAGGACGAGTCCTCCTTTAAGGTAAAGGCTGAGGTGGAGCTTTTTGAGCTTAAAAATGAGCTTGCCGCCCTTGTGGCAGATGCCGAAAAAGCAAAGCTGCGCACATCCTTTGCGAGCAAGGCGGAGCTTGAAGAGTACCTTGGCACAAAGCTTGTGGATTGCCCCGTGCTTGACGACGCGGGAATCGTGGAGGATCTGGAGGAAAGCTTCAAATGGGGCTTTGATATATATCCTCCCCTTGAAAAGGATGCTGATGCCCGTTACGTTCTTTCCATGTACGACGGAAACGGCGAGGAATGCACCGATGCCCCTCACGTTATCAAGATAACTTACCACAGAGTGGTGCAAAACGAGGAGGTATACGTAGAGGCAAGCATATTCACAGAGCTATATGATACTGCCAAGCTGGAGGAAGGAGTTATAACCCAAACCTTCGGACCGGAGTCGTATATTATATCTAACGTTTACGTTGACGATGAAGGAAATATACAATACGATGCAAAAAACTTTTATGATGCAAAGTACAAATTCACCACGGCGGAATACGAGATGAAAAACGGCAATACCGCCATGATCGTAACCGCGGAAAAGGATATGGGCGTGGATCCCGGTCATAAGGAATATATTGCGTATTTCGTTCAGGACGGAATTTTATATTCCGTAAGACCCTACGCCATATACGATCCCTCAAAGGATTTTCCCAATTTGAACGAGGACAGTCTGATCCCGATGTACGCGATTCTCGATAGTGTAAAGTAGAAATAAGGGCACGGCTTCATTAGAGCCGTGCCTTATTGTTGTAAAACGAAAACCACCGGCAGTGCCGGTGGTTCCAAAAAGCTTTAGCTTTGCCCAGATTATTCATCCGAGCTAAGCGAGGAATCAAGTAGCCTTCTCCTGCGGGAGAAGGGGGACCGCGATAGCGGTGGATGAGGAGTTGCTTTGAGTTTAGGACACCTCATCCTACAGCGCGGCTTCACGGCGCGCGATAGTCAGCCTTCG
>JAFSCG010000146.1 GCA_017436885.1 Clostridia bacterium | reverse complement strand
TCTGCTTACGGTTGATCACACCATTCAGATAGCAAACACCGAGGGTCTGCTTACCACCGACCGCCACATCCGCACCAGAATGGCAGTACAGGCTACAGCCGCCGCAAACGGCGAGATGCAGTCCGGCTCCTGCTCTCCCGGACGCGGTATGGGTCTTGAGGTGTTCGAGCTGTTCAACCCCAAGGAGATCGGTATCACTGCCGCTAAACAGGCGATAACCAATCTGGTTGCCGATTACTGCCCCGCAGGTCAGATGCCCGTAGCTATTGAAAACGGCTTCGGCGGCGTTATCTTCCACGAGGCGTGCGGACATTCTCTTGAGGCTACCTCCGTTGGTACGGGAACCTCCCAGATGTGCGGCAAGCTCGGTCAGCAGATAGCAAACCCCAAGGTCACCGCTATAGACGACGGTACCATTCCCGGCGCTTGGGGCTCCGTTAATATCGACGACGAGGGTCATCCCACTCAGCGCAACGTGCTTATAGAGAACGGTATTCTGAAGAGCTATATGATAGACCGCCTCGGCAGCCGCCGTATGGGTATGCCCATGACGGGTAACGGCAGACGCGAGAGCTATGCTTACGAGCCCACCTCCCGTATGACCAACACCTTTATTGATAACGGCCCCGATAAGAACGAGGACATTATCGCTTCCATAGAGTACGGTCTTTACGCAAAGTCCATGGGCGGCGGCTCCGTAAATCCCCTTACGGGCGCCTTCAACTTTGCCGTAAGTGAGGGATATATCGTGCGCAACGGTAAGATCTGCGAGCCCGTACGCGGCGCATCCCTTATCGGCACAGGTGCGGAGATACTGATGAACATCGACATGGTAGGTCAGAACCTTGCAACGGGACAGGGAATGTGCGGAAGCTCCAGCGGTTCCGTTCCCACCGACGTTGGTCAGCCCCTTATCCGCGTTTCCAATATCACCGTAGGAGGTAAATAAGATGAACTTTGAACTGCTTAAAAAGGCAATAGCCGAAAGCGCCGCCGAGCTTGGCGTTACCGAGTACGAGATATATTACGAATCCGAGTCCGGTGTTTCTGCAGAAACTCTTAAGGACGAGATAAGCTCCCTTTCCTCCAACGTAAGCGCCTCCCTTGATTTCCGCTGTGTTGTGGACGGAAAGATGGGCTTTGCCTCCACCGAGCTTATGGACGTGGAGGAGATGCGCAAGCTTCCCGCCCGCGCCGCCGAGAATGCAAAATATACCGACAAGCCCGATACCGTTGGTATCTTCAAGGGCTCCGAGAGCTACGGCACCACCAATGCTCCCGCATATAAGGCAATGACACCCGTGGAGATCAGAAAGACCGCCCTTGACATCCAAAGCGAGACCTATAAGGTAAGCGATAAGGTAACGGACGGTACGCAGTCTGCCGTTTCCACGGGCGAAATGACCGTGCGCATGGTAAATTCCCACGGCCTTGATCTTCAGGCTTCCTCCGGTATCAACTTTGCCTATGCCGTTGCGGTGGTAAACGATAACGGCGAATTTCAGGATAGCTTTGCAATGACAGAGCTTGGCAAAAAGCCCTTTAACGAGCTTTCTGCCGAGGCGGTAAATACCGCTCTTGAAAAGGTTGGCAGCGGAAGCGTTGATACGGGCAAATACAATATTATCATCAACGCAAAGCAGATGCGCACCATTCTTGCGGTATTCTCCGATGCATTCTCCGCAAAGACCGCACAGGCAGGTATGTCCCTGCTTGCGGGCAAGGAAGGTCAGAAGATCGCCGCCGATATCGTTAACATCACCGACGATCCCATGCGCGAGGGCGTTCCCGTTCAGATCCCCTTCGACGGTGAGGGCGTTGCCGCTTACCGCAAGGACGTTGTCAAGAACGGCGTACTGCAGACCCTGCTCCACAACCGCGCTACCGCCGCCAAGGCAGGCTGCGAAAGCACGGGCAACTCCTCCAAGGGCGGAAACGGTGTTCGTCCCTATGCCTTTGCTATCGAGGCGGGCGATAAGACCGAGGACGAGCTGTTCGCTATGGCGGATAACGGCATCTACGTTACCGAGGTAAAGGGTCTCCACGCAGGTGCAAACCCCGTAACGGGCGACTTTTCCATCGAGAGCGCAGGCTTCCTTATCGAGGGCGGCAAGCGCACTAAGCCCGTAAAGAGCTTCACTATCGCGGGCAATTTCTTCACTCTTCTTAAGGACATCAAGGCGCTTTCCGATAAGGTAGACGTCAGCCTCTCCGGCGGATACACCACCTTCGGCGCTCCTGCTGTTCTTATTGAGAATATGAGTGTAGCCGGTAAGTAAAATAACGGTTTTAGTGCCCTGCCGACACGTGTCGGCAGGGCGCGTTGCATTGTTGTGTTGCAAATTTTTGCAGTCTGTGCTATGATAAATACATAATCAGACTGTTTATCGAGAGAGGAGATAAAGATGAGAAAAATTCTGTGCTTTATCCTTGCTTGCGTGCTTTTATGTGCTTTGATGCCGGTAAACGTGAACGCGGATATTGGTCCAAAGCCATCTGTGACCGTGCGCTTTTCGGGAATTAACGGACAGCAATGCTACGGTACTCTCCTTTCCTCCGATCAATGTGTATTGATGAGTAAGGCGTGGGACGGAAATGAGGAAAACGCGCGGCATGCCGGTGTGGAGGGATCTTATTCCACAACACCTGAGGAGATATGGCGTGCTTTTGTGGATTATAAGGATCCGGACGGATTTTATTATTTGCAGGAAACTTGGAACTGCGGGAAAACAAACGCGATAGAGTGGGTAAACGTACCGCCGTCGGTATTTAAGGTGCTTTTATATTTTCCCGAGAGCGGAGTATTTGTTTCCAGCGGTATATATGAAACATATGCCTTTGACAGCTATTATTCCGTCCGTCTTGAGACGTCGGGCGGATCGGAAAATGCTGTGATGATAGTGGAAGAGGACTATGATTATTTTGGCGAAGCCGTAAGCTTTGTCATTCGTGCAATGCTTACCTTGCTTGTAGAGATCGGAGTTGCTTTTTCATTTGGACTGTTAAGCACAAAAAAGGCAGCCTATGTGATAATCACAACAAATATTGTGACCCAAATATTGCTGAATGCTGCTGCACAGGTTGTGGGATACCGCGGAGGAGAATTCTCACTGATCTTCTTTTATTTTATCGGCGAGCTGCTTGTGTTGCTGTTCGAGGCGATCCTGTACAGCCTTGTGCTTTGCAGAGACGGCAGATATAAGAGGTCAGAGATCATCGCTTATGCGACGGTTTCAAATGCAATATCCTTTATCATCGGTGTGTTGCTTTCTTTAGTGGTTCCGTTATTCTTTTAAAAAATACATATCACAGGGCTGAAAGTCCCGTTTATTGGACAGTTCATCCGTTATTATATAGATGCGGAAGGGAAATGACCTTCAAGCATTTATATGAAAGGATGATCGTTATGCTTCTTGGATTTGTATTTTTTGCAGGTGTTTTTGAATTTGCAGGTATGGGTATTGCCGCAAAGATAGTGCTCTCTCTGCTTTTTGATTGCGCTTTGTGGGGCTTTGTGTTCAGAGCGGAGATAAGGCGTGCGTACTATGCGGTCATCCATCGCCGCCGCAGGGATGCGGAGCTTCGTGCCCGCGCGTGCGCTGAGCGTATTCGCAGAGCGGAAAGCGAAAACCGTGCGGCGAAATGTACAAGCTATTATTATTTCTGATAAAAAAGCCTCAACGAGGCTTTTTTTGCTTTTTTTGTTACCTTGGTGGTATTTTTCCGGTTATTTAAGGTGAAGGTACCTTAATACGTCAAAGGAGCAGGACATGGATGATCAGAAGATAATAGGGCTTTTTTGGAGCCGATCCGAGGACGCAATAGTCGAGATCTCCCAAAAATACGGAAAATACTGCGCTTTTATAGCGTACAGCATTTTACGCGATAGGGAGGATTGCGAGGAATGCGTTAACGATGCGTATCTGAAGCTATGGAATACCATACCGCCAAACCGACCGGAGGACCTTAAGGGGTACGCGGGCCGCGCTGTGCGCGGTATAGCTCTGAATATGGCGGAGAAAAGCGCGGCAAAGAAAAGAACAGCCGAGCTGCTCCCCTTCGACGAGCTTGCGGAAATACTGCCTGAGGACGGTGGGCTCGTTACGGAGGGTGTTGAGCTTTCCGACCTTATGAACCGTTTCGTTGCCACTCTCGGCAGGGATGCAAGACGATTCTTTATAGGCAGGTATTGGTACTGTATGACGGTCCGCGAGCTTGCGGATGCGTGGGGCGTTTCCGATAGCAAGGTGAAAATGTCGTTGCTTCGAACAAGAGAAAAGCTGAAAAAATACTTGGAAAGGGAAGGAATTAAGGTATGAAGAATAAAAGGCTGGCGGAAGCCTTTGACGGAATTGAAGAAAAATACGTTTTGGATGCGGCGCCCCCCGAAAAAAACGGTCGCAGGCGCGTGTGGCATCGGCTTGTAGCCTTTGCGGCTTGCCTATGCCTGCTTACGGTCGGAACCTTTTCGGCATATGCCTTCTCGGAGGATATACGAAGCTTTATAAACATGAGCTTCTTTAAAAATAATCTTCGCATAACCGAGGAGAATATCCCCGAGGGCTACACCCCCATATACGATGCCGAGGGGCTGGATGCCATACGCAATGATCTGAAAGGCAATTATATTTTGATGAAGGATATCCGCTTCACAGACGCTGATTTTGCCGAGGGCGGACGCTTTGCCGGAGGCTGGGAGCCTATCGGAGATGCAAGCGCAGGATACCGCGGTATATTCAACGGTAACGGCTACGTTGTGTACGGTCTGCAGGTGGATACCGACAAAAACCATGCGGGACTCTTCGGATGCGTTGAGGTGAAGGCTAATACAAATCAAGGCGGTATGATCATAAATCTCGGAGTCAGCGGAGCGCGAATTACGGCAAATGCGGGCGAATGGAACGAATGCTACGTTGGCGTTATAGCAGGCAGTGCCGAGATCATTGCAGGCTGCTACGTTGATAACAGCGAGGTTCTGGCAAGCTTCAGCAGCTACGGAGAATCTGCTTACGCACACGTTGGCGGTCTTTGCGGCGACGTGTATATTGCCGACAGCTGTTACGTTAATGCAAAGGTAAGCTACAAGGAATACCCATTTGATATTGACAATGCCAAGCTCTGTCCCACTGCATACGTCGGGGCGTTTGCGGGCAGCTCCTTTGGAGTTATAAACTCCCTTTGCCTCGGTGAGGCAGAATACGTTGGCGATCCCTTTGGCGAGGTGATAATCAGTGATATGGTCGCAAATATGTATTTGCTGCCCAGGCTCTTAAACGGTCCGTCGTATCTTGCCTTGATGGATAAGTTCGGAACGAGAGAGCTTGACAAAATGACCTTTAGGCAGAAACAGTTTGTGTTCAAATACGTATCCGATTTTATGCTTTATCCGGAAAAATATATTCTGTACACGCCCGATTACGAGCTTTTGGAAAAAACACGTGCGGCATACGATGATCTCCTCGTTTACTCGGAGGCATACGATCGTGGTGAGCTTACGGATGAGATCATTCAAAAACGGACGGAGGTCTTTGAATGGTTTGAAGGTCTGCCTGAGGAGGATTGCTGGTTCCGTCTTACGTCCGACCTTGTTACAAAGGAAAAGGACCTTATGATGGCTGTTTTGCGCGACGCGGTTTCCGAGGAGGAGTTGGCGGCTCTTCTT
>JAFSCG010000145.1 GCA_017436885.1 Clostridia bacterium | reverse complement strand
TTACACGAAACCTCACCCCCGCAGAGATCAAAAAGGCAGGATTTGACACCTATTTTGTAGATCATACCACGGGCGTATATCCTCAGGCTGCCGCCGGAATGCCCTTTAATGCAGCTTCCATCGCTGTTAAGGGCGACGTTCTTGCCGATATCCACGAGGATCTTGCGGCTGAGCAAAAGGCAAGGGTAACCTACGACAACATTCTGCGATTAGTAGACGACCCAGACGTGCGTGATCCCATCAAATTCCTTCGCGCAAGGGAGATCGTCCACTTCCAGCGCTTCGGCGATGCAATGCGCATCGCGCAGGATAAAATGAACTGCAAGAATTTCTATGCGGTAAATCCGTCCTTCGATAAGAAAATGTGCTAGTTCGCAAAAAAGAGAAGCACTCGCGGTCGCGAGTGCTTCTCTTTTTGAACGGAAAGAAATCCGGATAGAATTTCATTTTTTGTAATTATCAAATATGGAACGAGTTTCAAGCTTATACATATTCTCTGCAATAATATCACTGTTTTCAACTAGTTGACCATAGCTGTATATAAATAAACATGCTATCCATGATGCTAAGATTTCAACAATTCCGGCCCCAATAATTAAAAGCAATTCCAATAATCCGTCAGCTTCGTTAAAAATGATAAGATTGTAAACAAATATCGCGATTACAGAAATGATGAAAATAATTATGGAAAATGTCTTAATTTTACTTCCTGGTTCGTTAAACATGAATTGATCTCCATAGCTCTATGTAAAATTGCAAAGCTTTTGTTCGTATTTTGTTAAAAAATCTTTCCGGGGTTCAAAAGGTTCTTGGGGTCAAATACCTTTTTGATGCCGCGCATCAGCTCTATTGCAACGGGATCGAGAGAGCGATTAAGGTATTCCTTCTTTGCAAATCCGATTCCGTGCTCGCCCGAGACCTCTCCCGCAAGGGATTTAGCCTTTGCGTACATCTCGTCCATGGCATCGGAAAGCTTTTCTTTCCATTGCTCCTCGGTAAGATCGTCCTTAAGGACGTAAATGTGCAGGTTGCCGTCGCCTGCGTGGCCGAAGCACTTAATACGCGCGCCAACCTTTTCCTGAAGCTTGTGGGAGAATTCTACCATCTCGCTTACGTTGCTTCTGGGAACGACTACGTCTACCTCGTCCATATCGGAGGTGGAGTTCTTTATTGCCTCAAGGAACGCTCCGCGTGCCTTCCAGATGGTTTCGTCGCGCTCTGCGGTGTCACTGATAAAGATGTCCTTTGCGCCGCGCTCAAGGCAGATCTGTGCGGCACCCTCGTAGTAGCCTTCGATCTCCTTGGTGCTTTGTCCGTCGAACTTCAGAAGCAGATAAGCATCGGCAGAGCTGTCGGGGAACTTGCTACCGAGATAGCTTTCCGCGTCCTCGATTACTTCCTTCTGCATGAATTCGATAGCGGTGGGAATGCACTTTGCCTTGATGATTGCGGGAACGGTCTTTATTGCGGTGGAAATGTCGGGGAAAGGAATAAGCAGACTGATGGTCTTTTTCGGCAGGGGAAGAAGCTTAAGAGTCGCTTTGGTGATAATTGCAAGAGTGCCCTCGCTACCGATTATAAGGTCCTTAAGATCATATCCCGAACTGTTCTTAACTATCTTACCGCCAAAGGTTACTATCCTTCCGTCGGGAAGAACGACCTCAAGCTCTCGAACGTAATCGCGGGTAACGCCGTATTTTACTGCGCGCATACCGCCTGCGTTGGTGCTGATGTTGCCGCCGATGGTCGCAGTCTTTTCACCGGGGTCCGGAGGATAGAACAGATCGTGCTCTTCAACGTACTTGGAAAGCTCCATGAGAAGGACGCCGGGCTCTACGGTTACGGTAAGATTTTCTTCGTCGAGCTCAAGAAAATGGTTCATGAGCGTGGTGTCGATAATAATACCGCCGCATACGGGGACGCAAGCGCCCACAAGACCCGTGCCGCTTCCTCTTGCGGTAACGGGGATGTCGTGCTCGTATGCAAATTTACATACTGCGCTGATCTCCTCCGCGCTTACTGCCTTTACAACAAGCTCGGGCTTGCTGTAGGTGCCGCCAAGCTCGTCGTGGCTGTATTCTTCGATTATAGCATCGGCATAAAGCACGCGGGAGCTGTCGCCGATAAGGTCAAGAAAGTATTTATAGCACTTTTCGCAGATCATTATTTGCCCTCCTTGATGTTCGCAATGAGCTTGGGTACGATATCGTATACGTCGCCCACAACACCGTAATTAGCAACCTTGAAGATGGGCGCGTTCTCGTCGCTGTTAACTGCAAATATTACGTCGGAGTTGTTCATTCCGGCGGCAAACTGTACGGCACCTGAAATTCCAAGGCAGATGATAAGCTTGGGTCTTACGGTCCTGCCTGAAAGACCGATCTGATGCTTTGCATCCATCCAGCCGCCCTCAACGAGGGGACGGGTGCAGGCAAGCTCGGCTCCGATGAGATCGGCAAGCTCCTTTGCCATTGCAATATCTTCCTTGGTCTTGAATCCGCGTCCAACCGCAACGATAACGTCGGCACTCTCGATGGTCTTCACCTTTTCCTTGGGCTTGATATCAAGTATCTTTGTGGTGGTGGAGAGGTCGATTCCGTCAACGGAGCAGGGAACTATTTCGCCCTTTGCTTCGGCGCTTCTTTCGGGTGCATTCATAACCTTGTATCTTACGGTAGCAAGCTGGGGACGGTTGTTGGGGCAAACTATTTGCGCCATTATGTTTCCGCCGAAGGCAGGGCGGATCTGGATAAGGTCAGTGTTTTCCGCCATATCAAGGATGGTGCAGTCTGCGGTAAGACCGGTTTTGAATCTTGCGGCGATTCTTGGCGCAAGCTCGCGTCCGGTAGTGGTCGCGCCTACAAGAATAGCACAAGGTTTGTTGCTCTTTATATAGCTTTCAAAAACGGTGGTGTAAAGCTCGGGTATGTAGTGCTTAAGTGCGGGATCGTCGTATACGAACACCTTATCGCATCCGTAATGAAGCAGCTCCTCTGCGGCATTTTTGATACCGCTGCCGATAAACACGGAATATACCTTATGTCCGATCTTGTCCGCAAGCTCTCTAGCTTTTCCAAGCAGCTCAAGGGTGACGGGGTGTATCTTTCCATCCTCGTGGTCAACGTAGACAACAACGCCGTTCCATTCCGATTTGTTTATCTCGGGCTTCTTTTCGTCCTCAACGAAGGTGGCGGCTCCCGCAGGACCCTTCTTTACGCATATCCTGCACATTTTGCAGGCGGCAGAAACGTCCACCTTTCCGTCCTTTTCATAAAGCGCGCCAAAGGGGCAGAGCTTTAAAAACGCGGGGACGTCGGTTATTTTAGATGTGTCAATAACAAGCTTTGGCATAGTTCTGACCCCCTTATATAAACTTAAGCTCTTTGAGCTTTGCGGCGATCTTTTCGCTCATTTCGCTTCCGTCGCCCTTCCACATCTCGCGGTCGTCGTTGACGCTCGGCGGGAAGATGCGCTGTACCTGCGTTGGCGAGCCGTTAAGTCCGTAGCCCTCGGGGGAATTGTCGCGCAAGTCCTTGAGGGTAACAAATCTGATCTCTCTGTCCTTGGTTGCCTGCTTCTTCAGATATGAGGGCAGTCGGGGAATGCAGATGTCCTTCTCAACGCTGATAAGGCAGGGGAAGGTGAGCATCAGCTTTTCCGTTGCCTCGGGAAGCTCGCGGGTAACGGTTATGGTGGTGTCCGTGATCTCGTGAACTGCGGTAACGTTGGTAACGGAGGGGAGCTTCAGCCACTCGGATATCTCGGGACCTACCTGCGCGGTGTCGCCGTCGGTGCTCTGCTTGCCGCATATAATGAGGTCATAATCACCGATGAGATCGATTCCTCCGGAAATTGCCTTGCTTGTTGCAAGAACGTCGGCACCCGCAAAAGCCCTGTCGGTGAGGAGCATACCTGCGTCGGCACCAAGAGAATATGATTCTCGGATGACCGCTTCTGCCTGTGGGGGACCCATGGTGATAACGGTAACTGTGCCGCCCTTTTCTTCCTTTATTCGAAGTGCGGTTTCGATGGCATAGAGGTCGTAGGGGTTCATTTTTGATTCTACGCCGTTCCTTTTAAGAACGCCTGTGATCGGATCTACCTCCACCTTGTTGGTGTCGGGAACCTGTTTGATGCACACTATAATGTTCATAGAGGTTTCCTTTCCGTTTTTGTTAATTTACCATACAATAATAACACAATTCACGGTGGTTTTCAATCAAAATAACCATTTTCGTCAAATGTGTCATTATAAAGGTTGATTTTTGTTATCTTTACATAAAATCGTTAAAACAATATCAAATTCGCGGAATAATTACACTTGACACGGAGGCATTTGGTTGATAAAATGTTAGTAATTGATCGAAAGGCGGTATAATTATGTCCGATTATCCAACCCCTCATATAAATGCAGAGCCTAAGGACTTTGCTCCCTCCGTGCTCATGCCCGGAGATCCCCTTCGTGCAAAGTTTATTGCAGAGAATTTTCTTGAGAATGCAAGACTTGTAAACAACGTGCGCGGTGTTCAGGGCTATACCGGCACCTGGAAGGGAAGCCCCGTTTCCGTTATGGCCAGC
>JAFSCG010000144.1 GCA_017436885.1 Clostridia bacterium | reverse complement strand
GCGGCCTGATCGGTGAGGATCCCAAGGGCATTCCCAACAATCTGCTTCCTTACATCACCAAGGTTGCAGGCGGTAAGCTGCCCTGCCTCTCCGTTTACGGAAACGATTACAATACTCACGACGGTACGGGCGTGCGCGATTACATCCACGTCGTTGACCTTGCAAAGGCTCACCTCTGCGCTCTCGACAGAGCCGCAAAGGTAAAGGGTATTGAGCATTTCAATATCGGAACCGGCAACGGATATTCCGTTCTTGACATCGTTGCGGCTTACGAGAAGGCAACGGGCATCAAGATCAACTATAAGATCGTAGACCGCCGCCCCGGCGATATCGACGAGTGCTACGCAGACCCCGCAAAGGCCAAGGAGCTCCTTGGCTGGGAGGCACAGTACGGCATTGAGCGTATGTGCGAGGACAGCGCCCGTTGGCAGAAGCAGAACCCCGACGGATACGGCGAATAATGCAAAAAGAATACCTTAGCTGCCGTTTGTGTCCGCGCCTTTGCGGCGCGGACAGGACGCAGAGGGCAGGACGCTGCGGCGGCGGGGCAAGGGCCCTTGTTGCCGCGGCTTCTTTGCATAAATGGGAGGAGCCCTGCCTTGCAGGGGAGAGAGGCGCGGGTGCCGTGTTTTTCTCCGGCTGCTCTCTCGGCTGCGTTTTTTGCCAGAACAGGGAGATAAGCATAGAAAAAAAGGGCGAGGAGGTTACCGTTTCCGAGCTTGCGGATATCTTTTGCAGGCTGGAGGAGGCGGGTGCCGAGTGTCTTGACCTTGTTACCGCCACTCATTTTGCTCCGTCGGTCTTTGCCGCCTTGGATATCGCACGCCCCCACATTCCCGTGGTCTGGAACACGGGCGGCTACGAATGCCCTGCAAGGATACCCGAGCTTTGTCGCCACATCGACGTGTATATGCCGGATATTAAGTACTGCAATTCCGAGCTTGCGGGCAGGCTTGCAAATGCTCCCGATTATTTTGAAAATGCCATCGAGGCTCTTGTTCCGGCTATAGAAATGCTTGGAGATTGTACCTTTGATGGACGCGGCATTATGCGCCGCGGTGTTATAATGCGGCATCTTATTTTGCCCGGATGCAGGGAGGACAGTATAAGCATCCTCCGTGCTGTGGCAAGAGAGGTGGACGTTACAAAAATAAGGCTAAGCCTTATGAGCCAGTTTACTCCGATATTCCCCGAGCATCTACCAAAGGGTATGAACCGTCGCCTTACGGGTTTTGAGTACGGCTCCGTGATGCAGGTGGCTGAGGAGCTTGGTTTTATCGGATGGTTTCAGGAGCGGAGCTCCGCCAAAAAAGATTATCTGCCCAATTTTGATCTTAAGGTGTTGGGCACACCCATAAAGGATGATTAAGGTATGAAAAGTGCGGACAATTCCGTAAAAAAGGTTCCCGTAACGGTCATAATAATGGCAATAGCCACAGTATGCGCAAAGCTGCTGGGGCTTGTTCGCGACGTGCTGTGCGCCGCAGCATACGGCACGGGCATCGAGGGCATCGCCTACGAGACCGCAAGCCGCCTTCCCATAATGCTGTTCGACTTTGTTATCGGTGGCGTGGTTACCGCCGCGTTTATCCCCGTTTTTTCCGAGTTGACCGTAAAAAAGGGCAAGGATAAGGCAATGGACTTTGCCGCCGATTATTTTAATCTCATTCTGTCCGTAACCTTGCTTATATCCGTTGCGGGCGAGCTGCTTGCTCCTTATCTCGTGCATCTGCTTGCGCCCGAGATACCCGTGGCAGCGGCGGCTCTTGCCGTGCCGCTTACAAGGATAATGTTCCCAATGGTAATATTTGCAGGTATCGCCTTCTGCTTTGTGGGCGTGTTGCAATGCATGGGGCATTTCCGCTTGCCAAGCATCATAAGTTTGTTTTCAAACGGTGCCATCGTTATTTATCTGCTGTTCTTGGAGGAGCGCTTCGGCGTGTACGGGCTTGCCGTGGCAATGCTTGCAGGCTGGGGGCTTCAGGCTCTGGTACAGCTTCCCACGGCGCTGAAGCTGGGCTTCCGCTTCCGTTTTAAGCTGCGCTTTCTCACTCCCGAGGTGCGCGAAGCAGCAAAGGCGTTCCTGCCCCTGCTGGTGGCAAGCTGGCTGCTTCCCGTTATCAGCGTTATAAACACCCGCTTTGCGTCCGGTATAGAGGAGGGAAGGGCGGTTACCGCCGTTGGATACGCCAACCGTTTTTATATCATTATCGTCGGAGTATTCTCATTTATTGCCACAAATCTGCTTTTCCCCAAGCTTTCCCGCGCATCTGCGGGAGGGGATGAAAAAGGCGCGAAGAGACTTACTGCCGTTTCTCTAAAGCTTTTGCTTGCCGTGGTGCTTCCGGTGGCCGCGGGGTGCTTTGTGCTTGCATATCCGATCATAGAAATGATCTTTGTGAACGGAGATTTTACTGTTGATGATGCTCGCCTTACGGCCGAGGCGTTGAAGTGGTTCTGCCTCGGTATGCCCGCAATGGCGGTAAACGAAGTGCTGCAAAAGCTGTTCTTTTCCCGCAAGGCAGTTGCCGCTCCCATGGTAACGTCCCTTGCTTGCTGTGCCTTGAACGTGGGCTTTGTGTATTTAATGTCAAATGCCTTCGGCGTAGCGGGTATTGCGGCGGCAACGGGAATTACCATCACTCTTTGTGCTTTGATGAATTATATTATCGACGCAAGGCACGGCGGTGCGCTGTTCCGCTTGCAAGATATTGCGGACGTTGTGAAATGCACGGTATTTGCGGTGCTTTGCGGCCTTGCCGCTCATTTTGCATACGGAGCGCTCCTTCCGCGCACGTCCGAGGTGCCTGCGCTTATCATCAGCGTGCTTTGCGGCGTGGTCGTGTACGGGGCTTTGACCTTTATATTCCCCTTCGGAGAACTGAGGCAGCTGCTGAAAAGAGGCAAAAATGAACGGTAAAAAGACCTTTGCATTGAGAATATTTCTTATAGCCCTATGCGTTTTGTGGATGGGCGTGATATTCTTTCTTTCCGCCGAAAACAGCGAAGAATCGGGCGGAAGAAGCGGTGATATCAGCTTTGAAATAGTTAGATTTTTTACACAAAACGATACTGATATGACAGATGCGGAAAGGCAGGAGATAGCGGATAAGCTGGACCCTCCCCTCCGCACAATGGCACATATGTTTTGCTTTTGCGTTCTCGGTATGCTGTATTTTCTCACGGCACGCACCTTCCCAGTATCCGTGAAGATCGGTGCGTTGTCCTCCGTTGCGTGCGCACTTATATATGCAATAAGCGACGAGCTGCATCAGCACTTCGTGCCCGGAAGAAGTATGCAATTACAGGATATTTTAGTGGATCTTACGGGTGCTGTGCTGGGCGTTGCCTTCATTTTGCTCGTTATGAGGATAGGAAAAAGGAGAAAAGCTCATGAATAAAGTAATTCTCGGAAAAACGGGTATCGTATCCCCACAAAACGCCTTTGGCGCGTTGCCCGTGCAGCGCGTAACTGAGGAGGAAGCCGTTATTTTGATCCGCAGGGCATACGAGGCGGGATTTACCTTTTTTGATACTGCGCGCGCGTATTCCGACAGCGAGAAAAAGCTTGGCATGGCACTGGGGCACGTCCGCGACAGCATTACCATAGCCACCAAGACCGCCGCGAAAAACGGCGAGCAGCTTTTGCGCGATCTGGAGACCAGCCTTGCCACCCTCGGCACGGACAGAATAGATATCTATCAGCTTCATAATCCCTCCTTCTGCCCTCGTCCGGGAGATGGCACGGGTCTTTACGAGGCACTTTCCGAGGCAAAGCGCTCGGGCAAGGTGCTTCACATCGGTATCACCGCTCATCGCCCCGACGTGGCAAGAGAAGCGGTGCTCTCCGGACTTTACGAAACGCTCCAGTTCCCCTTCTGCTATCTTGCAACGGAGACCGACGAGGAGATAGTGCGCCTTTGCGCGGAGCATAACGTTGGCTTCATTGCCATGAAGGGCCTTTCCGGCGGTCTTATCACCAATTCCGCCGCCGCATTCGCGTGGATGACGCGCTTCCCGAACGTGCTTCCCATCTGGGGCATCCAGCACGGCTGGGAGCTTGAGGAGTTTGCCTCATATATGAAAACTCCCCCGTCAATGACGGAGGAGCTTAAGGCTGTTATAGAAAAGGACAGACGCGAGCTTATCGGCAATTTCTGCCGTGCATGCGGCTATTGCATGCCCTGTCCCGCGGGTATCGAGATAAACAACTGCGCAAGAATGTCCCAGCTTATCCGTCGCAGTCCCTCGGCACAGCATCTTACGCCCGAGGCGGTGGAAAAAATGATGCAGATCGAAAAATGCCTGAGCTGCGGCAGCTGCGTTGCAAAATGCCCCTACGGACTTGACACTCCAAGTCTGCTTCGCGCAAATCTGGAGGATTACAAGAACATTTTGTCGGGAAAAACGAAGATCTAATCGTTGCCGTAAAGGTGGGAAAGCAGCTCCGCCTCCGTCATTTGCTCCGTAACGTTCAAACGGCGCAGTGCATAAAGAGAGGAAACGTCTCCCTTGCAAATAACGTTGCGGCGGTCCGTGGCGGTGGAAAAGGTGATCTGTATGCCAAAGGCGTGCACGGTGCTTTCCGCATCCTCGTTATACGCCCCCTCGGGGTAGGCAAGGCAAAGGAAATCCCTCCCCGTTTGGGCACGGTACAGCTCTGAATATTTATTAAGATCGGCGGTAAGCGCGGCCAAGTGGCTCTCCCTGCTCTCGTTTGGAAGGGGAAGCACGTTTGGTCTTGCTTCCGCCGTTTCGTATAAGCGGGATTGATGCATATCGTAGGTGTGCGAGCCGATGGATATAACGCCCGAATCAAGCATCTCGCGCAGCTCGTCAAAGCCGAAATGGGGAATGATGGGATTGCCCGTATCCTTGTATTCGCTTTTGCCGATGCACCAGCCAATGGGGAATACGGTCGCCTTCATACCGTACTTTTCAAGCAGTGGATAGGCAACGGAATAATTGCTGTAATAGCCGTCGTCCATGGTTATAAGCACGGGCTTTTCGGGCAGGGGAACGCCCTTTGTTACGTAGTCGAGAAGCATCTCGGGCGTAACGGTGTTAAAGCCCTCGTCGCGGATAAGCTTCAGATGCTTTTCAAAGGTGGCGGGAGTGATCACGGTGGAGTCGTTTGGCACCTCGTCAAAATGATGGTACATAAGCACGGGCACGTCGTAGCTCGGCGGGGCTTCGACCTTCGATTTACAGGACAACGTGCCGCAAGCAAGGATAATAAGCAGTATAGCATACCATAAACGCCTGCATCTGTGTATTGTGTTTTTCATGCTTTTCCCTCCCTTCGAGAACATAGTAGCACAGTATCGAAAGCCCGTCAAGTGCAAAGTTTTTTGCGGGGTTTTGTGCAGGAGTATAATACTTTGCCCGAAGGAGAAATTGCTATTGTGTAAATGTTATAAAAACGCAAAATCCCCGTTGACAAAGGACTTGCTCCATGTTAGAATATATAAAATATTGAAGGGAGATAGTTATGGCAGAGATTGTAAAGACCAAGAAGATAAAGATTTCCTCTCTTCCCGAATTCTGCACCACCATGCAGAATCCTTCCCTGACCGCGGAGCTTCTCGGCGGTTTTAACACGCTTGAATATACTGTTTTTCCCGGCTTTTGCGACGTGCACGTTCATTTTCGCGAGCCGGGGTTTTCTTATAAAGAAACGGTCGCAAGCGGCAGTGCCGCGGCGGCAAGAGGCGGATATACGGCGGTATGCACGATGCCCAATCTCAACCCCGTGCCCGACAGCCCCGAAAATCTGAAGCTGCAAACGGACATCATCGACCGCGACGCGGTCATAAACGTCTATCCCTACGGGGCCATCACCGTTGGCGAGAAGGGCGAATGCCTTGCGGATATGGAGGGCATGAAGGATGCCATCGCGTTTTCCGACGACGGGCGCGGCGTTCAGTCCGAGGATATGATGCGTGCGGCAATGCTGAGGGCAAAGTCACTTGGAAAGATCATAGTTGCCCATTGCGAGGATAACTCCTTGCTGCGTGGCGGATATATCCACGACGGCGAGTACGCAAGAAACCACGGACACAGGGGCATCTGCTCCGAAAGCGAGTGGGGGCCCATTGCAAGGGATCTGAAGCTTGCGGCGGAAACGGGCTGTAAATACCACGTTTGCCACATCTCCACCAAGGAGAGCGTGGACGTGATCAGAAAGGCAAAGGCGGCGGGCGTTGACGTAACCTGCGAGACCGCTCCGCACTATCTTGTGATGGACGACGGGGACCTGCGCGAGGAGGGACGCTTCAAGATGAATCCGCCCCTGCGCTCGGCAGAGGACAGAAAAGCACTTCTTGCGGGTCTTCTTGACGGCACCATCGACATGATAGCCACCGACCACGCACCCCACAGCACGGAGGAAAAGGCCAAGGGGCTGGAAAAGAGTGCCTTCGGCATTGTGGGAATAGAAACGGCGTTTCCCGTTATGTATACCAAGCTGGTAAAAACGGGGATAATGACCATGGAACGGCTTATGGAGGTGCTGTGCGTTAACCCGCGCAAGCGCTTCGGAATACCCCTTGGCGACGATTACAGCGTTTGGAAGCTGGACGAGGAATTTACGGTAGACCCCGCGGATTTCCGTTCCAAGGGCAGGGCCACACCCTTTGAGGGGGAAAGGCTTTACGGCAGATGCGTTCTTACCGTTTGCGGCGGCAAGAAGGTTTTCGAATGAGTTTTAAATAATTTTTCTATAAATCGGAGATCAACGTTATGGCTAAAAGAACGGACATTAAAAAGGTATTGATAATCGGCTCCGGTCCCATCGTTATCGGACAGGCGGCGGAGTTCGACTATGCGGGCACTCAGGCGTGCCTTGCACTTAAGGAGGAGGGCTACGAGGTAGTGCTCGTTAACTCCAATCCCGCAACGATAATGACGGACACCACCATTGCCGATAAGGTATATATGGAGCCCCTTACCCTTGAATACATTGCAAAGATCCTGCGCTACGAGCGCCCCGATGCCATCCTTCCCGGCATCGGCGGTCAGACGGGACTGAACCTTGCAATGCAGCTGGAGGAAAAGGGCGTTCTTAAGGAATGCGGCGTTGAGCTGCTGGGCACCAGCAGCGAGAGCATCGAGCGCGCAGAGGACAGAGAGCTTTTCAAGGAGCTGTGCGAGTCCATCGGCGAGCCCGTTATTCCTTCGCAGATCACATACAGCATCGAGGAGGCAAAGAAGGCGGCAAAGGATATCGGCTACCCCGTCGTTCTTCGTCCCGCATTTACCCTCGGCGGTACGGGCGGCGGCTTTGCAAACGACGAGGCAGAGCTTGAGGAGCTTGGTCTTAACGCATTCAAGCTTTCTCCCGTGCATCAGGTGCTTGTAGAGAAGAGCGTCAAGGGCTATAAGGAGATCGAGTTCGAGGTAATGCGCGACTCCAACGACCACGCGATCACCATCTGCGGCATGGAGAACATCGACCCCGTGGGCGTTCACACCGGCGACAGCATCGTTGTTGCTCCTATTATGACTCTCTCCGAGCACGATCGCAAAATGCTCAACGACAGCGCCATCAAGATCATCCGCGAGCTTAAGATAGAGGGCGGCTGTAACGTACAGTTCGCGCTCGATCCCCATTCAAGCGAGTACTTCCTTATCGAGGTAAACCCCCGCGTTTCCCGTTCCTCTGCCCTTGCATCCAAGGCAAGCGGCTACCCCATTGCCCGCGTTACCGCAAAGATAGCGGTGGGCATGAGCCTTGAGGACATCCGTATCGCAAACACCAACGCGGCATTCGAGCCCGTTCTTGACTACGTTATAGCAAAGCTCCCCCGTTTCCCCTTCGATAAGTTCACCACCGCCTCCAATCAGCTGGGCACCCAGATGAAGGCAACGGGTGAGGTAATGGGTATCGGCTCCAATCTGGAGGAGGCACTCCTTAAGGGCATGCGCTCCCTCGAGGTGGGCGTAAACCACATCTACCACCACAAGTTCGATAATATGGCAGACGGTGAGATACTTGAATATATCTCCACCTTCCGCGACGATAATATCTTTGCCATTGCAGAGCTGCTTTACCGCGGAATCACCGTAGAGCAGATCCACGATATAACCAAGATCACTCCCTTCTTCCTGGAGGCAGTAAAGAACATCGTTGATATGGAGGAGGAGCTTAAGGCTCACCCCCGTCAGCTTGAAACCCTTACCGCCGCAAAGAAGATGGGCTTCTCCGATAGATACGTTGCAAGAATGTGGAAGTGCACCGAGGCGGAGGTTTACGCCTTCCGTAAGGAGCACAATCTTTTCCCCGTATTCCGCATGGTGGATACCTGCCACACGGGCGCGTACATTCCGTATTTCTATTCCTCCTACACGGGCGAGAACGCATCCGTTCTCACGGATAAGAAAAAGATCGTCGTGCTCGGCGCAGGTCCTATCCGTATCGGTCAGGGTGTTGAGTTCGACTACTCCACCGTCCACGCGGTCCAGACCATAAAGAAGGCCGGATACGAGGCTATTATCATAAACAATAACCCCGAGACCGTTTCCACCGACTACACCACGGCAGATAAGCTCTATTTCGAGCCTCTCACTCCCGAGGACGTTATGAACATCATCGAGTTCGAGAATCCCGAGGGCGTGGTTGCATCTCTCGGCGGTCAGACCGCCATCAATCTGGCTCAGCCCCTCTTTGACAGAGGCGTTAAGATCGTTGGCACCGATTGCGCCGCCATCGACCGTGCAGAGGACAGAAACGCCTTTGAAAACCTGCTGAACGAGCTGAACATCCCCCGTGCAAAGGGCAAGGCCGTTACCAAGATCGAGGACGGTATTGCGGCGGCGGCAGAGAT
>JAFSCG010000143.1 GCA_017436885.1 Clostridia bacterium | reverse complement strand
TGGTCATAGCAATGTCTACGCCGCCGGTAGCAACGTGCTGGCTGATGAGGATGTAGGGGTTGCCGGAGTTAACGATGGTGGAAAGCACTTGTGCGATAACGTTTGAAGGACGGAAGCCTGCGCCGATGGCGGTTGCATCCACCTCGATCTTCAGCTCGAACTGATCGGGAACGAAATCCAGATGTGCATTTACAAAGGTCTTGGTACGGTCTGCTACGAATACGGCCTTGTAATCGTTAGCATTGAAGCCGCTTGTTGTGGTCTCGTTCTGATATGCGGTATCGTAGTTTACAACACTAACGTAGATACGGTAGGTCTTTTCCTCGCTGAGGCCCTCGAACTTGTATTCATCGGAAACGCCGTTTCCATCAGCACCGTAGGTAACGTTTACGGTCGTGCTGGCAACAAGATTTTCAGCATTACCGACGATCTCCATAAGATTCACAAGAACCTTAGCGGCCTTGCTGCTCTCGGGAATGTCAACGGTCTGACCGTCCAGCTCATAGGAGCCTTCAACGGTAACGACACCCGTAATGGTCTGAACTGCTTCCCACTTTGCATAGAGGGTGATATCAGCAACCAGAAGCTTGCCCTCGGTAGCGGGGGTGGTGCACTCCGCATCCTCGTACCAGCCCTTGAATACGTAGCTTGCACGGGTGGGAACGTAACCGTCAAAGTCGGGAACGTAATAAACGTCCTCTGCCGTATCGGTTGCCGCGCCGTTAACGGTGCCGCCCTGTGCGTCGAAGGTAACGTCGTACTTTTCTACGGTAACTACCGCGTCAAGCACGCCCTTCTGGGCTGCGCCGTCGAAATACGCGCCCTTAACGGTGCCGCAAAGCTCACCGTCGTCAACGCCGCCGAGAGTTGCGGTGTAGTTGCCGTCGCCGTAAACGACCTGTGCGACCTCTTCAACTGCTCTTGTGGCAGTTCCGTCGGCATATGTAAAGGAGGTTACGATAATTCTGTACTTAGCAACGTCGCCGTTAGGGAGATACTTCCATACGGGATAAGTGCCGCTTCCCTTGCCGGTTGCGGGATCGATGGCAACGTAAATGGGGGGAACGTCGCCGGAGAGCTGGTCGATGGTGTGCCATGCGCCCTCGTAGAATATCTGTATTCTTACGTTAACGCTCTTGGGATAAAGCTCGGTGGGAACGGTAGGATCCATCTCCACCTCGAAGGCAAGATCAAAATCGTCGAAGTTGTACTTCAGTCTTGCGGTAATAGTCCAGTTTCCGTCTGCGTCCTTAACGGGCGCATCGTAGGAAACGTCGTATCCGCTCTTGGTAACGGAAACAGCAAACTCGGAGGTGCCGTGGAGTCCGCTGAATACGTGTCCGAGATGCTGGGTTTCTGTAACCTCGGCTTCAACCGTAACGTCGTAGGTCTTGGTAAGACCCGTGGGAGTAAATAAGGAAGCTCCGGACTTTTTCTCGGTAAGCTCTATGGTAACGTCGCCCTTGGTGGCACCGTCCATATCCAGATGACCGTTTTCGTCCTCGTGGTCGATTATTACGTTTACGGTAACGTTTACTGCCTTTTCCCAGATCGCTGTGAGGGTTATGGGAGCAGTAATGCTTTCGGTAACTGTAGCGCCGCTTGCCGCGGTACCGCCGCTCCACTGCCAGCCCATAAAGATGTAGCCGTCAAGCACGGGGATCTTATCGGTGGCAACTATCTTGGAGCCGACAGCATAGTTCTCTGTGCCGGGATCCTCGCCCGCATTGAACGCACCCGCACCGGTATTGTAACCGACGCTGTAATGGTAAACGTTCATGGTTGCGTTTGCATTATTTACGATAACTGCGGTGGTGCCTGCCTGATGGTGGGGCTGACCGTCGCTATCCTGATGATAGAGATAATAGGTGCCGTTACCTACCGTAGCAACGTAGGTACCGGTTGCGGTGCGGGTAAGAGGAATATGCACCGCATCGATGGCCGCATTCTCCTCGCCGAGGAACAGCTTTACTTCCTCGCCGTGGATATCGTCGATATCGGTTACAACGTCGTTAAGCAGAGTGGTAACCGTTACGGTATATATAGGAAGGGTGGTATCGTATACCCAAGCGTAAACGTACTTTTCCGCTCCGCCCGCATCGGTATACTTTGCGCGCACCTCTACCTCGTACTCGGTGTTGGGGGTAAGACCGGTCCAATATACGACGCGATCGCCGTTTTCGTCGGTTCCCTCCGTACCCTTAACGCCGTCAAGGTAGTACTCGCAGCGGGAGTCAAAGTTACCCGTGAGGGTAAGAGTGGTTGCCGCGGTGGTGGTGGTAGGCTTTTTGAACACGAATACGGGAATAGTAGCGTTCGCATCCGAGTACTGATGGAACTTACAGTTATCCTTGCCAACGGAAATGCTGAGAGTGGCATCTCCGGGAACTGATGCAGCCGTACCTGCGGCAACGCCCGTTATGGACTGACCGTTGCTGCTTATGGTAACGCGGCTTTCGCCTGCCGTTATATCCGCATCGCTTACGGAGCAGGCGGTACAGGTGATATGTACTATCGCACTCTCACCGAGAAGGTTGAGGATGCTCTTGGTGTCCCCCTCGAAAATACCTATACTGGCAGGCTGAAGATCTGCGGCAAGATCGTCAAGCACGAAGCCGTGATAGGTATATCTGGGATTGTAAAAGCTACCGCCGCTACGCTCACGGGTTCCCTCGTGGCTGTCGGAGCAGATAAGATTTCCATCCTTATCGTACACCTCAACGGTAACGGTACCGAGCAGGTCCTCTGCATCAATATTTGCACCGTAAACGGATGCCCATTGATAACCGACTCCGCTGTAGGTGCGGTCGGAGCTTACGGACACCTCGCCTGCGGTATCGTTGATACCGTACATATTATGTGAGTTGTATAAGTAAAGATAGGTTTCCAAGCCGTTTGTCCACTTATAGGTAAGCTCGTGAGCGTTACCGCTGTAATTAGACAAGCGGGCTTCAAGCAGCTCGGACGAACGCAAGTCATCCTGCGGTCCGCGCATAAAGCTGACTATCTCAACCGTTGGCTCTTCCGCCGCGCCGATGTAAGAGATCGGCACCGAGCAGAAAACCATTACGAAAGCCAGAAAAAGATTCAGGCTTCTTTTCAAAATTCTTTTCATGCTTCCTCCATATATAAATGAAAATATTATGCTTTAATACCCTTAAAGGGTGCAATATGCTAATTAGTTATTATACAACCGATTTCCATAAAAATCAACACAATTTGCCATAATCTTATGAAAACGAATTCTCGGTCTCGCGTATTTTTTTCGAGATCCCGTGCACGGTACTTTTCAACTCCAAAAGCGCCGAATGGCACGCAGGCTCGTTCAGCAATCTTACGGGAACGGAGCAGCGCTGCCCGTTATCCCCGTAGCCAAAGGAATACTCGGTATCCATAAGTCCCTCTCCCTGGGGAGAGTAAACGAGAATAAGATGGTACTCCTCTCCGCTTCGAATATTATAGGCAAGGTCAAGGGCATCCGAATAACTGTCTATTTGCTTGACTCCCTCTTTAACAAGCATTGCGTGAGCGGTATCAAGCTTACCGCAAATGGCTACACGCACGTTATCCATATATTCACCTCCGCTGCGCACGTAATTATTGACATTAATATCTTATCACAATAATACGTTCAAAAACGCAGTGCGTATATTTAGCCGTTTTTGCGCACGGTTTTATGCAAAAAGGTTTTTTCGTGCCTTTTCTATAGACTTTTTCAAGACCTTATGCTAAAATGACTTCATAAAGAGCAGAAAGGAATGATGCTGTTGAAGTTGGCAATCTGCGACGATACCGCCCTGTGCCGCCGGCAGGCGGAGGAAGCGGTAAAAGCATACGTTAACAAAAACGAGGAATGCGCTCTGTCCGTTGAGGTGTTCTCCCACGCCGAGGACCTGCTTGAGGCCGCGCACAAGAACGGAGGCTACGATATTTATCTGCTTGATATAGTTATGCCTCATATCAACGGCATCGAGCTTGGAAAAATGCTCAGAAACGACGGCTACAACGGCAGGATAATATACCTGACCTCCGAGGAGGATTTTGCACTTGACTCCTACAAGGTAAAGGCACAAAGCTATCTGCTGAAGCCTATCAATACCGAGGAGCTTTTTGCCGCTATCGACGAGGCGGTGCTTGCCTCCAAAAGCAAAAACGAAAAAAGCCTGATAGTGAAAACCAAAAAGAACAGCGTTAAGCTGTCTTACGACGATATTATGTATGCAGAGCTTTCCAGAAGAGCGGTGGTCTACCATCTCGCAAGCGGAAGGACCGTGGACGGAGTTACCCTCAGGGTCCCCTTTGCCGAGGCGGTTGCCGAGCTTGCGCGGGATCCGCGCTTCGTTATTTGCGGTCAGGGCACCGTGGTAAACCTGCGCCATATCACTATGGTGGGAAATGACGAGCTGGTCTTTGTGGGAAAGTACAAATTGCCCATCGGCGTTAAACTGTGCCGAGAGCTGCGCTCGACGTGGACAAGCTATTGGTTTGAATCGGAGGCAAAATTATGATACTGAGAGATATTTCCCTCGTTTGGTCGCTTTTGCACACTCTGCTTATGTTCGTTATGCTTTTCGAATCCAGATATCCGAGGAAAAAAGCGACCGTGCTTACCCTGTCGACAATGCTGCCGCTGATCGTGGTAAACATCGTGCTGATGTGCTTTGTGCCATCGGACAGCTTCGGTGTTCTGATGCTTGCCACCTGTACGCTGCCAAGCCTGATATTCTTTTGGTTCATCGCAAAAAACCGCGACGGAAGATTTCTTTTTACCTTCTGCTTTGTGGACACAACGGTGCTTGAGATAATATATATCACCCAGATACTCAACTATTATATCACTCCGGATTCCTACGTATTTATGTTCGTTTCCCGCATCGTTATCCTCCCCATATTCGAGATCTATTTTTACAAAAGGCTCCGTCCCGGATACCTTGAAATGCAAAGACATACAAAAAAGGGCTGGGGCGTGCTTGCCCTTATCTCCGCCATATTCTACGTGGCCATATCCCTTATGATGAACCATCCGGTGCCGATAATAGAGCGCCCCGAGTATATTCCCACGGCAATACTGATATTTCTGCTGATGCCGGCCATATACCTACATATCTTTTCAACTCTCCGCAACCAGCAAAAGCTCCACGAAATGACCGAGCGTGACGATATCCTCCAGCTTCAGGTAAGCAATATCACCGCAAGGGCAAACGAGTTCTCCGCCGCCAACGAAAAGTTCCGTATGGAGCGCCACAACTACCGCCATAAGATGCAGACCATTGCGGGTCTGGTGGAAAAAAAGCAGTATGACGAGCTGAAAACCCTGGTGCACGAATACAACGCCGCCATAAAGGAGACCCGAGTAAAGAGATACTGCAATCACACGGTGCTTGATGCCGTGTTCGCCTCCTATCTTCAGCGGGCGGAAAATATGGGCATCAGCCTTAGAACGAGCCTTGACTTTCCCGACGAGCTGTCCGTGCCCGAGGCCGAGCTTGCCGTGGTGCTTGCAAACGCTATAGAGAACGCCATCAATGCCTGCGAGGCTCTGCCTCCGGAACAGCGGTACTTGAAAATATCGGTCCTCACCGCACCTTGCTTTATGATGCAGATACAGAACAGCTTCAACGGCGAGGTGGAGTTCGACGATAACGGAATTCCCATAAACCACGACGAGGAGCACGGCTTCGGCACCCGCTCCATCGCAGCCTTCTGCGAAAAGCACAACGTATTTTTCGAGTTCAAGACCGAGGACAACGTCTTCTCCCTTCGACTTGTGTTTGGAAACAAATAATAAAAACCGTCCGTTAAGGTGCGCCTTAACGGACGGTTTTTATCATTCTTTGTAATACCCCGCCTGAGCACTCCACAGCTCATAATACTTGCCGTTTTCATCAGAGAGCAGCTCATCGTGAGTGCCCACCTGAATGATCTCTCCATCGTGGAATACCGCTATCTTATCGCAAAAGCGGCAGGAGGATAGGCGGTGGCTGATATAGATCGCGGTCTTGTCCCCGACTATGCCGTCGAACTTGGAATATATCTCCGCCTCCGCAATGGGATCAAGGGCGGCTGTAGGCTCGTCCAGAATGATAAACGGAGCATTGCGGTACAGGGCGCGGACAAGTGCGATCTTCTGCGCCTCTCCACCCGAAATATTCACTCCGTCCTTATCAAAGTTTTTGTAAAGAGGCGTTTCAAGTCCCTTGGGCATCTCGGCATATCGTGCACCGAGCCCCACCTCCTCGATAAGACGCTCCGCTTTTTCCGTGTCCCAAGCTGCCGCTCCCGCAATATTATTACCAAGGGGAACTCCCATAAGCGAATAGTCCTGAAAGACTACGGAGAACAGGTCAAGATACTGACGGTAGTCGTACTTGCGCACGTTAAAATCGTTCATCAGTATCTCTCCGTCCGTTGGGTCGTAAAGGCGGCAGAGGAGCTTGATGAACGTGGTCTTGCCCGAACCGTTCATGCCTACCACCGCAAGCCTCTCTCCCACCTTCAGCTTTATGCTGACGTTTTTCAGCGCGTATTTATCCGCACCGGGATATCTGAAGCTTACGTCCTTAAACTCAACGTCGAACTGCTTGTCGCTGCGCTTTTCCACCGCAAGACTGCCTTGGTACATATCGTTTGGTATATCGAAATAATCCACGTATTGCTTCAAAAACTTTTCGTTACTTTTTATATCGGAAGCAATACCGAAGATCCTGCCGATGCTTGAACAGAATCTGTTCAAATGACCAACGTACTTTATTACACTTCCCACGGGAAAAACGCCGAAGCCGCAAAACGCGCAGATTATAAGATAGCTGAAAAGCTCCGCCCCGCGGGAAAACAGATAATTCGGCAGATCCAACATAAACTGCTTGCGGTACGCCTTTGCAAATACGCGCTTGTGTTCCTCGTTTCGCTTGTATTGCTGTTCATCATAGAGATCCTGTTGCTTATAGATGCGGGCATCCATGCCGAATATGGAATAGCCGGACGAAATGCGGTTCTCCCGCAGCATCATATCGCCGACCTCGTTCCAATACTCGGATACTTTTTTTGCGGACGCAAACATAAAAAACGCACAAAGCCCGATGGACACCACAAGACCGATAACGAGAAGCAGCACCGATACCCTGAACGGCTCTGATGCCATAAGAGCAAACATCTCGCCGAAAAGAACGGCGCAAAACGCAAGCTCCACCGCCGTCATCATTATTTCCTCGGCGGTGTGGCGCATTTGGCTGACACCGTATCCGTTTATCCAGCCGTTTTCCGTTATCTTACGGCGCATATGTCTTATCTGCGGGTCCTCTAACTTGCAATAATCAAGGGACATGGTCTTTTCGTTGAACGCCGCGTTTTGATTGTCGTTCAGGCGCTGAAGCTCCAGCTCCACCACACGGTGCAAAACGGCTCCCAGCACTCTGATAAGCAGATTGCCGAAAAGTGTAATAAGCACCAGCGTGTATATCTCGCTTTTTTCTGCCGCGGCATAAAGTGCGTTGACCACCTCCGCCGACATCCACAGATTAAAGTAGGGCGAAACGCGATCAAATACCGTGGAAAGCAGCTTCAGGGGAAAATAACGCTTATTGTATGCGTTGTACATCTTAAATGCACGAACGGTTACGTTTTCCTTACGCATCTATCTCGCCCTCCTTATAGTATTTGCTCTGCACACCGAACATGTAGGCGTATTTGCCGCCAAGGCGCATAAGCTCCTCGTGGGTGCCGCATTCCTTTATAACGCCATCCTCCAAAAGCAGTATCTTATCGCAGAATCGGGTGGAAGCAAAGCGATGGGATATGTATATGGAGGTCTTTCCCTCGGTAAGCTCCCTGTACTGCATGTACAGCTTATTTTCCGCAATGGGGTCAAGTGCAGCGGTGGGCTCGTCCAGCACAAGTATGGGACCGTCCTTGTATATGGCGCGGGCAAGCAGCAGCTTCTGCATCTCGCCGCCCGAAAGCTCCACGCCGTCGTCGTATATTCCCTTCATAAGATGAGTGTCCATGCCGTTTTCAAGAGCTTCTATCTTCTCCCATATCCCCGCACGCCGCATGGCGTTCTCCGCATCCGCCCTTGCGGTCGGACGGTACGGATCACAGCTTGCCACAAACTCGAACATAGTAAATGCGATGGAGCGTATCTCCTGAAATACTGCGGAAATAAGACCGTAATATTCGTCGATGTTATATTCCTCTATCCTTTTACCGTTTACAAGTATCTCGCCCTTTGCGGGAGTATAAAAGCCGCAGATAAGCTTTATAAGGGTCGTTTTTCCTGCGCCGTTGATGCCCACCAAGGCAACGCTTTCGCCTGCACCGATGGTGTGGGTTACGCCCTTTAAGGTGTAGTCCTCCGCGCCCTCGTATTTATACCAAACGTCCCTCAGCTCTATCTCCACGGGTGCGGTCGGAAGCGCGCACCCCTTGCCGTGGTTGAGCTTTTTGGGATAATCCATTACCTCACGGTAGTACGATATCTTATCCGCACGCTCCGCAAGCTTGGCTACACCGCCTATCATCCCCTGCAAAAAGCCCGCAATACTGCCCACAAGCCCGAAATAGAACACAAAATTTCCCACGGTGATCTCACCCGCAAGCAACGCGCCTATAAGCACGGCGTATGCGGCGCTGTTCTGCACGAACGCCATCAGTCCCGCAAGGCAGGATGCCCACATCTGCCGCGCCGTTGTGCGCTTGCGCCACTTGTGCATATACGCCTGATAATCCCGAAGCATACCGTTTATCCACGGCTCAAGACCGTACAGCTTTATATCCTTCGCCTTTTGGAAATCCGAGGAAAGCCCCGCAAGATAATCCATCTTGCGGTTTTCCTTTTCCCAGTTATGCTTTACCTTTTCCCTGTAAGCGGGACGCCAACGGGAGGTAAACCAGGATACAGCGGAGGTAATTGCAACTACCACAAGCAGCAACGGGTCAAGGACCATAAGCAAGGAAGCATAGGTAAATATCCCCAGAGCGTTTTTAAGAAACGCGTAAATGTCCTCCCAAACGAACTCCATGGACGCATTACCACCGCTCAGATCGCGTGATGCATAACCGAAGATCTCCTTATACTCCTGAGTTTCGGTCGCCTCGTAATCTGCATTATAGGTGCTTTCACGCATCTTTTCAAGCTGATAAATGCCGGTAGCATAATACCTGTGTCCGCCGCATTGGCTGTTCAGAAAGTTCTGAATTACAGTAAGCAACGTAACAGCCAAAACAAACGAAGCCACGATACCGAAAAGCTCGCCGAATTCTGCTCCTGCACCGATGCGGTCAATAAGCACCTTTGAAAACCATTGCCCCACAAGCGGAGTGAATGCGGCAAAGGGTGCCAGAGCAAACATAAAGAACACGAAGCTTTTATCAATACGCCACAGCCTTTTTAAGGCGTATACTATACTTCCAACACGGGAATACTTACGTTTTTTCTTTTGTTTTTCATTTTTGTCTTTCATTTCATCACCACCTGCGGTAATTATACCGCGCGGAAAACAAAAAAGTGCAATTTGTTACCAAATGCTGAAAATTTGATACGAATTGCACTTTTTTCCCGCACCGTCATCTTACCTGTCATCCCCGAGCGAAGCGAAGGATCTTGGCGAGATCATCGCCGCCTTATCACGCCCCCAAGCTCCTTCGGTCGCAACGCTCCCAAAGGATCATAGCGGACGGCACGAAACGTGCGATCCGGCTGGTACTATCTCGGCAGAAGCACCTCCGTGGAGAAAGCACCGTCCTCCGAGGCGCGGGTAACGTATCCGCCGTACTTTTTTACTATCGCGTCCACCCGCTTGATGCCAAAGCCGTGTCCGTCGCCTTTATCGGAACGGAAGCTGTGCTTTTTCTCACCAAAGGCGGTATTGGTAACGGCCATGTAAAGAAAATTGCCCTTCATCTCCATATAAACGCGTATCAAACGCTCCTCCATGGGGAGCTTTGCGCACGCCTCTATGGCATTATCCAGCAGATTGCCGATAACGATGCAGAGATCCAGCTCGGAAACGGAGAGGCTTACGGGTATCTTTGCCTCCGCTTTTATTTTTATGTTCCGCTCCACCGCAAGTGAAAGCTTGCTGTTCAAGATCGCGTCTGCCATGCGATTTCCCGTTTTTATGACGGTCTCCACGTTTGTGAGGTCGTTATCCAGCATATCAAGATACGCGTTTATCTCGTTATATTCACCATTTAAAGCATGCACCTTCATTGCCTGTATGTGGTGCCTGTAATCGTGCCGCCAGCCGCGCATCTTGGTGTACATGTTTTCCACCTCGGCATAGTACTTTTCCATCAGCTCCGCTTCTGCGGCGGCTATTCTCTTTTCAATAAGTCTGTCAAAAAGCATACTCCACCTTAAAGATACTTTATAAGTGCCGCGTGCACGTCGTCGTACAGTCCGCGGCTGATGGGAAGCACGTCCCCGTTTATCATCGTTATTTGAGTGCGGCTTATCATTTTAACGTATTTCAGCCCCACAACAAAGGAACGGTGCACCTTGAAAAACGTGCCGTCCAGCTGTTGCGAAAGCTTGGCAAGGGTATTGCGAACTCGGTATTTTTGATTTACGGCGTGCACAACGACGTATACGCCCTCGGATTCAAGATACATGATATCACCGATAGATATCTTAACGTCTCCCTCCGAAGTGGACAGGAGCACCGAGCGTTGCCTGTATGCAAGATTCGACACAGCCTTGTCAAGGACGGGGCAAAGCCGCCCCTCGTTTACGGGCTTTATAAGATAATGCAGGGCGGAAACGTCGAAGCCGTCGCTGAAATACTCGTAATATCCGGTTACGAACACTATCTGTACAGTGCTGTTTTCTGCCCGCACGGTCTTTGCCAGTTCTATTCCGTTGATTTCCGGCATCTCTATGTCAAGCAGCAGAATATCAAAGTCCTTTTCCTCGCCGTAATCGAAAAGGAAGGACTTTGCACCTTCGTATTCCCTTACGTCCGCACCGTGGCGGTTCTTTTTTGCCCACGCGGTAACTACGTCCCTCAGGTACTCTCTCTGCCCCGCCTCGTCGTCGCATATCGCTATCTTAAGTTCCATATCATCGCCTCGCTTCAGTCCAAACCGTTTTGGGGATTTGCTTATTTATCTAAATCTTCAGACAACAAAAAATCCTTCAGACGAATGTGTTTTACAATGCTTGTTGAATAATCAAGCTCGTCGTTGGTTATCAATATTTTTTGGGAAAGGGGATCCGTTCCGACAAAGGCACCGAACTCTCGGACGTATGCCTTATCCTCCGCAACGCTTAAAGCCACCTGAACGTAGTACCTTTTATTCCCCTTTTGAGCAAGAAAATCTATTTCTTTTCCACCGTTATTATATACTAAAACGTTATATCCCATATATATCAGCTCGTTGTATACAACGTTTTCCATATTGTGGGAAAGATCGTATCTGTTATCGGGGCATCGAATAGAATTCAGCGCAACGTCGGCATCATATATTTTTTCGTAAAAATTCAGCAGAGTCTTTGTCTTTGTGGAATACTGCTTCACTGATTCTATAATATATGCTTCTTCAAGATAACCGATATACTTGGTTATGGTGTTGACAGAGCAAGCTCCGTACTCTTTTTTTACGTAATCCCGTATGGATTTGGATGAAAATATCCTTGAATTGGAGCGAAGCACGTAATCCACCAAGCTTCTGAAAAGTCCCTCCTTGCGTATCTTGTATCTGTTTAGCAAGTCGTTTATTACGATCGTATCATCAATATCACACAGATATCTTCGCTGTGCCTCGGGATCCGCAAATTCAATACGTTTCGGGAAGCCTCCCCATACAAGATAATCGATGACGGATACCTCTCTGCCAAGCTCCCTTGCATATTCTATCAGTTCTTTATATACGAAGGGACGAACGCGGAAGGCCACGTATCTTCCGCTAAGCTCCTTTGTGAATTCAGCGGAAAGCAACTTGGAATTGGAACCGGTAATAAATACCGAGCAATCGTAAAGCCGCAGGGTCTTACAAGCATCCTGCCAACCGTTAAGCATCTGTATCTCGTCGAGAAACAGATAACACTTTCCCTGTTTTCTGTTGGCATCAACGTGATCGATCAATGCTTCACCGTTGAGAATGCTTCCGCTAACTCTTCTATCCTCAAAATTGAGGTATATTATATTATCTGTTTTTTTGGAGATCTCGGCCATTATCTGTTCAAGAATTACGGATTTTCCGCAGCGCCTTATCCCTGTTATGATCTTTATAAGGTCGGAATCATAAAACTCTCTTACCGGCTTGATATAGTGTTCCCTGTATATCATTTCATCACCTCACGTACATTGTACTGAAAACTTTTGCATTTGTCAAGAAAAGTTTTCAATACTACTGAAAACTTTTTCGTTATTAAGC
This sequence comes from Clostridia bacterium, assembly GCA_017436885.1. Classification (GTDB taxonomy): domain Bacteria; phylum Bacillota; class Clostridia; order Oscillospirales; family CAG-272; genus RUG12395. The sequence goes on along the minus strand of JAFSCG010000143.1, from coordinate 11,936 downwards.
AAAAGTTTTCAGTAGAACGGCAAAAACCGTACGATACAGACCCATTGGCCATACCGTACGGTTTTTATTATTTTATTTTTATATCGGAAACAAGCTCCAGCAGCGCGTCGTGCACTGCGGTGTTTGTGGCGGCGATGTCCAGATTGCGGAAATAATCGGGGGTATTTCCCTTCCAATCGGTTATCTTACCGCCTGCCTCCGTAAGTATGATGCTGCCGGCGCAGAAATCCCACGGCTTCAGGTCGGACTCGCAGAACAGCTCGTATCTGCCGTCTGCCACCGCGCACATATCAAGGGCGGCGGAGCCGAAGCGGCGTATGTCGAGGCAGGTATCAAAGACCTTCTTTATCATACGCATATTTTCCTCGGCGTTGTCGCGGCGGTAGGGGCTGGTACCGATTACGGCAAGGCTCTGCCTTATATCACCGTTATCGGAGACCGAAAGACGCCTTCCGTTCAAAAACGCGCCGCAGCCGCGCTCTGCCCAATACATCTCGTTGTTAAATGGATTGTAAACAACGCCGATAACGGGCTTACCCTCAAAAACAAGGCCGAGAGCAACACAGCTCTGGTTCAGGCGGCGGATAAGGTTTGTGGTTCCGTCCACGGGGTCGATTATAAATACGGGACCGTTTTTATCGGGGATAACGTCGCTTTCCTCGGAAAGCACGTCTGCCTCGGGGTAACGAACGCGAAGCTCCTTTATAAGGAAGCTCTGCACGGCGAGATCCGCCTCGGTAACGAAATCGGCATAGCCCTTTTCGCTGACGTGGGTCCTGCCCTCGCCAAGAAGTATTTTTCCTGCCTCCCTTACAAGCTCGATAAGGGAGGCAATGCTTATATCCATCATTTTATCTTACCACTATGTTAACGATCTTACCGGGGATAACTATCTCCTTGACAACGGTCTTGCCCTCCATGGCGGCGGCAACCTTCTCGTCTGCTTTTGCAAGAGCAAGGACCTCGTCCTTTTGCATATCAACGGGAACAAGGAGCTTTGCCTTGATCTTACCGTTGATCTGAACTACCACCTCGACTTCATCGTCTGCGGTCTTTGCCTCGTCATAGGTGGGCCAGCTTTCGTATGCTATGGTGTTACCGTGTCCCAGCTGCTCCCAGATCTCCTCACCTATATGAGGACAGATGGGAGAGAGCATCTTTATAAGTCCCTCGGCATACTCTCTCGGGCACTTGCCTTCCTTATAAACTGCGTTTACGAAGATCATCATCTGAGAGATAGCGGTATTGAACGCAAGCTTCTCAAAGTCCTCGGTTACCTTCTTGACGGTCTTGTGATATACCTTATCAAGGGCGGGAACGGCGTCGTCCACTATGTTCTGAGGCTCGGTGAAGAATGCCCAAACACGGTTGAGGAAGCGGCGAGCTCCGTCAACGCCTGCGTCGCTCCAAGGCTTGGAGACCTCAAGGGGACCCATGAACATCTCGTAAAGACGGAGGGTATCCGCGCCGTAATCTCTTACTACGTCGGAGGGATTTACAACGAATTCGGGGAATCTCTTACCCATCTTGATGCCGTTAGCGCCAAGTATCATGCCCTGGTGGACCAGCTTCTTGAAGGGCTCCTTGGTGGGAGCGAGACCCTTGTTATACAGGTATCTGTTCCAGATCCTGGAGTACATAAGATGGCCTACCGCGTGCTCGGGACCGCCGATGTAGAGGTCAACGGGCATCCAGTGCTTGAGAAGCTCTTGATTTGCGAACTCGTTTTCGTTTTTGGGGTCGATATATCTGAGGAAGTACCAGGAGGATCCTGCGGAGCCGGGCATCGTAGACGTCTCTCTCTTGCCCTTGATGCCGTTATTATCGTACATCTTCCATTCTTCCGCGTTTTCAAGGGGTGCCTTGCCGCCTACTCCCTTGTAGTTTTCAAGCTCGGGAAGAATGAGAGGAAGCTCCTCGTCGGGAAGAACGTGGACCTTGCCGTCCTCGCCGTGTACCACGGGAACGGGCTCGCCCCAATATCTCTGACGGGCGAATATCCACTCTCTGAAGTGGTAGTTTACCGTTCTCTTTGCAACTCCCTGTGCTTCAAGCTTGGAGGTGATGGCTTCCTTTGCCTCCTCCACCGTAAGACCGGTGAATTCCTCGGAGTTTATAAGTCTGTAGCCCTTACCAAGGTAATCCTGCTTTTCAAATGCCGCCTCGGAAACGTCAACGTGGCCGAGCTTTTCGTCGCCGTCGATGACCTGGATCATATCAATATCGTGGGCAATAGCGTATTCAAAATCTCTCTGATCGTGGGAAGGAACCGCCATGACCGCGCCCGTGCCGTAGCTTGCAAGGACGAAGTCGCCGATGAACATTCTGACCTCTTTGCCGTTTACGGGGTTGATGCAGGTCACGCCCTTCAGCTCACAGCCGGACTTGGTCTTGTTGAGCTCGGTCCTGTCCATATCGTTCTTTTTGAGAGTCTCGTCGATATATGCCTGAACCTCTTCCTTGTTTTCAATGCGAGGCATAAGCGACTTTACGATCTCTCCGTCGGGAGCAAGCACCATAAAGGTGATACCGTAGATAGTTTCGATACAAGTAGTAAAGATAGAGAACTCACCGCCGCCGACGATTTGGAATTTGACCTCAACACCGGTAGATTTTCCTATCCAGTTCTTCTGCATCAGCTTGGTGGATTCGGGCAAGTCTATCTCCTCGAGTCCTTCAAGCAATTCCTCGGCAAATGCGGGCTGATTGATGACCCACTGCTTCATATTCTTTCTGACAACGGGGAAGCCGCCTCTCTCGCTCTTGCCGTCGATGACCTCGTCGTTGGAAAGCACCGTGCCAAGCTCCTCGCACCAGTTTACGGGCATATCAATATACTGCGCGTAGCCGTCGAGGTAGAGCTGCTTGAAGATCCACTGAGTCCATTTGTAGAAATCGGGGTCGCTTGTTGCGATCATCTTGGACCAGTCGTAGTCAAAGCCAAGCTCGGTCAGCTGCTTCGAGAAGGTCTCGATGTTCTTCTGGGTAAAGCCGTTGGGGTGGTTTCCGGTGGATACGGCGTACTGCTCGGCGGGGAGACCGAAGGAGTCGTATCCCATGGGGTGAAGAACGTTATAGCCCTGCATCCTCTTCATTCTGGAAACGATGTCGGTTGCGGTGTAGCCCTCGGGGTGTCCCGCGTGGAGACCTACTCCCGAAGGATAGGGGAACATATCAAGGGCATAGAACTTAGGCTTGGAAAAATCCCAGACGTCGGTCTTGAAGGTCTCGTTCTTTTTCCAGTATTCCTGCCACTTTTTCTCGATTTGTAAGTGATCGTATCTCATAATAAAACCTCGTCAGTCCTTATTTTCGTCTTTGTCTTCGGGGGTAACTATGGAAGCAATGTCGATCTGCTCCGAGTCGCTCCACAGCTTATCGAGATTGTAGAAATCTCTTGCTTCACGGGAGAAGACGTGAACGGCAACACAGCCGTAATCCATCAGCACCCAGGAGCCGTTGCCGTGACCCTCGATATGACCTACGGTAACGCCTGCCTCCGCAAGCTTATCCTCCACCTCGCCCGAAAGGGCACGTATCTGCGTGTTGGAATTACCCGTTGCAAGCACGTAGTAATCCGCAAGGGTGGTCTGCTCCTCAACGTAAAGGAGCTTCAGATCCTTTGCGCGCTTGGAATCCAGCGCCTTTACTGCTATCTCCGCTATCTCGCGGGGAGACAGCTCCTTATTTTCCATATCTGCCATTTTTTATCCTTTCCTCCTCTTAGTGAGGAATATAAATATCGCCTGCATTTTCGCCGCTTACGGGCTTTGAGCTCATATCGGAGTTGTAGATAGCCATCATAGCATCGTCATCCGTGTTTGTAAGCCTCTTGGCGGAATCAAATATTTCCTCGGTAATATCTTCGTTATATACGTTCAGGTAAGTGTTTACCGTGTCGAGTGCCGCGCTGCGGCTGATAACGTACATCCACGCACCGGAGGTACCCGTGCGGCATCCGTCGCCCGCCATGGTAACCATAGTCATCTTGGACAGATCCACGTTAAAGAGCTTGGTGACGTAGTACTGTGCGTCTGCAATGGAGATGTCCGTAGTAAGATTATCAAGGACACTTTTTGCAATATTCACAGCGGTAGTAACCGAAAGACTGCTCTTAAGCTGCTTTAGCATTGCGGAAATAAACATCTTTTGCGCATCCATACGGCTGATATCCGCAAGCAGATAGCCGCTTCTGAAACGAATGAACTGCTCTGCCTTGTCGCCGTTAAGAACCTGCTTTCCCGCCTTAAGATCAATATACAGCTCCTGACCGGGAGTATCGTCCACGTAATACATATCAAAGGGTATTTCGATCTCCACTCCGCCCATGGCATCCACCGTTTCCTTGAATGCATCAAGGAAGATGAGCGCGTAGTAGTCTATCTGTATGCAAAGACCCTGCTCAATTGACTCCACGGTCTTTTCCATTGCATACCTGCGCTGCTCCTTGGCCGTCATGGAATCGGGAGAAAGATTAACGAAATGAGCGTATATGGCGTTCACTCTTCCCGTTTTTCCGTCGGAGCACTCAATATAAGTATCTCGGGGTATCTGAACGATGCTCATATTATTGGTTGCGGTGTTGAAATTAACGACCATAACCACGTCGGTGCTTGCGGACATCTTGTCCATACCCAAAACAAGGAAGTTTATGCTGTCCTTATTGCGGGTGTAGGTCACGCCGGGCACGGAGGGAGGGTCGGTAACCACGGGCTCGTCGGTTACATTACCCGTGTTTACGGGATCGGTAGCCGGAGGCACCTCGGTGGTAATGCTGCCGCCGGTATCAAACGGAGTTCCCGTATCCACTGCGGGACGGTAGAAGGCGTGCACGGCAAGCAGGGTGATTATTGCCGCCGCAGTCAGCACCACAAGGACAAGCAATATCACCTTCAGATAATCGGGCTCATCCTTCCTTGGCGGAACGTTGCGAAGTCTTGCATCACGGGCAGGGCGGCGCATATCCCCGCCTTGATTATCGGTTGCGGAGAACACGCGGGTCAAGCTCTCCGCCGCTCTGCCGTTTTCCTTGTTATCCTTTTCCATAATTACCTCTCCGCCGTTACTCGCGGCATTCCTTCAAAATGGCATTTCGGGAGCGAACAGTTACCACAGCAAGGGGACGTTGCTCGTCCAGAATATTTCTTATGGTCATATCAAAGCTGAGAAGCATAGTATCTCTCAGCACTTTTTCCCTGTCCTCGGCCGTTTTTGCCGCCGCGATGCCTTTATCGAAAAACTCGCGCAGCTCAACGCAGTCGGGGAAGGTCCTTGTGTCCTCAATGTAATCCGCAAGATACAGCAATTTGTCGCAAAGGGTCATATCCTCGGCGCCCGAGGTGTGTACCGACACTGCGCGGATAAGCTCCGGTACGGCAAATTCGGGAAATTTGTCGGGGATCATTGCGGCGGCAGTAATGCTGTGGAACAGCTTGGGAGCCGCCAATACGTCGCCGTCCACGGTAATGCCGTACTTGGCGCACAAATATATCTGCTCGTCCTTTTTTAATTCCTTCGTAACGTCGTGAAGAAGCGCGGCGGCACGCATCATACCCGTTTTTTCGGGTGCGTAGACGGCACACAGCTCTGCCGCCTTTCTTTCAACTCCAAGGGTGTGGGAAAAGCGTTTTTCGCTCATTTTTCCCCTAACGATCTCCCGAAGCCGAGAGAGCGCCTCCTCGGAAAATCTTTCTTGTTCTGTCATAGCATTTGCTCCGTAAAGGGAGTTTTCCCTGATATATACTTCCACGTTATGCGGGACGAGACCTGTAAGGAGCCCTCCGCTTCCCGCGGCGCGGCGTACCGTGTGCGAGGATAGGGGTAGCTCATCCGTATCCAGCATCGTTACGCGTGCTCCGTATTTTTTCGCATATCGCCTTGCGGCATCCTCTGCGGCTGCATCCCCCCGCCTTGCACAGCAGATCACGGCAAGCTTGAACACTCGCTCCGCATCCTTCCAGTTTTCCATACCGCAAAGCACGTCGGCTCCTACGAGCATATAGATCTCGTCTGCCGTATCCTTCAGTCTTTCAAGAGTATCACAAGTGTAGCTGACGCCGCTCTTTGCTATCTCCATATCGGAAACGCGGCATCTGCCGCCGAAGCGTGCGTCGCTCTCGAAGGCAAGGCGGCACATCTCCAGTCTGTCCTTATCCTCCACCTCGGAACCGAGCCTTTTGCAGGGATGTAAGCCCGATGGCATTATAACAAGCTCGTCGGCCTCCGAGGCTCGCAGAAAATTCAACGCGGCCTCCACGTGTCCGTTATGGGGCGGCGAAAAGCTGCCGCCGAACAACGCAAGCCTTTTTACCCTATCGGACATCTTATCTGCCGGCTTTTGCGGCGTTTTTAAGATCTATCTTTTTGTTCTTCTTGGAGGGGCGGTAAAGCACGAACTTGCTTCCCACAGCCTGAACGGCGGCAGCGTCGCAGGCCTCGGCAAGGGCGTCGCCCGCCTCCCTTGCGGTAAATCCGCTGTTTTCCAGCACTCTGGCCTTAATAAGTTCCCGTGCCTCAAGGGCGTTTCCGATCTGCAGCACCGTTTCCTCGGTTATTCCGCCCTTGCCGATCTGAAATATGGTATCCAGTTCCACTGCAAGTGAGCGGAGATATGCTCTTTCCTTTGAGGTTATCTCTAATGCAGGCATCTTATTCCTCCGTACGCAATATGTCGAAAAGCCTTGCGGCAAACTCTCTTACCGCCCTGCCCCTGTGACTGACGGTGTGCTTTTCCTCGGCGCTTGCCTCCGCAAAGGTCTTGCCAAGGTCGGCGGAAAGGAACAGCGGGTCGTATCCGAAGCCGCCGTTGCCGCGGTACTCGGTGATAACCGTTCCGTCGCATCTGCCGCCGCACACGAAGCCCTCGCGTCCGTCGGGAAATTCGCAAGCCACGGCACAGTAATAATAAGCGGTTCTGTCCTCCTTGTCCGCAAGGTCGCGGAGGAGCTTTTCGTTATTGTCATCGTCGCTTCCGCCGGAATAGCGGGCACTGAATATGCCGGGCGCACCGCCGAGGGCATTTGCGCATATGCCGCTGTCATCCGCAACGGAGATATATCCGAGTCTTGCGGCGGCCTTTGCCTTGATGGCGGCGTTCTCCTCGAAGGTGGTGCCGTTTTCCTCTATCTCACCCGTAAAGCCCACGTCCGCAAGGGTAATGAGCTTTATGGCGGGAACGGAAGCATTTTCCTCTTTTGACGCAAATTCCGCCAAAATGGTTTCTATTTCCTTAACTTTGTTTCTGTTTTTTGTTGCTATCAGCAGTGTGATCTCTTTTTTCTGCATCTTATCCTCACTCAAACATAGCGGCAACGAATTCCTTTGCGTCAAAAGGACGCATATCCTCCGCCTTTTCTCCCACGCCGATGAACTTAACGGGAATACCCAGCTCGCGGCTGATGGAGAATATCATTCCGCCCTTGGCGGTACCGTCCAGCTTTGTAAGCACCAGACCCGTTACGCCTGCGGCGTTTGCAAATTCCTTTGCCTGAGAGAGTGCGTTCTGGCCCGTAGTCGCATCAAGCACCAACAGGGTCTCGCGGCTGCTTTCTCCAAGCTCGCGGGTAAGCACGCGGTCTATCTTGGAAAGCTCGTCCATAAGGTTCTTTTTGTTCTGCAGTCTGCCCGCGGTATCAACTATCAGCACGTCGGCCTTACGGCTTTTTGCCGCCTGGGACGCATCGAATACCACTGCGGCAGGGTCGGAGCCGTCGGACTGAGCTATCATATCCGCGCCCGCACGCTTGCACCAAACGCCGAGCTGCTCTATTGCCGCGGCACGGAAGGTATCCGCCGCCGCAACCACGACCTTTTTTCCCTCCGAAACAAGATGGGAGGATATCTTACCGATAGTAGTGGTCTTTCCCACGCCGTTAACGCCGATCACGAGCACGACGGAAGGGGTGGAGGAAAGATCGAGAGGCTCGCCCTCGCCCACAAGGGAGCAAAGGATCTCTTTGAGTGCAACGCGAACGTCCTCGGGATCCTTAAGACGTCCGTCCTTTACCTTTTCGCGCAGCTCGTCCAGAATATATTCCGTGGTGCCGACACCTACGTCGCAGGTGATAAGAAGCTCTTCCAGCTCGTCGAAAAGATCCTCGTCGATCTTCACGAAGCTGCGCAAAACGTTATCTACCTGACCCATAAAGGCGCTTTTGGTCTTTGCAAGACCCGCCTTCAGCTTATCAAGAAATGCCATCAGAAAATTCTCCGTTCTTGTTATCAAAATCTCCGACGTTAAGGGAGATGACCTTGGATACGCCCTGCTCGGGCATCGTTACGCCGTACATACGGTCTGCCGCCTCCATAGTTCCGCGGCGGTGAGTGATGAGGATGAACTGCGTCTCCTCCGAGAAGTTCTTGATATACTCGGCAAAACGGGCAACGTTGACCTCGTCAAGGGCACTTTCGATCTCGTCGAAGATGCAGAAGGGCGAGGGGTTTACCTTAAGCACCGCAAACAGCAGTGCAATGGCAACGAAGCTCTGCTCGCCTCCCGAAAGAAGAGAGAGGCTCTTTACTATCTTGCCGGGAGGCGCGGCCTTTATATCTATGCCGCTTTCCAGAATGTTTTCGGGGTCGGTAAGCAGAAGCTCTGCGTGTCCGCCGCCGAACAGCTGTGAAAATACCTCGCCGAAGAATCCGTTAACACGCTCGAAGGTATCGATAAAGCGGCGCTTCATCTCCCCTTCAACGGATGCTATAAAGTCCGCAAGCTTGGTGCGGGACTCCATAAGATCCTTGTACTGGGTGGTAAGCTCGTCGTAACGGGCCTTTACCTGTGCAAACTCCTCTATGGCGGAAACGTTTACGTTTCCAAGGGCCTTCATCTGGTTTTTCAGCTTTTTTTGCTGAGAAACGGTCTCGGGCTTCGTTTCCTCCGTCAGCTTGGGGTATCCGAGGGCTACCGCCTGGGAATAGGTAAGCTGATACTCCTCCGCAAGCTGCTCGGTAAGACGGTCGCGAAGCTCGGTAAGCCTGCGCGCCTTTTCCTCGTTTTTGGTATGAGTGCGGAACAAAAGCTCCTTTTCCGCATTTTTGTCCTTTATGCGGCGGTAAAGCTCGTTCTGCTTCTTTTCAAACTCGGTGCCGTCAGCCTCGAGGGTGCTGCGGCTTTCAGCCAGCGCCTCACGCATTTTCATAACGCTTTCGGCATTTTGGCGGTTCAGCCTTCTGCCCTCCTCAAGCTCTGCGAGAGTCTTGAGATAGTCGGCACGGCGCGCTTCTCCAAGCTCCAGCTCCTTTTCAAGCTCGTCCGCGCGGCGGTCGAGGCTGAGACGGGTAAGGGAGATGTTCTCCCCATCCTTGCGCTTTTCCGCAAGTGCTATAAGGGTGGCGCTCTCCTTTTCGCGCAGGGCTTCCTTTTCGTCCTGCTCGGCAGTGAGTGCAGTATATTTCTCGGCTCTCAGCCCGGAGATACGGTCTATCTCCGCCTGCAGCTTTTTGCCTTCCTCGCGGATCCTTTCCGCCTCTGCGGCGGCGCTGACGCGCAGATCGGACATTCGAGCCAGATCAAGCCGCAGCTTTGCAATGATACCGCGTGCGGACTCGGCCTTCGCCTTTGCGGCCTCCATAGAGCTTCTCTCCGCGCCCGCAAGGGCAAGCATCATTTCCCTGTCCTCGCGGAGCTTTGCGGCGCTCTTTTCCACCGCAGTCATATCCTCCACGGTCTTTTCGGCCTCCGCATCAAGCTTGCGGTATCGCTCGTCCTCTGCCGCTGCGCCCTTGCGCAGCTTTTCTATCTGCGCGGGGCGGGAAAGTATTCCGTTTCCTCCTCCGCGTACCGAGCCTCCCGTGAAGCTTCCGCCGGGGTTGACCACCTGACCGTCGAGGGTAACTGCCTTGATGCGGTATTTCTGTCCCTTGGCGGCCTCTGTTGCGCTCTCAAGATCGGTGAATACCAGCGTTCTTGCAAGGAAGCGGGAAACGATATCTCTGTAGATGGGATCGCAATCCACCAGTTCATCGGCACGGCCTATACAGCCTGCACACTTTTGTGCCTGTGTCTGCTCGTAGGTCTCCTCCTGGGGAGTGACGGAGCTGACGGGACAGAAGGTGGCGCGACCGCCGTTGTTGTTTTTCAGGTAATATATGGCGTCTCTTGCCGTCTCCTCGGTATCCACCGCAATGTTCTGTATATTGGCCGCGAGGGCGGTCTCGATCGCTATGCTGTGCTCGGGCTTTGCGGAAATGAGCTTGGAAAGCGGTCCGTAGATCTTGCCCGAGGTTTTGAGCTTTCCTGAGGCGTAGTCCTGCATTACCGTGCGAACGGCGTTGCTGTAGCCCTCGAAATGCTCCTCCATTTTTTCCAGAGCGTCCGCACGCTCATTTTGAGCGTCGCGGCTTGCGGCGGCGCCGAGAGCCTCGGTACTGAGCTTTCTTTCCTTTTCGCCCAGCAGAGCCCTTTGTCTTTCAAGCTCGGCAACGTCGGCGGCACACTTTTCCACGCGCTCCTCGTATCTTTTAAGGGTCTTTTCGGCGTTTTCCGCATTCTTTTCGTAGCGGAGCGCCTCCTCCTCTCGGTTTTTGATCTCCTCCGAGGTGGCGATCTCCGTATCCTTATCGGTGGCAAGGCCGCCTTCAAGCACGCCAAGCCTTACAGCACCCTCATTCTGCGTTTTTTCAAGGGCGGCGATATCCGCAAGCAGCTCCCCTATCTCTGCGTTAAGAGCCGCAATGCGTTCATCCGCAAGCCTTTGCTTTTCCGCAAGCTGACCGTACTCGCCTTCAAGAAGCTGTGCCTCGGCACGGGCAATATCCGCATTTTTTGCGGCGTCGGCGATCTCGTCCTCGGTCTTCTTAAGAGCGGCAAGGCCGTCTTCTTTCGACTTATCCGCAAGAGATATGAGGGCAAGAGTATGCTCGGTCTCGTTTTCCGAGAGCTTGTATTCGGAATCCAGACGGGCGATAAGTCCGTCCTTTTCCCTTATCTCGCCAAGGAGCCTTTCGGACTCCAGCTTCGTTTTTTGCGCGTCCTCGAACAGCTTGTCGTACTGCCTTTCCAGCCCCTTTACGGTATCCTCCGCCATCTCAAGCTCGTGGGAGGATACCGCAAGTGCCTTTGCGGCGGCCTCCTCCTCGGAATTCATATTCTCCGTATCGTATAGCCAAACGGAAACGTCCGCGCGCTTTTTTTCCTCGTAAAGCTCCAGGTACTTGCGTGCCTTTTCAGCATCTCTCTCAAGGGGACCGACGCGGGCCTCAAGCTCGGCTATAACGTCGGAAAGGCGGAGCATATTCGCTTCCGTTTCCGCAAGCTTTCTCTCGCTGTCGTTTTTACGGTAGCGGTATTTGGCAATGCCCGCCGCTTCCTCAAAGATATTTCTTCTGTCCTCGCTTTTTTTGGACAGTATCTCGGATATCTTTCCCTGACCGATGATGGAGTATCCGTCCCTGCCGATACCCGTGTTCATAAAAAGCTCGTGGATGTCGCGCAGGCGGCATTGCTTGCGATTGAGGAAATACTCGCTGTCGCCGCTGCGGTAATATCTGCGCGTTACCGATATCTCCTCGTAGGGAGAATCAATGCGGTGCATGGTGTCGCTGTTGTCGAAGGTAACGGTTACCTCCGCAAAGCTCATAGGGCGGCGCGTGTCCGCTCCACCGAAGATAACGTCCTCCATTTTCGTGCCGCGGATGTTTTTGGACGACATCTCGCCAAGCACCCATCGCATAGCATCGGAAATATTCGATTTTCCGCTTCCGTTAGGTCCTATTACTACCGTTGCGCCGCGCTCGAAGCTGAGCACGGTGCGGTTGGGGAAGGACTTGAAGCCGTGAAGTTCCAGTGATTTAAGATACAATTTCCAACCTCCGAAAACAGAGTCTACTTCTTAAAATAATACTCTAACTTTTATATTATATCCTATAATGTCATTTTTTTCAATAACCTTGAGGGTTTTTAATGCGAATTTTTCCTGGATTTTCTCCGTATTTTC
>JAFSCG010000142.1 GCA_017436885.1 Clostridia bacterium | reverse complement strand
GCGAGGCTTCCCCTTGAGGGGAAGCTCCCGCGAAAGCGGGTGATGAGGTGGTTCACGACCTCTAAATTCGGTAATATCGCCATTTTCTGCGGGCGGATGATATCCTCCCCTACGTTGAAAGAACCACTACCCCTTGTAGGGGAGGCGTTCCGCCTCCCGCGATATGCGCAAAGCGCGCGATATAAGCGACAACGCTTGCGATATACGCCTGCGGCGCGCGATATATCCGCCTACGGCGGATGCGAGGCTTCCCCTTGTAGGGGAGGCGTTCCGCCTCCCGCGATATGCCGCAAGCGGCGCGATATTACCGCAATGCGGTAGCGATATAGCGCATAAATGCGCTGCGATATTTTGCAAATTCAAAGAATTTGCAACGAGTAGAATTTGATCAATAAACAGAACTATATAGAAAAGGAACCCAAAAAAATGGACGAAAAAAACCGCGAAAACGTATATGACGACAGTCAAATACAAGTGCTTGAAGGTCTGGAGGCCGTAAGAAAGCGCCCCGGAATGTACATCGGCACCACGTCTATCAGAGGACTTCACCATCTTGTACACGAGATAGTGGATAACTCCATTGACGAGGCCCTTGCGGGATATTGCTCGGAGATCGAGGTCACCCTTTGGCCCGACAACAGCGTTTCCGTAAGAGATAACGGCCGTGGAATACCCGACGGCATGCATCCCAAAATGGGAATACCTACCCTTGAGGTTGTGTACACCGTTTTGCACGCGGGAGGAAAATTCGGCGGCGAGGGATATAAGATCGCCGGCGGTCTGCACGGTGTAGGTGCTTCCGTTGTTAACGCTCTTTCCGAATGGATGGAGGTTGAAAACTGCCGCGAGGGTATGAAATATACCGAACGCTTTGAGAGAGGAAAGGTGACCCGTGCATTTAAATGCGAGGGACCCACGGATCAGAGAGGTGTATTTTGCCGCTTCAAGCCCGATCCCACCATTTTTGAGGAGATAGTTTTCGAATATGATATGCTCCTTAACCGCCTGCGCGAGCAAGCGTTCCTGAACGGAGGTATAAGGATAGTTCTCCTTGACCGTCGCAACGAGGAAGGCGAGGGTGAAGCCCTTATACCCAAGAGGGACGAGCTGTACTTTGAGGGCGGTATCAGAAGCTTTGTTGAGCATTTGAACGAGAATAACAAGCGCGGTAATCCCGTTCACCCCCAGGTCATCTATATGAAGGCCGAAAAGAACGACAGCACCGCCGAGGTGGCGATGCAGTATAACGACAGCTACAACGAGATACTGCTCTCCTTTGCAAACAATATGAACACCATTGAGGGCGGTACCCACGAAACGGGCTTCAAGAGCGCGCTTACCAAGGCCCTTAACGCCTATGCCACAAAGATAGGCATTATCAAGGGCGACGATAAGCTGACGGGAGACGACGTGCGTGAGGGACTTATTGCCATTATCAGCGTTAAGCTGACGGATGCGCAGTTCGAATCCCAGACCAAGGCAAAGCTCGGTAACTCGGAGATGCGTACCTTCGTTGACAACATGGTTACCCAGAAGCTTGGAGAATTCCTTGAGGAAAATCCTGCCGTGGGTAAGGCGATACTTGAAAAATGCCTTGCAGCCTCCCGCGCAAGAGAGGCGGCAAGAAAGGCAAGAGAGCTTACAAGAAGAAAGGGTGCCCTTGAGGGCAGCTCCCTTCCCGGTAAGCTTGCTGACTGTCAGGAGAGAAGCGCAGAGCTCACTGAGGTCTATCTTGTGGAGGGAGACTCCGCAGGAGGCTCCGCAAAGGACGGACGCGACAGCCGCTTCCAGGCGATACTTCCCCTTCGCGGTAAGGTGCTTAACGTTGAAAAGAGCCGACTTGACAAGGTATACGGCAATGAATCCCTCACTCCCATCATTCAGGCTCTGGGCTGCGGCATCGGTGAGGATTTCGACATCAACAAGCTCCGCTACGGTAAGATAATAATCATGGCCGATGCGGACGTTGACGGCTCTCACATCAGGATATTGCTGCTTACCTTCTTCTTCCGCCACATGCGTCAGCTGATAGAGAACGGACACATCTATCTTGCACAGCCGCCTCTTTACAAGATCTGGCGCGGCAAGACCCAGCGTTACGCCTTCTCCGACGAGGAGCGAGATGCTATAATTGCCGAGATGGGCGGCAAGTGCGAGACCGAAAGATACAAAGGTCTTGGTGAGATGGACCCCGAGCAGCTTTGGGAGACCACCATGGATCCCGAGTTCCGCACTTTGCTTAAGGTGAACATCGAGGATGCGGTGGAGGCCGACGAGGTATTCTCCGTTCTTATGGGAGATCAGGTTGAGCCCAGACGCGAATTTATATCTAAAAACGCAAAATTCGTTTCCAATCTTGATGTATAAGTTTTCAACATTATGTTCAAAACTTCTGTTTAAAAGTTTTGAACAAGCTGTTCAAATCCTTGTTGAAACCTTAGTATAAAGCCGTTTTTCGACATTTGAAAACTTTTTTCAGTCTTATCAGGCTGTTTAAAACTTATGAAAGACAAAGCTTGGGAGTGAATAAATATTTTTCTCCCGAATTTTGAAAAGGATAAAACCGATATGGAAAAAAATCACGAGCTTGATTATTCACAGCAAAAGATACTGCCCATCGGCATGGAGCAGGAGGTAAAAAAATCCTTTATCGACTACTCTATGAGCGTTATTACCAGCCGTGCACTTCCCGACGTGCGCGACGGTATGAAGCCCGGCCAGAGGCGTATCCTTTACGCAATGTACGAGGACCATCTGACTGCCGACAAGCCCTTCCGTAAGTCGGCTACCACCGTTGGTAACGTGCTTGGACGCTACCACCCCCACGGTGATGCCGCCGTTTATCAGGCGATGGTAAGAATGGCGCAGTCCTTCTCCCTCCGTTATCCCCTTGTTGAGGGCCACGGTAACTTCGGTAACGTGGACGGCGACGGCGCGGCCGCATACCGTTATACGGAAGCGAGAATGTCCAAAATTGCCGATTTTATGATGCATGATATCGAAAAGGACGTAGTTGACTTCGTTCCCAACTTCGATAACAAATTAAAGGAGCCTACCGTTCTTCCCTCACGTTTTCCCAACCTGCTTGTAAACGGCTCCGTGGGTATTGCCGTCGGCATGGCTACCTACATTCCCCCTCACAACCTTTCCGAGGTCATCGACGGTGTAATTTGTCTTATCGACAATCCCGCGGCAGAGCTTCCCGAGCTTATGCAGTACATCAAGGGACCCGACTTCCCCACCAAGGCTACCATTTACGGTACTGCAGGCATCTATCAGGCATATCTGACGGGTAAGGGTCACATCAACGTCCGCGCAAAGGCTACCCTTGAGGAGGATAAGCACCGCATAATATTCACCGAGATACCCTATCAGGTGAATAAATCACAGCTTGTGAAGAGCATTGCGGACCTTCATAAGGAAAAGCGCATCGAGGGTCTTACGGATCTGCGTGATGAAAGCGGACGTGCGGGTATGCGCATAGTCGTTGAATACCGCCGCGATGCTAACGGTCAGGTAATACTTAACCAGCTTTACAAATTCACACAGCTGCAGGATACCTGTGCCGTAAATATGCTTGCCATCGTTAACGGCGAGCCTAAAACCCTCAGCCTTAAGCAGATATTGGAGCACTACATATCCTTCCAGGAGGATATCGTGGCGCGCCGCACCAAATACGAGCTTAACCGTGCCCTTCACGAGATGCACATCCTTGAAGGCTACGCCATTGCCATCGATAACATCGACCGAGTTATCGAGATAATCAAAAAGAGCGAGTCCATTCCCGCCGCAAGAGAGGCTCTGATGGCTGAATTTGCCCTTTCCGAGCCTCAGGCACAGGCGATAGTGGACATGACTCTCGGCCGTCTTTCCGGACTTGAGAGACAGAAAATTGCCGACCGCCTTGCAAAGCTCCGCGAGCTTGTTGCAGAGCTGGAGGGCATACTTGCCGATGAAGGCAAGATAAAGTCCATCGTTAAGGACGAATTGCTTGCCATCAAGGCAAAATACGGCGACGACCGCCTTACGGAGATAGTTGAATCCGAGGAGGACATCGTCCTTGAGGATCTTATTCCCAAGCATCAGTGCGTTATAACCATGACCCACGCGGGATACATCAAGCGCCAGCCTGCAGACACCTACAGCGCACAGCGCCGCGGCGGTAAGGGTATTATCGGTATGAACACCAAGGAGGACGACTTTATCGTTGACGTGGTCAGCGCTCACAGCCATTCTTTGATGATGTTCTTTACCAATACCGGACGCGTTTATACCAAAAAGGTGTACGTGCTTCCCGAGGCGGGACGTACCGCCAAGGGCTCCAACATCAAAAACGTGCTGGAGATGCAGGACGACGAAAGACTTGCGGGCGTTATTACCGTGGACGGCTTTGCGGACGGTTACCTGCTTACGGTTACCAAGCGCGGTATAGTTAAGCGCACGCCCATATCCGAGTTTGAATATCAGAGAAAGACCGGTAAGCGCGCACTCTCCCTTGACGAGGGCGACGAGCTGATCTTTGCGGGCATTATGAGCGACGAGGACGAGATCGTTATCGCCACCAAGAGCGGACGTGCCGTTCGCTTTGCGGGCGAAAATATCCGACCCATGGGACGCAATGCACGCGGAGTTATCGGTATTCGCGTTGACGAGGAGGACGAGGTATGCGGAGCGGCGTTCGTTGATCCCGAAAGAAAGCTGCTTATCATCACCGAGAACGGCTGCGGTAAGCGCACTCCCTTCGACGATTTCCGTCTGATGAAGCACCGCGGCGGAAGCGGCGTTACCTGCCAGAATATCACCGAAAAGACAGGACGTATTGCAAGCGTTGCATCCGTTGGCGAGTACGATGATATTATGATGATAACCGACACGGGAACCGTTGTTCGCGTTCACGCAAACGAGATACCCGCATACAGCCGTCTTGCAACGGGCGTTATCGTAATGCGTACCGCCGAGAACGCCACCATTATGAACTTTGCCATCGTGCCCGAGGGTAACAAGCCCGAGGACGAAAACGAGCTTCCCACCGACGAAAACGGCGAGTTTGTTGAAGCAAAGGTAGTAAGTGAGGAAGAATACGTTGCCGAGCAGGCAAAGAAGGAAGAAGAAAAGGCAGAGATAGCAGAGGCATTTAAGAGCGAAGAGGAGAACGGCTGATGAAACTATCCCTCCGAATTGCCGCCGCGCTTTTCGCCTCCGTGGCTGTACTTTCCTCCTGCGGCTCGGGTCCTGCTCTCGATGAGGTAAGGGCGCGTGTTTGCGAGGCCGTTCGGGACAGCGCGAGCCTGAATACCGTGCTGTACGGAGAAGGTCTGCCCGTTAACAAGGAAAGCTACACGGGCTACGACTACTACTACGTTGATATTGAAAAGAGCGATTACGATTCCATCGACGAGCTGAAGGCAGCCATTGCGGAGATATATACCTCCGATTACTGCCGCGCCCTTGATGAGTCTATGTTCGTGGGAATTTCCGACAGCATCGGCTCCGTGCTTCCCCGCTTCCGCGAGGAGGGCGGCATGTTTATGCAGGATAAATACGCAAGCTCCATTCTCCCCGGCGAGAGGGAGTTCGATTTTGACGGCATGACCATGGAAAAAAGCTCAAAAAACAGCTTCACCGTTCGCATTCCCGCCACCCTTGACGGAAAAAAGGACGCGGACGCGGTGCTGACCTTCAGGCTTGAGGATAACGTTTGGAAATTGGATAGCCCGACGTATTGACAGAATCGCACAGCGATTCTGTCAGCGATATAAATTCCTTCGGAATTTGCGATATTCCAAAGGAGCGATATGCGCGAACGCGCGCGAGATGTCCCTTGCGGGACGAGAAAGGTAGAAAGCGAAGGAATTTATATCATATCGCAACCGAGCGAAGCGAGGTTATATCGCATTTTACGGAACGTAAAATATATCGCATTTGAGCGAAGCGAAAATATATCGCTCGGTCGTCCGCGAATACCGACACAAATTTAACGGGAGGGGAGACCCCTCCCCTACGGTAAAAGAAACGAAACCCACGTAGGGGAGGCGTTCCGCCTCCCGCGAACACCGAAATAATTACAATTCGGCGCATGCCGAAAAGAA
Organism: Clostridia bacterium; assembly: GCA_017436885.1. Lineage (GTDB taxonomy): Bacteria > Bacillota > Clostridia > Oscillospirales > CAG-272 > RUG12395. The sequence goes on along the minus strand of JAFSCG010000142.1, from coordinate 20,400 downwards.
AAAATTTGGTTCGTAGGGGCGACCATCGATGCGAATCTCGCGCAAGCGAGATAGACGCGACCAACGGGAGCCGCCTCCGGAGGAGGCGATGATCGGTCGTCCGCAAACACCTACATAATTTAACGGGAGGGGAGACCCCTCCCCTACGGTAAAAGAAACGAAACCCACGTAGGGGAGGCGTTCCGCCTCCCGCGAACACCAAAAATAATAACAATTCGGCGAATGCCGAAAAGGAGAATTTATGGCAGCAGCAAAGAAACCTGCCGCGAAGGCGGCAACGGCACCTCTTTCCGATGCCGAAGGAAAGAAGCAGGCCCTTGAAAGCGTACTTTCCAAAATATCCAAGGATTACGGCGACGGCGCAATAATGAAGCTTGGCGAGACCACAAAGCTTGACGTAAGTGCCGTTTCCTCCGGTTCTATCGGTCTTGACCGCGCACTTGGCTGCGGCGGTATTCCCAAGGGAAGGATAACCGAGATATTCGGACCCGAATCCTCCGGTAAGACCACCGTTGCACTCCACGTTATTGCGGAGGTACAGAAGGCAGGCGGAAACGCCGCGTTTATCGACGCGGAGCACGCCCTTGACCCTGCTTACGCTCGCAAGATAGGCGTTGACATCAACAATCTGCTTGTTTCCCAGCCCGATTACGGCGAGCAGGCATTGGAAATTGCCGAGGCACTCGTTAATTCCGGTGCCGTTGATATTATCGTTATCGACAGCGTTGCGGCTCTCGTTCCCAAGCAGGAGATAGACGGCAGCCTTGGCAACGCAAACGTCGGATTGCACGCACGCCTTATGTCCAAGGCCATGCGTATGCTCTCCGGCGCTATCTCGAAGTCCAACACCATCGTTATTTTCATCAACCAGCTCCGTGAGAAGGTTGGCGTTATGTACGGCAACCCCGAGACCACCACGGGCGGACGTGCGCTGAAGTTCTACGCCAGCGTTCGTATCGACGTGAGAAAGACGGAGACCCTTAAGAGCGGCAGCGAGATGGTCGGAAATCACGTTAAATGCAAGGTGGTTAAAAACAAGGTGGCTCCCCCCTTCCGTGTTGCGGAATTTGACATTCTCTACGGCAAGGGCATCTCCAAGGTAAGTGAGATAATCGAGATGGGCGTTGCCCTCGGAGTGCTCCGCAAGAGCGGTGCCTGGATCAACTACGGCGATCAGCGCATCGGACAGGGTAAGGACAACGCAAGAAAGACCCTTGAAAACGATCGCGCCCTTGCAGACGAGATCGAGGCAAAGATCCGCGTGCTTGCCGCAGATGCCGAGGCAGAAATTGAGGAAGGCACCGAGGACGAGGACGATCTGGACGAGGAGCTCCGCGAGTTTGAGCTTGACGAGGAATAATTTTTGACCGCCAATATTTCAAAGATAGAAAATAAAAACGGTTTTGTGGTCGTTACCGTGGTTATGACCTCAGAGAGCGGATTCGACGTCAGAGAGCTGCACCTGCCCTTTGACGAATGGGATAAGGGAAGGTACACTCCTCCCTGCCCCATATCAAAGGAGGAGCTTGAGGATCTTTTCGTAAAAGAGGAATGCTACCTTGCCTACGAGGCAGGGGTGCGTATCCTTGCATATGGAGATAACAGCTCCGCCGACCTGCGCAGAAAGCTGAGATTAAAAAAATATTCCGCTTATGCGGCCGAAAAGGCAGTGGAGCTGCTTAAGGCAAAGGGATATATCGACGATTTTACTCTCCTCAACGACAAGGTCATATATTACGCAAACGAAAAGCTCCACGGCAGACGCAGGATAATTGCCGAGCTTACCGCCAAGGGCTTTACCCGAAGAGAGGTGGAGCGCGCCCTTGAAAGATGCGAGGGCGCCATCGACTTTTCCCGTAACCGAGCAAGGCTTATTGAACAGCGCTTTGGAAGGTCAAAGGAAAGAAGTGCTGAAGAGATTGTAAAAATCAAGGCTTTTTTATACCGTAACGGCTATTAAACGGAAGGATCATTTATGAGCAAAGTTGGATTTGTTTCTCTCGGATGTGCAAAAAATCTTGTGGACACCGAGGTCATGCTTGCAAAGCTTGCGGAGGCAGGCTACGAGATCACACCCGAGGCGGAGGATGCCGACGTTGTGGTCATCAACACCTGCGCCTTTATCGAAAGCGCAAAGTCCGAGTCTATCGAGACCATTATAGACATCGGTTGGCTTAAGGAGCATCACAAATTGAAGGGCATCGTTGTATGCGGCTGTATGGCCGAAAGATACGGCGAGCAGATAAAAAACGAGCTGCCCGAGGTTGACGCCATCGTTTCTCTCGGCAGCATCGATTCCATCGTTGAGGCCGTCAAAAAGGCCGAAAAAGGCGAAAAAGCCTACTATATGGACATAGATAAGGAAAAAATGCCCCTTGGCGGCGACAGAGTGCTGACCACTGGCACCATGGCTTATCTGAAGATAGCAGAGGGCTGCGACAACCGCTGCACCTACTGCGCCATCCCCCTTATCCGCGGCAATATGCGCAGCCGTCCCATGGAGGACATAGTTAAGGAGGCCGAGGACCTTGAAAAGCTCGGCGTAAAGGAGCTGTGCATCATAGCACAGGATACGTCCCGATACGGACTGGACCTCTACGGCGATTATAAGCTGGCTGAGCTTATCCGCAAGATAAGCGCCGCCACACAGATACCGTGGATCCGTTTGCTTTATCTCTACCCCGATAAGATCACAGACGAGCTTATCGAGGAGATGAAAAACAATCCGAGAGTTGTAAAATACGCTGATATTCCCATTCAGCATATCAGCGACAATATGCTGAAGGCCATGGGTCGCCACGGCGGCAAGGACGTTGTTTGCGATGCGATCAAACGGCTCCGCGACGCTATTCCCGGCATTACCCTTCGCACCACCGTTATGGTGGGCTTCCCCGGTGAGACCGAGGAGGACTTTGCAGAGCTGTGCGACTTTGTTAAAAAGACGAAGTTCGACAGGCTCGGTGCCTTTACCTATTCCCCCGAGGAGGACACCGCCGCCGCTGAACTGCCCGACCGGATAGACGAGCAGGTAAAGCAGGACCGCTACGATGCCATAATGCAGATACAGCTTGAGATCAGCGCCGCACGCAACCGTAAGCTTATCGGCAGAAAAATGCGCGTTCTCTGCGAAAATTTCGACATTCCCGCCGAATGCTACGTTGGCAGAAGCGAGGCTGATGCCCCCGACGTTGACGGCAAGGTATTCTTTGTTTCGGACAGGAAACACCGTGATGGGCAGTTTGTAACCGTAAGGATTACCGAGGCGGAGGACTACGATCTTATCGGAGAAGCTCTCGCTTGAAAATTCTTTTCCCGTTGTCGTTGCGTTCCGAAAAGCACCTCGACGTACGACAGTACGCCTTCGGTTTGCTTTCCGTCCCGCGCCTAAACGGTAAAACAATTTTATGCGCGAGTTGAATTTCTTTCCTCGGGTGTCGTTCCAAAAATAAAAGCGGCTCAACGTACGTCAGTACGTCCTCGCCTTGCTTTGATTTTTGCGCCTAACCCGAGAAACAATTTTCTGCGCGAGTTGAAATTCTTTCCTCGTTGTCGTTGCGTTCCGAAAAGCACCTCGACGTACGACAGTACGCCGTCGGTTTGCTTTCCGCCCCGCGCCTAAACGGGAAAACAATTTTCTGCGCGAGGTTGGAAATTCATCCTCGGGTGTCGTTCCAAAAATAAAAGCGGCTCGATGTACGTAAGTTCAGTTTCTTTCGGCTGTTATATTGAGTTTAATTATATGGAAAATGCTTTACCAATAAGAAAACATCCGCGATGGAAATCATACGATTATTCTCGAAAAGGTGCTTATTTCATAACAATTTACACCGATCGTAAACGCAAGCTATTATCGGACGTGGTAGGGCGGGGGCTTGCTCCCGCCGAGGTAGAGTTATCTGATTTAGGCAAGATATTTCAAAGACAGTTATTGGATATGGAGAAACGGTTTCCTTTTTTGACTGTTGGAGAATATGTTATAATGCCAAATCACGTTCACGTTATTCTGTTTTTTGACGAGGCGGCGGGAGCAAGCCCCCGCCCTACCGGCATGGACGTTGTATGCGCCTTGAAATCGTTGACCGTCAGAGAATGCAGAAAGAACGGTTTTAAAGGATCCTTGTTTCAAACATCCTTTCACGACCACATCATCCGCGACAACGACGATTACGTAAAACACAAAAATTACATCCTTGAAAATCCTCGCTTGTGGCATTTGGATGAAATGTACTGCGAGTGATGATGCAAACAAACACATATCAGGAGAAAACTATGAAACCCAATACCAACTGGAATATTCCAAACATTCTTACCGTTATTCGTGTGATACTCGTTCCCTTTTTTATGCTTACGGTGTTGCTGCCCGGGGACAGTAATACGTGGCGTGTGATCGCCGCGGCGTTCTTTATGCTTATTTCCTTTACCGACATGCTTGACGGTAAGATAGCCCGTAAATACAATCTGGTTACCGATTTCGGTAAATTCCTTGACCCTCTTGCCGACAAATTCCTTGTGCTTGGCGCGCTTCTTGCCCTGCTGAAAAAATACTCCGCAGAGCTTGGCGACCTGCTTGTTTGGGTAACTCTTGTGGTTATTCTCCGCGAGCTTGCCGTTACCTCCCTGCGCCTTGTGGCTGTTAACAAAAGCGGCAAGGTTATTGCCGCAAGCATTTGGGGCAAGCTGAAGACCGTTTCCCAGATGGTTGCCATTACCTGCGTTTTCCTCGAGCCCGTTATCGTTACCCCCTATCTCCACACCCCCGATTACCTTATCTCCATCATCGGACTTGTGTTCATGATGGTAACCACCATTTTCTCCGGTGTGGATTACTTCGTTAAGTTTTTAAAGCCTTAAGTTGAATGTTATTAAGAAAAAACCCTTGCATTGACCGAGGAGCGGTAAATGCAAGGGTTTTAATTATTTCGCCTTATACAGCTTTTTGGATTCGTACACGGGCTCGCAGGTGTAGTTGACGCCGATCTTTTTGAAGGTTGCGGCATCAACTGCGGGGAGCACCACGGTGCTGTGAAGCTCCGTGCCTCTCAATTCCTTGAGTGCGTCAAGGGCTCTTGCGGCGTAATCGTCCGTTGCGGCGCACACGGAAAGAGCGATGAGCGTTTCGTCGGTGTGGAGGCGGGGATTATTGTTGCCGAGCATTTCCGTTTTCAGACGGCAGACAGGCTCGATTACGCTTTGGGAGATGAGCTTTATCTCGTCGTCGATGCCTGCAATGACCTTAAGCGCGTTGAGAAGTGCGGCGGCGGAGGAGCCGAGCAGGGGCGTTGTTTTGCCCGTGACCAGTGTGCCGTCCTTAAGCTCGATGCAAACTGCGGGCTTGCCCGTTATAAGGGCAAGGTCCACAGCCTTGGAGGTTACCCTGCGATATTCGGGGGTGATACCTGCCTGGCTCATTATCATTTCGCATTTATAGACTGTTTCGTCGTCTACCTTGCAGAGGACCTTATCGCATTTTGCGGCGTAATAACGGCGCACTATCTCGTGCTTTGAGGCGTCGCACACTGCGTCCTCGTCGGAGATGCAGAAGCCCACCATATTAACTCCCATATCCGTGGGGCTCTTATAGGGGCAGGTGCCCGTTATCTTCTCGAACATTGCGCGCAGGAGGGGGAATGCCTCCAGATCGCGGTTATAGTTTACTGCCAGCTTGCCGTACGCCTCGAAATGGAAGGAATCGAGGATGTTAACGTCCTTAAGATCGGCAGTTGCCGCCTCGTAGGCAAGGTTTACGGGATGCTTGAGGGGGAGATTCCATATTGGGAAGGTCTCGAACTTTGCGTATCCTGCCTTGATACCGCGCTTGTAATCGTGATAAAGCTGGGAGAGGCAGGTGGCAAGCTTTCCGCTACCGGGTCCCGGTGCCGTTACGATAACCAGGGGACGCTCTGTTTCGATATAATCGTTTTTGCCGTAGCCCTCGTCGCTTACTATGTGGGGTATATTGCCCGGATATCCGTCAATGGGATAGTGGATCGCAACCTTGATATCCATGGAGATAAGGCGGCGGCGGAACACGTCGGCGGCGCTTTGTCCCGCGTATTGTGATATTACAACAGTGCCAACGTAAAGCCCTCTGGCGCGGAACGCGTCGATAAGGCGCAGTACGTCTGCTTCGTAGGTAATGCCCAGGTCGGAACGCACCTTGTTTTTGGCGATATCGGCGGCATTGATAACTATTACCACCTCTGCCTTATCGGCAAGCTGGGTGAGCATTTTTATCTTGCTGTCCGGCTCAAAGCCCGGAAGCACGCGGGATGCGTGATAATCGTCGAACAGCTTGCCGCCAAGCTCCAGATAAAGCTTGTCGCCAAACTGCGCGATACGCTCCCTTATGTGCTCCGATTGCAAGCGCAGATATTTTTCATTGTCAAAGCCTATTCTTGCGGTCATAATATCACCTCTTCTTTGTATAGGTTTTATGGGCAAATCGGTGGTCTTCCGACCGCTTCATTACTTATTCTTCCAATAATTCATCAGGCAGCCTGCCAGAATGATCTGCTTTTCGTCCTCGGTGAGGGGAGCCATACCAAGGGTTATCTCCTCGGCATTGCCGCCGCGTATGATATACGCCTTGAACTCGCCGTCTCCCTCTGCAACTACCTTGCGCATATCGGGTATGTAAACGAAGTTGCCTACCTCAAGCTTGAAGTCGCTCTTGCGGAGGAGGGGCAGCAGACCCCAGTTGATAAGATTGGAGCGGTAGCGCTTGGTGGCGTACTCGTCGGCAATGTTTGCATAGCCGCCGAGAACCTTCTGACAGCTTGCGGCCTGTTCTCTTGCAGAGCCGTCGCCGGGGTTGTGCGCGAATACAACGGAGCCGAAGGATACTTCCCTGCCGCCTGTGAGTGCGGTAAGAGCGGCCTTGTCCTCTGCGTTCATATTATCAAGGCTTGCGGCCTTTGCGCGACCAACGTATGCGGGGTCCTTACGGGAGAGAGTGAACTCTGCCAGCTTCATGGGGTTGGAGCGGTAAGAGGAGGTCTCGCCCGAGGGGATAAGCTCGTCGGTGGTGGTTACGGGGTCATCGATGACGGAGGCAACCTCCAGTACGAGATCGTCCTTGGGGGTCTCAAACGCGGGCCAGTCCTTGATGTTGGGACCGTACTTAAGCTCGGCGTCCTTATCTGCCTTGCCCCAGCCGTAGTATACGCGTGCCTTGTAGGCGCTGTCGTCGTACTTATATTTGTAATTTGCGAACTCAACGTCAATATCGCAGGCGGAGGTAATGATACCGCCGTTTATAGCCGTTGCGGCAATGGAACGTGCGTCCATAAGTGCAACGCTGGCGATCTGACCTGCGCCGGGCTTGCTTCCCTCGCGGTTGGGGAAGTTACGGGTGGTATGACGGAGGGAAAGTGCATTGTTTGCGGGAACGTCGCCTGCGCCGAAGCAAGGACCGCAGAATGCGGTACGCACGGTTACACCGCTGCGGATAAGCTCGGTCATAATGCCGTTGGCGGCAAGCTCGGTCATTACGGGCTGGCTTGCGGGGTAAACGGAGAGCCAGAAGGCACCGTTGCCCGTGTTTTTGCCGCGGAGAATGTCTGCGGCGGCGCATACGTTATCAAAGGTACCGCCCGCACAGCCGGCGATAACGCCCTGATCGGCACGAACGCCCTCGCGGCAGATCTTGTCGGTGAGGGTGAAGCGTCCCTCCTCCAGACCAAGCTGCTCAACGGCGCGCTTCTCTGCCTCGCGCAGGAGATCTGCGGGGTTGGCGTTCAGCTCGCGGATGGTGTATGCACAGCTGGGATGGAAGGGCAGAGCGATCATAGGCTCGATGGTGGAAAGGTCGATCTCTACCATTCTGTCGTATTCGGCAAGAGCGGCGGGATGGATGGGTGCGTAAGCCTCGGGTCTGCCGTGGACGGTGAAGTAGTCCTTAATTACGTCGTCGGTCTCCCAAATGGAGGAGAGGCAGGCAGTTTCGGTGGTCATAACGTCGATGCCGCAACGCATATCTGCGGGCAGAGCGGCAATTCCGTCGCCGATAAACTCCAGAACGGAGTTCTTTACAAAGTTGTTTGTGTAGGTTGCGCCGATAAGGGCAATGGCAACGTCCTGAGGACCAACGCCGGGACGGAGCTTACCTGTGAGATGAACGGCAACAACGTCGGGATAGTCGATATCGTAGGTCTTGGAGAGGAGCTGCTTAACAAGCTCAGGTCCGCCCTCGCCCACGGCCATGGTGCCGAGAGCACCGTAACGGGTATGGCTGTCGGAGCCCAGGAGCATTCTGCCGCATCCGCTCATGGTCTCGCGCATAAAGGAGTGGATAACTGCCTGATGTGCGGGAACGTAGATTCCGCCGTACTTCTTTGCGGCGGAAAGACCGAAGAGATGGTCGTCCTCGTTTATGGTGCCGCCAACGGCGCAAAGGCTGTTATGGCAGTTGGTGAGTATGTAGGGCAGGGGGAACTCGGTAAGTCCGCTTGCGCGAGCAGTTTGAATGATACCAACGTAGGTAATATCGTGGGATGCAAGGGCATCGAACTTTATCTTCAGCTTTTCGTCATTTCCGGAGGTGTTGTGGGAGGTGAGAATGGAGTATGCCATTGTACCCTTGTGGGCCTCTGCGCGCTGTGCGGCGGTAAGCGCAGCCGCCTCTGCCTCGTTCAGCACCTTTCCGTTTTGAACGTATACCTTGTTTTTTTCCAGTTTGATCATTTTGAACTCCAAGAATTATAGAAAATGTTTTTTGATTTATTCTTTCATTGCTTTTATCAAAACAAGGACGGATTTCGCCGTCCTTGTTTTTTGTACGCCTCACGGCGATCTTATATTACTTTGTTACGGTTGCAAGGAGAGTGTCAACGACCTTCTCCCAAAGGATGCTCTCGTAGATGACCTCAACGAGGATCTCGCCGTTGTCGATTGCGGTCTTGAACTCCTCGAAGGTGCTGTAGGAGGCGGACATATCCAGCTCCTCGTAGTATCTCTCGAGACCTGCTGCCTTCTCGTCGTCGGTGAGGGAGAGATTCTCTGCCTTAATGATAGCGTTGAACACGAGCTTTTCCTTGATAAGGCTCTCGGCCTGGGGCATACATACCTCAGTCTTGAACTCCTTTGCGTTCTTGTAGCCCATCATGGAAGCGTACTCTCTCATGGAGAGGTTGTACTGGTTTCCGATCTGACCTGCGATGCTGTTGTAGATGCTCTCTGCAACGTCCTTTACCTCGCCTGCGGGGTAGCTCTTAACGGTTGCGCCATCGATGATCTTTTTCCAGAGACCGCTCATATTTGCGGTCTTTGCTTCCTCTGCAAACTGCTCGGTAAGCTCGGGAATAACTACCTTTTCCTTGTACTCGGCAAGGGTAGCGTTCTCGGTAACGGATGCGATCATTGCATCGTCGATCTCATCGGTAACGGTGTTGCGGGTTGCAGACTCAACGGTTACGATGAAGGTTCCGTCCTTACCTGCGGCTTCAGAGTTATAGAAATTGTCGGGGATCTTTACGGAGATCTCCTTGTCCTTGTCGGTAACCTTAAGGCCTACAAGGGCATCGGTGCATACCTTGGGGAGATCCTCGTCGTTTTCGTCGCCAACAACTACCTTGTAGCTGAGGCCGTTATCCTCAAATTCGCCTGCCTTGAGGGTGTAGGTGATAACTGCGTTGTCGCCTGCCTCGAGAGCCGCGTCGTCGGTGATCTTCTTGCCGTACTCATACTTGGAGATGGATACGGAGTTTACGGTAACCTCGAAGGTTACGTCCTTGCCGTTAAGCTCCTCGTTGCCGTAATCGGTGGGGAACTTAAGGTTGAGGGTCTTTTTTTCGCCCTTCTTTGCGCCGATAAGGCCATCCTCGAAGCCGTCGATATATCTGTCGCTGCCAAGCTCAAGATCCTGGTTCTCAGCGGAACCGCCCTCGAACTCCTCGCCGTTCATCTTACCAACGTAGGAGATGTTTACGGTGTCGCCTTCCTTTGCGGCATAGTTCTCGTCCTGCTCAACGGGAGAAACAAAATCGGCAAAATCGGTCTTGAGATAGTCCGCGATAGCGGCATCGTCAACGGCCTTGGGCGCGGTTACCTCAAAGGAAACACCCTTGTAGGTTCCGAGCTCGATGTACTTGGAAAGATCCTCTTTAGCGTAGTCAAAGCCACCGCAAGAGGTGAGCATCATGGAGCATCCAAGAAGTGCTGCCATAAGCAAAGCTGTGATCTTCTTCATTTTCAATACTTCCTTCATTGAATTACCGCCAAAGCGGCATAAGTAAACATAATACTAAACAATACTAAAACATTATACCACATTTTTTTAAAAATGCAATGGTTTTTGCAAAATATATACCCTTTACTCAACGGTAACGGATTTTGCCAGATTGCGGGGCTTATCTACGTCAAGACCGCGATCTGCGGCAAGGTAGTAAGCAAGGAGCTGGAGTGAGGTTGCGGCGGCAATGCCCGCAATATCATATCTGATCTCGGGTACCTCCAGCCAGTGGTCTGCCACCTTGATTATATCCTCCGCTTCCTTGGAGCAAACGGCAATTATCATTGCGCCCCTCGCCTTTACCTCGCGGATGTTGGAGAGCATCTTTTCGTACATACGGGGATCGTTTGCGATGCTGACGACGGGAGTTCCCTCCTCGATAAGGCTGATGGTGCCGTGCTTCAGCTCGCCTGCGGCGTATGCCTCGCTGTGGGTGTAGGTGATCTCCTTCAGCTTCAGGCTTCCCTCGCTTGCAAGGTAGGTATCCGAGCCGCGTCCGATAAAGAACATGCTTGCCGTTTTATGGAGAGCCTTTGCGGCGTTTTTGATGGGATCGGCGTTTTCGATGACCTTTTCGATAGCTACGGGAAGCTCGTCGTGGAGGCAGGAGGCAATTGCTCTTGCCTCGTCCTCGGTGATGGTGCCGCGTGCAAGGCCTGCCGCCGCCGCAAGAAGGGTGATGAGTGCGGCTTGAACGGTGTACGCCTTTGTGGAGCATACGGAGATCTCGGGACCTGCCCAGGTGTAGAGCACGTTATCCGCCTCGCGTGCAATGGAGGAGCCGATAACGTTTACGATGGCAAGGGTGTGTGCGCCGCACTCCTTTGCAAGGCGGAGCGCCGCAAGGCTGTCGGCAGTTTCGCCCGACTGGGAGATGATGATAACAAGATCGCCCTTTCCGAACAGCGGAGGCGCGTATCTGAACTCGGACGCTACCTCAACGTGTGCGGGCATTCTTGCGTAGCTTTCAAAGCGGCATTTACCTACGCAGCCCGCAAACATTGCGGTACCGCAGGCAACGATGTGGACTCTGTCCAGATCCTTGAACATATTTATGTCAAGACCCTCGCTCTCAAAATCCGGAATACCGTTTTTGATGCGGGTGTTAAGGGTCTTTTTAACGGTTTCGCTTTCCTCGTTTATTTCCTTTATCATAAAGTGAGGATAGCCGCCGCGCTCTGCTGCCTGAACGTCCCAGTTTGCTGTTTCCAGAGGCAGGTCTGCAGGCGCGCCCTTTGCGTCGGTGATAACGATCTCGTTTTCGGAAACCACCGCAATATCGCCCTCGCGGAGCTGATAGTAGTTCTTTGTATGACGGAGGAGGGCGGTGATATCGGAGGCAACGTAGTTTTCCTCCTTGCCAACGCCAACGATAAGGGGGCTTCCGCTTCTTGCGCAGTAAAGATGGGTGCTGTCGTCGGCAAAGGCGATGGCAATGCCGTAGCTTCCCGTAACGGCCGCAAGAGTTTTTCTTATTGCCTCCTGCTTATTGCCGCAGGCGGCGTAATTTTCGGAAAGGAGAACTGCAAGCACCTCGGTATCCGTATCGGAAAGGAAGGTCTTTCCCTTGGCGAGAAGCTTCTCCTTGATATCGGCATAGTTTTCGATTATGCCGTTATGTACCAGCTGTAAAAGCTCGGTACCGTGAGGATGGGAATTGCGGTCCGAGGGTGCGCCGTGGGTTGCCCAACGGGTGTGTCCGATGCCGCAATGAACGTCCTTGGTGTCGGGGTGGGCGTTGATCTTTGCCGCCACGTTGGCAAGACGGCCCTCAGCCTTGAGGGTGAGAAGCTTGCCCGATTTTGTAAATACGGAGATGCCTGCTGAATCGTAGCCGCGGTATTCAAGGGCGGAAAGACCCTCGATAAGTCTTTCTGCCGCTTCTGCCTTGCCTACGTATCCTATGATTCCGCACATAAATATACCTTTCCGTTGCCGCGGGGGTGGCGCGGCACGGAATTTTTCCATTATATATATATTAATTCTCCCCGGGGGCTTTGTTTCAGGTTGCCCTGTGTTTTGTTCCCCTTTGCGGCAGGAGTGTGCCGCACGGACATCCGCCGAATTTTCGATAGTCCGTGTTCCTCGTTAACCGAGAGCTCTCGGTCTGGCGCTACACGGTCTCAAATTTGAGACCGCGTTTATCCCCTGTGGTTTTTCGTTACATAGCGGACCGTCCGGAGGCGGTCCCTACATCAATAACATTAATACGCAGAAAGCGCCTTTTCGACCTTTGCTGCGGTGTTATTTACCACCTCGATTATAAGTGCCTCGTCCTCGCCCTCTGCCATTATGCGCACAAGGGGCTCGGTGCCCGAGGGGCGTACCACAAGGCGTCCGGTGGAGCCGATGCGGCGCTTTGCCTCGTCAAGGATGGCCTTTACCTTTTCGTCGGTGAAGATAGCCAGCTTTGCCTCTGCGCTTACCTTGATGTTTACCATTGCCTGAGGGTACTTGGTCATAACGCCGGTAAGCTCGGAGAGCTTTTTACCTGCGCGGACGATGGAGGAAAGAAGCTGAACTGCCGTAAGCTGTCCGTCGCCGGTGGTGGAATACTCGCGCATTATAAGATGTCCCGACTGCTCGCCGCCGAAGGAAAGATCCTCTAAAAGCATATGCTCCAGAACGTAGCGGTCGCCTACCTTGGTGGCAACGAAGTTGATGCCGTTCTCCTCGCAGAACTTGTTGAAGCCGAAGTTGGTCATTATAGTGCCAACGACGGTGTTGTGATTGAGAGCGCCGCGGCTCTTCATATCAAGCGCCATAACGGCCATAATGATATCGCCGTCGATAATAACTCCGTTGTTATCAACGCAGAGGAAACGGTCGGCATCGCCGTCGAAGGCGAGACCCGCATCCAGCTTGTGGGTTATAACGTAGTCGCGGAGGCTTTCCATGTGGGTGGAGCCGCAGCCGCGGTTGATGTTGAGTCCGTCGGGATCGTCAAAGAGCATATGGCAATTTGCGCCGAGAGCGGTGAACAGCTTCTCTGCCGTTGCGGAGGAGGAGCCGTTTGCACAGTCGATGGCAACGTTAAGACCCGAGAGGCTGACGTTTGTGGTGTTTTTTACGTAATCGACGTAATCGTCTACTGCTGTTTCAGAGATGGTAACGGTACCGAGCTCCAGAGCGTCTGCCATTGCGCAGGGGGGCGTGTTGTCCAGTACTACGGACTCGATGCGCTCCTCAAGCTCGTCGGCAAGCTTGTAGCCCTCGGAATTGAAGATCTTGATGCCGTTGAACTCCGCGGAGTTGTGGCTTGCGGAGATCATAATGCCTGCGGCGGCCTTGTACTTGCGCACAAGGTATGCAACTGCGGGAGTGGGAACGACGCCAAGCACCTCTACGTCCACGCCAACGGAGCAAATGCCCGATGCAAGGGCAGCCGTAAGCATAGTGGAGGATTGGCGGGTGTCCATTCCTATAAGTATTTTCTTTTTTGCGTGTCCCTTGGGGATAATGACGTTTGCGGCGGCTCTGCCCACCTGCAACGCTCGCTCGCAGGTAAGGAGATCGTTTGCCACACCTCTGATACCGTCTGTTCCGAATAATCGACCCATAATTAACTCCGTTAATGAATAATTAAGGTGGAAAACCGCCAAGGCGGTTTTCTTCCGTTTCTATTATCTATTATCTCTTATCTATTATCTTTTATCTGCGGGCGGATATCATCCGCCCCGCGGTTATGCGTTATATCTTCTCTACGATCATATCGCTTTCCTTGCAGATGCTGTTTGCGGGGATAACGCCGCGCACGCGCACGAGGGGATATACGTTGCTGTTTTTCCCTATTACGGTGCCGGGGCAAAGGACTGCGTTGCAGCCTATCTCCACGTTATCACCTACGATGCCGCCGATCTTGCGGAGACCCGTTTCCAGCTTTTCCCCGCCCATGCGGATGGCGATGTTGGTCTTGTCGCTCTTTATATTGGAGGTGATGGATCCCGCGCCGAAATGGGACTTGTATCCCACCACGGAATCGCCTATGTAATTAAAATGAGGGATCTGCGCTCCGTCAAAGAGAATTGCGTTTTTTATCTCGCAGGAGTTGCCGAGCAGGGCTCCGTTGCCGATTATGGCAGAGCCGCGCACAAAGGCGCAGTGGCGCACCTCTGCGTTTTCCATAATAATGCAGGGACCGTTGATAAGCGCCGTGGGGGCAACGGTGGCGCTTTTTGCTATCCACACGTCCTCGCCGCGCTTTTCGTAAAGCTCGGGATCCAGTGTGCTTCCCAGCTCCAGAATGAATGCCTTGATGCCCGAGAGAGCCTCCCAGGGGTATTCGCATTTTTCCAGCAGCGGTGCCGCCGCCGTATGTGAGAGATCGTAAAGATCCTTGGTTTTTATCATTATATGCCTCTTTTTTCGTATGTGTACTTTTAGACGCAACTATACTTATACAGTATAACACAGTTTGCTTCCATAGTCAATAATATAAAATGTTAAATAATGATTAACGAATGGAGACGAGGCATTGTTTTGGCGTATTTTTGGGCGGATTTTGATCTTTTATCCAAAAAAGGGGCTGCCTCAAAGTAAATTGAGACAGCCCGTAGATCAATATTTGTCCTCGGAGTTTACCGTTTCGTCCTTTGTGACACGGATAACGTCGTCGCTGAGCTTTTTGACCATGGTACGGAGCACGTAGAAATCACATTTTGCGCCGTTGATGGAGTAATAGGAGCGGCGGTCACTGTAATTGTTGAACTCGTAGGTAAGCTCCTTGCCGTTGCGCAGCTTTATTATCATAGTAAGCTGACGGCTTTCCTTATCCGCAAGCAGGGCGTTCAGCTCGTCGTCCGTCATGTTGTGGGTGCTTTCCTTGTTTACGGAAAGGATCATCTTATAAAGCTGACGGAAGTTCTTTACCGTGGGGCGGAAGCCCGTTTCCTTGTGAGTTACCACAAGGTCCTGACCGAGTCCGTCGAGAAGGAAGGTAACGGTCTCGCCGTCTGCCATTATGAACTGCATCTGCTCCACGTTGTCTATCTGAAGCTGATAGATGGTGTCGTTTACCCACAGCTTAAGATCCCACTGCAGGAATGCCGCATTGTAATCCAGCACCTTTGCAATGATGTTGAAGCGGGGAGAATAGCAGTAATAATAGTCGGTGCCGTCCTTATCTCTGTGAAGCTCGGAGAAGAACATCATGTTCTCCACCTGATTGTAACCCTTGGTGTAGTCGTTTGTGTCCTTCGGGATGTTGTTCACAAGATATACGGTATAGGGGAAATCGTTCGGGAAATAGCGGGCGATATCCTCGTCGGTGGGCGCAAGCTTGACCACCTCGGAGCCCTCGAAGGTTACGAAGGACTGCAATGCGGTATCCAGATATCCGGAGGGGCAGTAGGTGCCCTCGCCGGGATAGAGCATTGCAAAGGCGGAATAGGTGTTAACGATGCTGCGCTGATCCTCCTCAAGATATTTGAAGGAGGCGTAGATATCCTCGCCGTGGAAGATGGTGAAATTCTCCACGAGGAAGTAGGTGTTAAGGGAGGTGGGATAGGAAAGCAGGGGTGTAACGTAGGTCTCCACGGGACGGAGCACGGTTGCTCCCAGCGTGGTATCAAGCACGTATACGGTATCTCTGCCCTCGTACTTTGCGTAATATCCGCCGCCGGTGGTTATCTTGTTGCCGACGTAGACCTTGTGCGACTTTCCCGTGAGGGTGGTAACGCAGAAGTAGGCGGGGTCGGACGCCTCGTCCAGACCGTATTTATACAGGTCGCTTCCCATGTTATCGCCGATCTTTACCTTTGCAAGGGTGTAGCCGCAGTCGACCACAAGCTGCGAGAACAGCTCGGCGCTGTAAAGCGTATCCTCCGCGCCCTCGATAACGAACTTATCGTCCTCGGTACGGACAAACTTGAAGTTGCCGTGCTCGTTGTTTATCTCAATGCTTTTCATATCGGCACGGGCGACCTGCTCGAATATCTGGTAGCGGCTGTTTGCACCCTCGATCTCGCCCTCAACGGTAACGAGGGGCTCGGTGGTAACCACCTCTTCCCTGCTTGTGATGGGGCGGACGACTGCAAAGTATGCCACTGTCATCGCGATCAAAGCCGCGCCGATGATAATAATTAGCCTTTGCTGTGCCTTTATCATTTGAATCTTCTCCTTACGCAGACAACAAGACCGGTAACAAGGAGGATAACGGGCAGGACGGTAACCAGTGCAACGGTCCACGCGTTAGCCTGTGCGGTGGTCATATCCTCGATATCGTAGTTCTCGAGCACCTTGAACTTGATATCCGCGGGAATGAAATCACGTCCCATAAGCTTGAATGCGGAGTAAAGGATATCCTTGTTTGCGTATACGTTGGAGTTGATGTACTTCTCGCTTGTGAAGTCGGCGGTAGCGGTGCAGAGCACGTAGGAATTGTACTCCTGATTGTCTATCATTCTGCGCTCGGCGGAAACTACCATCAGATTGTAATTACCCTCGGCATCGGCAACCTTGCCGTCCTTGGTGGCGTAAGCATCGGCACTGGAGCGGAGCACTGCGCTTATCTCGCGGTTTGCGTTGTTGCCGTAGTAGCTGTATGCGCCCGTGGGGGTGGGAGTGTCGCTCTCTACGTCCATAACGGGATTGTAGATATCGGAATAATAGATGGGAGCGGCATACTCAAAAATGGTCTTGGGGGGAGAATCGGTGCCTGCAATGTCCTTAACAAGGGAAGCACCGAGCACGTTTTCGTAGTTATAAGCGCCAACGATGCTGTAGCCGTTGGAGGTGATGGAGTTCAGCTTGTCCTCAACTACGGTGTCGCCCACAACGATTCCCCACTCGCTTAAGTAGTCGAGGAGGTTATCAAGGCCGTTGATCTTGAGGGGATCGATAAATACCATAAGTGAGCCGTACTCGGAGGCAAGGAACTTGTCGATGGATTCAAGCTCGGATACGGTGGATCCGTCCTTGGACTCGGGGGAGAAATCGTACTTGGGGTCGTTGATGACCACAAGTCTTGCATCGCTTTCAATGGCCTCCTTGGAAAGGTCGATGTACTTTACCTCGTAGCCTGCGTTTCTTACGATCTCCTCAAGGTAGGGAGACTGGGTCTCGCCGTGCTTGGTGGTGAAGTATGCAACGGGCAGGTCCGTGGCCGTTACGGAGAAGATGGCGGTAGCGTACTTTTCCTCGGCGTTATATGCCCAGATGGAGCCGTCCTCGTTTGCAACGTAGAAGTTGTTTGCGCTCATAATGCGGAACTCCTCGCCGCTCTCGATAATAACGGAGCTGGTGGAGATCTGACCGCTGGCGGAGCTGAGGGCGTACTTCTGGAACAGGGTGGGCTCCTTGTTGGAGTCGATGGCGTCAACGGTTACCCAATCGAACTCCTCGGCTATCTGCAGGGCCGTGTGATACACGTACTTTGTGAGAGTGTTGGACTCCAGATAGTCGGGCTCGTGGCAGAAGTGGATGCTGACGGGGGTATTTATGTCCGCGAGAGCGTTTTTGAACTCGTCGGAGAGGGTAAATACCAGCTCGGTGGTCATATCGGTGAAAATATTGTATTTATAAGCAAGTGCCGTGAATATTGCGTTTACAAGAACCACGGACAGAATGAGCACGATGCTGAGGATAATATTTACCGTGCCGTGCTGCAGCTTGCGTCCGTTGGTGTGCTTTGCACTGTTCATAGGTGTTTTTCCTTTCGTTGTGGAAAATATGAGATGCGTTGTAGGGGCGGATATCATCCGCCCGTTTGTAGGGGAGGGGCTTGCTCCTCCCGTTTAGAGTTATGAGCTCCGTGCGGAGCGTTATGATATGATTGCCTTCGCCGTTCATTCTTCAAACGATGCGAAGCATCTCATAGTTCATAACTTATATCTTGCCGAAGGCAATCATAACTGACAAACGCGTTGCGTTTGTCATGCCCATCTTCTCTTTTCGTATATTCTTACGGTGAGGAACTGGAATACGAAGCAGATGGATGCGTAGTAGAGCAGGGCGTTATAATCGAATATGCCCTGAGTGAAGTTCTGATAACGGGCGTAGATGGAAAGCCAGTCGATAAGGAAGCGGAAAGCGTACAGGTCGATATAGCTGTTTGCAAAATTCATGATAAGCAGGAACAGCAAAGTGCCGATGGTGGCAACGGCGGCTGCAAGCTGGTTTTCCGTTAAGGACGACATAAAGATGCCGATGGAGATAAAGCTGCTTCCCACAAGGAAAAACGCAACGTAATTACCGACTATCTGTGCGGTATAGGGGTCGGCGTACAGATAGAGAGGGATAACGTTAAGGGAGGAGAGCAGAACTGCGGCGGCAAAAACGGTCTCTGCCGCAAGGAACTTTGCAAATACCATACCCGTGATGGAAACGGGCGCTGTCATCAGCAGCTGCTCGGTGCGGAGCTTCTTTTCCTCTGCGAAAAGACGCATGGTAAGCAGCGCGCAAACTATGATGAGCAAAAACAGCGAGAAGGTAAAATAGGTTCCCACGTCCGTGGTCTGGGATTGCAGGGTGAAAAGCGAGAAAAGGAAGCCCGATGCGGCAAGAAAAATTGCAAGGCAAACGTAGCCGATGGGCGTTACGAAATATGCGCGGAGCTCGCGCTTATAGATTGCAAGCATTGTTAACTACCTCCTCAACCTCTGGAGATCCGCTTTGCGGACTCCGCTTTTTTGTCGATGAGCTTGATGAACACGTCCTCAAGGCTCATGCCGATGGGCTCAAGACCCATAATGGGCCAGCCCTTGTCCGCAAGAGCGTAGAAAATGCTCTTTCTCATATCGGTGTTGGGTGCGCTCTCGCACAGGAATGCGTAGGCGTCGCCCTCTCTTTCGGGCAGGGCCTCCACGTAAGTAATTCCCTGTCGGCCGCGCAGCAGCTCGAGCACCTCGGTCTGGGGGCCTGCTACCTTAATTTTGAAGCGGCGGACGTCCTCGAGGGTGCGGGTGATCTCCTCGGTCCTTTCGTTGGCGATTATCTTACCGCGGTTGATAATGATGATGCGGTTGCAGGTCGCCTGTACCTCGGAGAGTATGTGGGTGCTGACGATGACCGTATGCTCCTTGCCGAGGGTGCGGATAAGGTTACGGATCTCTATTACCTGCTTGGGGTCAACGCCGACGGTAGGCTCGTCGAAAATAATGACCTCGGGATTGCCGATAAGTGCCTGCGCAATGCCGACGCGCTGGCGGTATCCCTTGGAAAGATTGCGGATAACGCGCTTGTATACGTCGGTGATGCGGACCACCTCGCAGATCTCGCGGAGGTGCTTTTTGCGGTTAAAGGTGCACTTTTTCAGATCGTAGACAAAGTTAAGATACTCCTCTACGGTCATTTCAAGATAGAGGGGGGGCTGCTCGGGCAGATAACCAACCAGCTTTTTTGCCTCTTGGGGATGCTCCAGAATGTCGATGCCGTTTATTTCGGCCTTTCCGGAGTTTGAGGAAAGGAATCCCGTAAGGATATTCATGGTGGTGGACTTTCCTGCGCCGTTAGGACCCAGAAGTCCAACGACCTCGCCCTTTTCCACGGTAAAGCTTACGTCGTCCAGAGCAAAGTTCTGACCGTAGCTTTTTACAAGATGCTCGATTTTTACCATTTTCGATACGCCTTCCGTTTTTTATTAGTGAATGATGAATAGTGAATATCAAAGAAAAGACCGTTTTCGGCGGGTCCTTCCCTTTATTGAAGCATGTGTGTGTGATAATGGGGTGAAAACGAGTTAGAGTTAAGAGTTATGAGTTATGAGTTATGAGTTCCGCTGCGCGGAACGTTATGATACGAAAGCTTCGGGGTGAAGCTTTCGCAGTTGGTATATCCCGAATTTTATTCGGGATATACCATCATACCGTTCTCGAATTCGCCGGTGTAGCTTCTTCCCGAGGGCCATGTGTAGGTGCCGTGGCCCGTGATGTTGTTTTCCTTGAAGTCGCCCTCGTACTTTTCGCCGTTTTTCCAGAGATAAGTACCCTTGCCGTGGCGCATGTCGCTTGAAAACTCGCCCGTGTAGGTATCTCCGTTTTCGTAGGTGGCAGTTCCCTGCCCTTCCTTTATGCCCATGTTGTAGTCGCCGGAATAGCCGCTTCCGTCTGCGGCGGTAAAGGTGCCCTTGCCGTGGCGCAGATCGTTTGCAAAGCCGCCGGTGTAAACGGAGCCGTCGGCCCAGGTGTAGGTGCCGTTGCCGTGTTTCTTTCCGTCGGTGAAGTCGCCGACGTAGG
>JAFSCG010000141.1 GCA_017436885.1 Clostridia bacterium | reverse complement strand
CCTCGTGCAGCTCTCTGGAGTATTCGTAGGCTCTGCGTATCTTGTCGAAGTTGTATTTTTTACCCGTAAGGGAGAGCATACCGAGAAGGCGGTCAATAGTATCGTTATTGCCCGATATCGGAATGCCCGTATGTTTTCTGTTAAGGTCTTCCATCAGATCTGCTCCCTTTTTCTCATAGCACGAAGCCTGCGCAAAATACCCGAACGCTCAAGATCCGTTTTGGCAGGTGCGGGAGGCACACGGAAATCAAGAAGATCTCCGCCCTGCTCCTCCACTGCAAGGAGGTCCAGCTCCCGAAGAATCAGTATTGAAAAACGCAATTTTATATATCCGATGGAGTCGTTGCCGCCGTCGGAAAGTAAAGCAAGAATGGCTCGGATGCTCATTTCGCCGTTGCCCATACGCGATTCCCTGCGAAGCAAAGTATATACCGCGGAGATATCACCCCTGTCGGGAACCTCGCTTGCAAGGGCGTATTCCGCACTTCCCGTGCGTAACGCCTCAAACCGCTCCCTTTCCTCCTTGCGGCGCATTGCATCCGCCTCTGCGGGACGCACGTCCTTGCACACAAGCTGCACGCTGCGCACGCCGTTGTATTCGTTGATATCTACGGTAAAAAGCAAGTCCGCCTTTTCCCCGCCGAACACGGGAACGGAAGCGGGAGATCGGGAAAAGAACATAGCGGTCACTTCCCTGCCGCCACAGGATACAACAAGCTTGCTGTGCTTGCCGGCACTTACCGGAATCACGTCGCAAACAGGTACGTCACGCATTATAAAACAGGGTACGGGATTACCGATGCCGCAGGGCTCCAAAAGACGCAGATCGTCAGCAAAGGCAAGAGTTATCTCTTCCCCCTTAAGCTCCATATCGTAATCCAGTGTGCATTGCACGGGCATACCGTCGGTAAGCACCGAGCGCGCATATTCGTTTATCTTCTTGCGGAATGCATCCACGTTTCCGCGGCGAATGCTGAGACCGGCGGCAAGCTCGTGTCCGCCGTACTTTTCAAGCAGGTCGCCGCAATGCACCAACGCATCCACAAGGTTAAGGCCCTTCACGCTTCGGCCGGAGCCCTTGCCCATATCGGTACCGAGAGCAGGCTCAGCCGAGTTGCGCCCCTCATAGGAAACAAGAATGGAGGGGAGACCGTACTTTTCCGTAATTCTTGATGCAACGATACCGATAACGCCGTGATGCCAGCCATCGTCGTCGATGACGATCACGGGGTCACGTTCAAAATCGTGCTCGTTTTCTATTCGCTGATATGCCGCCGTGGCTATCTTGTTTTCCTCGGACTGACGGAAGCGGTTCGTTTCGCACAGCTCGGCCGCAAGCTCGTCTGCGCGTATGCGGGAGTCTGTCAAAAACAGCTCGGCCGCAAGAGAAGCCTTGGTTATTCTTCCCGCCGCGTTTATGCGCGGTGCGAGGGTGAAGCCTATAAAGCCCGAGCTTATGCGAGGGGCGCGCGCGACCTTGCCGTCGGGGCGGCGCATCGAGGCGGCAATAAGAGCGGAAATGGCCATTCTGTCGCCCTTTTGCATTCTGGCAAGACCGTACTTTACTATCAGTCTGTTTTCGTCCACAAGGGGCATAACGTCGGCAACGGTGCCGAGCGCCACAAGATCCGCGTATTCGTGACAAACGCGGGCAAGCGCCGCCTGCTTATCCGCGGAGCGGCGCATCTCAGCCGCGCATATAAATTTAAAAACTACGCCTACTCCCGCAAGGCTCTTGAAGGGGTAGGGACAGTCGGGTCTGCGAGGATTTACCACTGCGTCTGCAGGAGGAACAGTTGCCCTGCATTCGTGATGGTCGGTAACGATGACCTTCATACCTGCAGCCTTTGCTGCAGATATCTCCTCGTCGGCGGTAATACCGGTATCAACGGTAATTATCATACCCACGCCGTCCTCAGCCATTTTTTCGATGGCCGCACAGGACATACCGTAGCCCTCTCCGAGACGGTCGGGAATATAGTGATCCACCCTTGCGCCGCGGCTCTGAAGATACAGCTGGAGAATGCTGACGGAGGTAACACCGTCCACGTCGTAATCTCCGTATATCATTATGCCCGTACCGTCGGCGATAGCCTGCTCCGCGATCTCCACTGCCTTATCCATATCGCTGAGAAGAAATGGATCGTGCATAACTCCGTCCTCTACCCGCAAAAATGCGGCAGCGCTTTCGGGAGTTTTATATCCGCGCAGGCTCATAAGCCTTCCGAAGGCCTCGGTAACGCCGAGCTCGCGGGATATCTCCCGTCCCTCACCGTTATCGGGAAGCACGCCCTCACGGAAAGCCCAAAGCTTCTCGCCAACCTTGTCTTTTGTATAACTCATAAAAATCCTCCAAGTAAGTGCCTCACGGCACGATGCCCGCGGCGCGCAGGATTATCCTCTCGGCCACCTTAAGGCCGTCTGCCGCCGCACTTGTGATGCCGCCGGCATAACCGGCGCCCTCACCGCAGGGGTAAAGATTGCCGATGCCCGGGGCAGTAAGTCCCTCGGGATCGCGCAGGATGCGCATAGGTGCGCTTGTGCGCGTTTCCGCGCCCGTAAGCAAGGCGTGACTTGCATCAAAGCCCCTGATAACTCCGCCAAAGGCACGGAAGCCTCCGCGGAGAGTGCTTATTATATAATCGGGGAACAGCTCCCTCATGTCCGCAAGCGTACAGTTGCCGTCCATATAGGTGGGACAGACGACGGTGGGTCTCGTGCCCTTCGTTCCGCTCATAAAGTCGCCGAGGGTGCACATCGGAGCGGCAAAGCCCCCTCCCCCAAGCTCAAAGGCACGTCTTTCCAGCATACGCTGGAATTCCATTGCCGCCTCGGGCGTGCCGCCTACGTCCTTGGGGTCCACGGACACCGCAATGGCCGCGTTGCTGTTGCGTCCGTTGCGTGCATAGGGGCTCATTCCGTTGGTAACCACACCGCCAAGCTCAGTTGAGCCGCACACCACCTCTCCGCCCGGGCACATACAAAAGGAGTAAACTCCCCTGCCGTTAACACGGTGGGAAAGGGAGTATTCTGCGTGGCCCAATGCGGGATGTCCCGCCAGGGCGCCGTACATTGCGCTGTCGATATCCTCCGTGAGATGCTCCACGCGCACTCCGACGGAAAAGGACTTTACGTCGCGCTTTATGCCGTAATCCGGAAGCATAGCGTAAACGTCCCTTGCGCTGTGACCGGTGGCAAGAACACAGCAGGAGCAGGGGATCTCACCTTTATCGGTCTTAACGGCGATAACGTTACCGCCATTCATCAAAAACCCCGTAAGACGGGTGCGGTAAAGAATACTGCCGCCAAGAGCAGTAATACGCTTTGCGGCATTTTCAATTATATCGGGAAGCAGATCGGTGCCCACGTGGGGGCGTGCCTTGCGCAGTATATCCTCCGGTGCACCCAGCTCCGCAAGAAGCTTAAGCACCAAAGCGCATCTCGGATCGTTTACTCTGGTAACCAGCTTTCCGTCGGAAAAGGTGCCCGCACCGCCTGCGCCGAACTGAATATTGCACTCGGTATCAAGGACTCCCGTTCTGTAAAACTCGTCGCGGCAGGCAATGCGTTCCTTCATACAGGCACCGCGCTCCATAAGCACGGGGGCCATTCCCCTCTCTGCAAGAAGCAATGCGGCAAACAGTCCCGCAGGACCCATTCCGACAACCACGGGGGGTGCCGTCGGCTTATTTGGCACAGGAAGCCCGTCAACGGTAAAGGGTGCGGCAGGATGAGCGCCGTGCATAGCGGAAAGCGCCGCCTTATCGGGAAGTACTCCCTCCACCGTACAAAGCACGGAATAAACGAGGCGAACGTTATTTCTTCTGCGGGCATCAACGGAGCATCTGTAGACCGTGGCCTTGCACACCTTACCTGCGGGAACGTATTTCTTTACTCTTTTTACAGCCTCCGAAAGAGCGGTCTCGTCCCCCGCATCGGGAGAAAGAGCGATATCGGAAACTATCAGTTCGTAAAATTGAGACATTTTTTACTTTTTAACTATCTGTATGTAATAAGTTCCAAGCTCGTACACAATGCCCTTGTAGGTGTCGGGAAGCTTTATTTCGGCCTCTACTCGGAACTCTCCCGTTCCGCTGATATCCTCAACGGATGCGGACACCTCGATAGATGCAACGGTCAGACGTTTAATTATGCTTTCGGGTCCGCGCAGGATTATATCAAGCTCCTCGGTAATTAAAGTGTAATTGGAGCCGACGATGTCTATATCCTTTACCTTAAAGGTGCGCTGTATGGTATTTTTGTGGGTTATGCTGATCTTTGCTGAGGTTATTCCATCCTTGGAAACAACGCCGCTTGGCAGGGGCACGGTAACCGTTTCCGTCCTGTCGGAGGTTATCTGCTTCTCGTCAAGGGTCTTTATAAGAATGCTCTCGATGTCCTTGAGTGCGGAATTTTCTCCCTTGAGGACGATAACTGCGGGCTCCACGGTAACGGTGCAGGTATTGTCGTTATAATACCCGTACTTATAGGCAACGGTAAGGGGCACGGTTTTCGTTTCGTAAAGAGGGACGGTAACGGTAACGCTGTCCACGCTTGCTGTAACGTAGGGATTATCCACCGTTTCTTCATTTTTGTTCACAAGCTTAAAGGGTGCAACGGCAACAACGGAGCCGCTTATCTGTCCAAGCTCCAGCTCCACCGACGCGGAGGTTATCTTTTCCAGCACGGAAACGGGTCCCGTAACCGTTATCTCCGCAGGGTTTGCAACGGGCTCGCCAAGCTCGCAATCCGCCGCGTGCTTAACGCCGGTGATCTTCGCAACCACGGGAACGGTCTTGGTTCCCACCTCGTCCACCGTTACCTGAGTGGAGGTGGGGGCGATACCCACAAGCTGAAGTCCGGCGGGAAGCTCCACGGAGATATCAAGATTGTAGGTGCCGTTGTGGGTGATGCCCGCAACGGAAACGAAGGCGTTTATATCGTTATCGGAATAATTGACTATATCGGATCTTCTGCCCTTTACGGTAACGGAAACGCGCTGCTCCCAGCCCGAAATAACCGAAAGATTGCTGCTTTCCGAAAGCTCGCCCACGTCGGAGATAACGATGGGAACGCGGGTGAAGGTCTCCTCGTACTCGTGGTTTTCCGTTTGCATAACGTAAAGCCATATAACGAACGACACCATAAAGCAAACGATAAGGGCGATAATGCTTGATACCCTGCTTGCCTTTTTCGGTTCGCCTGACGCGTTTTTGCTGTATAATTTATCCATTTGCTTCCTCGCTGTGCTCTTCTGCGGTATTGCCCTTCTTGCGTATCTTCTTCAACAGGTCAACGGGGGTAAGCTCGGCCTTGAGCTTTTTGTTAAGGGATTGGAAATTGTATCGGCGGGTAAGCTCGCCGCCGATGGCAAGGGAGATAATGCCCGTTTCCTCGGAAACGCAAAGCACGATGGCGTCGCTTGCCTCGCTCATTCCGATGGCGGCACGGTGGCGCGTGCCCACCTCCTTGGTTATCTCGGGGTTTGATGAGAGGGGCAGATAGCAGCCCGCGGCACAAATGCGGAAATCACGGACCACCACCGCGCCGTCGTGAAGGGGCGCACCCTCGTAGAAAATATTGCGGAGCAGGTATGAATTAAGGGTGGCGTCTATCGGTACGCCGGTACGTATGATATCGCCAAGCTTGGTATCCCGCTCGAACACCATGATAGCACCGGTACGGGAGCGGCTCAGCTCCACCGCCGTTTCGCACACTGTGTTGATATATTCGTTTATTCTGGCAAGATCCTTGGATTCGGAAAGGCTTTTGATGCCGCGAAGGGGCTGATTACCCATAGTCTCCAACGCGGAGCGAAGCTCCGGCTGGAACAACACCATAAGGGCAATAATTCCCACCTGTACCACGTTCTGCAGCAAAAAGCGCATGGCGTTAAGCTCCAGCGCCTCGCTGATAACGAGCACCGTAAGCACAACAAGAACGCCCGATGCAAGCTTACCTGCGCGTCGGTCGCGGATAAAACGGTACACGAAAAACAGCACCAAAGTAAGCAGAACGATGTCAAGAACATCCGTCCATTCCATCAGAGCCAGCTGCCTGCCCGTATTGGCAAACAATTCCGATAAATACGTCTTGATATTGTCCATAAGCCACCGCCAAACCCACAATTTTCGGGACAAGACCCAAAAAAGGAAAGCCTTCCCCTTGTATTCTGCTATTATAACATATATACGTAGAAAATTCAAATAGTTTTATGCAAAAATAGAAAAAAATATGTGCGATGTAAAAGTTGCAATATATCTAAATATGTGTTATACTATTTAGTATGAAAATTGTGATCACAGAGTCCGAAAACGGAAAGACCGTAAAGGAGCTTATCAGAAACGGCCTCGGCCTTTCCGGAACGCTTGTAAAAGAGCTGAAGCGGCTGGAGGACGGAATACTGCTTAACGGCACGCGTGTCACGGTGCGCGCCGTTCTGAATACGGGAGATATCCTTGAGATAGCCTGCGAAAGAGAGAACGAATCAAGCACCGTAATACCCGAGGAGGGCGAGTGCGACATTATCTGCGAGGACGAGAGCATAATTGCCTTCCGCAAGCCCTCCGGGATGCCCACACACCCAAGCCGCGGCCATCTTACCGACACACTTGCAAACGCCGCCGCGTACATTTTTGCCAAAAGGGGTGTGCCCTTCGTTTTCCGCGCCATAACAAGGCTTGACAACGACGTTTCCGGCATCGTGCTGTGCGCCGCAAACAAAATGTGTGCGGCACGGCTTTCCGCTGACATTGCCAAGGGACGCATAAAAAAATACTACCTTGCTCTGTGCGACGGCGCACCTATGAGCGCAGGCACCTGCGGCACCGTACGAGGCTACGTGCGCCGCGAGCAAACAAGCATAATAACCCGCGTGTTCTCGCCCGATGGTGAGGGCGCCCTTGCGATAACGGAATACAAGGTGCTTGCAGAAAACGGAAGCCGCTCATTGCTGCTTCTTTCCCCCATTACCGGACGCACCCATCAGCTGAGGCTTACGGCAGCATATCTTGGATGCCCCATATGCGGCGACGGCTTTTACGGCAACGAGGATACGGCCGCAAGATGTATGTTGCACGCCGCAAGGCTGGAGCTGTACCACCCCGCAAGCGGCAAGGAAACGGTGCTGTACGCGCCGCTTTACCCCGATATGGAAAAGCTTATCAAAGAAAACTTCGGAGAATTGCCAAATGGATACCAACGTTAACACCTCCCCCATCGCGACGGAGAGCACTCCCAAAAAACGCAGTTTTTTACGCATACTTCCCCTTTGGTTTCTCATCCCCGCGTTTACCGCCCTGCTTTGTGTCGTCTTTCACATTATCTCCCGCAACAGCCCCGCCTTTGCAAACTTTTTTACCGCCAATATATCCTCCGTATTCCGTTTTTTGCTGGGAAAGGCAACAAACGTACTTCCCTTCTCCCTTGCGGAGACTGCGGTGCTGTGTCTTCCCGTTATAATAGCTTTGTTTATGTGGTGGGCGTGCAAACAGATAAACAAGGGCAACAGGGCCCGCCCGTTTATCGTTCTGCTTACGGTGTGCTGCGTATGTTACAGTCTTTTCGTGCTTACCTTTGCCTGCGGCTACGGTACGGACAGGCTTGACAAACGTATAGGCATAGAGCGCAAAAAGGTTTCTGCCGACGAGCTTTATTACACCGCCTCTTGCCTTATGGAAGAGGTAAACAAGTATGCGGCGACAGTGGAATACGGCGCCGACGGCTTTTCCGTTATGCCTTACTCCTACGACGAGATGAGCTCCAAGCTGTGCGCCGCCTATGAGCGACTTGCAAAAAAATACGATTTTATCAAGACCTACTCCACCCGTGTAAAGCCCGTGGCAATGAGCGTTCCGATGTCCTACGCGCACACTACGGGTATCTACGTGCCCTTCACGGGCGAGGCGAACATCAACATCGACTTTCCCGACTATTCCATTCCCTTCACTGCCGCACACGAGCTTGCCCACCAGCGCGGTATATCCCGCGAGGACGAGGCAAATTTCATTGCCTTTCTCGTTTGTATGGAATCAAACGACAACTATATTCGCTACAGCGGATATTTGAATATGCTCGAATACACTCTTAATCCTCTTTACGGAGCAAACGCAGACTACTATCGCGAGGTATACCTTGACCTCAACGGAGGCGTACAGGGTGAGCTGCGTGCCTACTCCGCGTTTTTCAATAAATACCGCGACTCCACCGCATCAAAGGTAAACAACGCGGTAAACGACACCTACCTCAAGGTCCAGGGCACCGAAGGAACGAAAAGCTACGGCATGGTGGTGGACCTTGCCGTTGCATACTATCTTCAGAATAAAGAAAACTGACCTCCGAAGGGAGTGATAAAATGAAAAAAGCACTGTGCGCAATACTTGCGGTGCTGTTATGTACCCTTTGCTTTACGCCCGGCGTAAAGGCCGAGGAGGATTACTTTCCCTCGGTTTACGTTGCCGACGACGTGTGGTACAAGGACAGATCCCAACCCCTCGTAAAGGAAGGCAGCAACTCATATTTTCTTCCTGCCGAAGCCTTTGACGCTCTGCCTAACGTTACCGTAACGGTAGATGCCGAGGCCCGCGCCGCACGGCTGTCCTCTCCTGCGGGATCGTTTTCCATAGATACGGAAACAGGCGTTTCCATCTCGCCCGACGGGGACGCTGAATACAGCGTGCGCAGCGCAAACGGAACCGTGTATCTGCACGTTTTCCAGACCTGTTCGATGCTCGGACTCAGCTTTGAGCTTCACACCTATCTTAACGGCGCACAGGCTCTGCGCATAAACGACGGAAGCGGAGTTTTGAATATTTCCACCCTCGTGCTGATGTTTGCGGGCAGACAGGAAACGCTTTCCCGTTTGAACGGAGGGGTGTCAAACGTGCGCTACACCTCCACCTTTACCGTTTCCACGGTCGCGGATCTTGCAAGCGCCGCGGCGATGGCCGAGGAAGGAAGCAGGTTTATAATGGTCCTTGACGCTGACCTTGTGCTGTTCCACGAAAGCACGGAGGAGTTTTGCCGCTATATGGCAAGACTGTACTCCCTTGACGTACCCATAAGCCTTTTTGCCCACACACAGAACTCCGACACTATGATACATTATCTCAGGCAGGCAAACCTTCGCCTCTCACGACTGTTTTGCCGAGGCACGGCCCTTTGCACCGCAACCAGAAGCCTGACGGAAAGTGACCTTGAGCTTTTATCTGCAGCCGGCTTCATACTTACCGAATTTTCCTTTGAGGAGGCAGAATAAATGTCAGACGCGAATGCAAAAAAACGCATCCTTGTAGTTGAGGATGACAAGAACATATCGATGCTCCTGCAATACAATATTACAGCTGAGGGATACCTTTGCGACGTGGCAAGCGACGGAGATACCGGCCTTTCCATGGCGCTCTCCGGCGGGTACGACCTGCTCCTGCTTGACGTAATGCTTCCCGGCCGCAACGGCTTTGAGATATGCACTGCGGTAAGGAAGCGCTCCGCCGTGCCCATCATTATGTGCACCGCAAGAGAAGAGGAAAAGGACAAGATACTCGGCCTTGAGATAGGTGCGGACGATTACATAACCAAGCCCTTTTCCACCAAGGAGCTGCTCTCCCGCATCAAGGCAAACATACGTCGCAGCAGCGGCGAGCTTACGGGCAGCGTTTCCGCAACCGCGGAAAAGATAACCGTCCGCGGTCTTACCATCGACCAGGAAAAATATCTGGTGGAAAAGGACGGCACACCCATCGAGCTCTCAAAGCTTGAGTATGACCTGCTCACGCGACTTGCCTCCGCCCCCGGAAAGCCCTTTTCCCGCGAGGAGCTGCTTGAAAAGGTGTGGGGCTATAACGGCTTTTTCGGCGATATACGCACGGTGGACGTTACCGTCAGCCGCCTACGCGAGAAGATCGAAAAGGATCCCGCAAAACCCGAATACCTGCTTACTAAGCGCGGCATAGGTTATTACATAGCCAACTGACTCCAAAAACGCCATTAGGTTTGTGAGGTCCGTATGTACAAAAGTCTGTACTTCAAAATAATTCTCATTATGGTGGTGTTCGTTATTGCCGCTATGTGCACGGTGGGCACCATACTCCTGAACGGCATAGTTGACTATTATTCCGACGATTTCTATCAGCAGATGGACGAAAATCTTGCAAAGGGAAAGCAACTGTACGTTTATCTGGAGGAGATACTCGAAAAAAGCTCTTCCCTTGACGGCTCTGCCGTAAACGAGCTGAGCGAAACGGTATCCTCCTGGTTTTCCAAGCTTGGCATAGACGACCACAGAACGGTACACATCCTCTCCCCGGCAGGAGACGTGCTGTATTCCTCCACCGGATCTGCCGAAGAGGAGATCACCGTATCCACCAATCTGCTTGCGGTCATCAGCGGGGCCCCCAACTCCGCCAAAACGGATATGGGCGTTGAATATATTGATTACGCCGTTGCGGTGGGACAGGACGTTTCCTGTATCGTTTACGTAATCGACACGCAGGTGGAGGTACGAGAGGTAAACTGGATACTTTTCTCCATCATCGTACAGGCGGTGCTTATCGCCTTCGTTATCGCGGTGCTTCTTGCCTTCGTGCTCTCGAAGGCCATTGCAGCCCCCATACAGCAACTCGATCAGGGAGTTAAGACCATTGCGTCGGGCGATTTTTCCAGAACACTGGAGGTCAACTCCCGCGACGAGATAGGCACCCTTACCCACAACTTCAACCGAATGAGCACCGTGCTGAAGAACACCCTTGACGAGGTGCAAAACGAAAGAGGAAAGCTGCAGACCGTATTTTCCTGCCTTAAGGACGGAGTTATCGCCTTTGCGGAAAACGGCAAGGTGCTGAATATCAACGAAAGCGCCATTGCACTTTTCGGCGACAAATACGGCGAAAGCTTTTCCTTCCGCACCTTGCTTGACCTGCTTGTGGACGTGGGCGCAAAGCTTCCCGGAGAGGAATTTGACACTGCGGATATAGACAGCACCGAGGTGCTGCATAACATAGTTTTCAACGACAAGGTGCTGGAGGTCAGCTTCGGCAAGATCAACTATTCCGACGGTAACAGCCGCCGCGAGGGCGTTGTGGCCGTTATCCACGACATTACCGAAAGGTACGCTCTCGACACGGCTCAGCGGGAATTCGTTGCCAACGTCAGCCACGAGCTGAGAACGCCTCTTACGTCCATCAAGGGCGCGTGCGAGGCGATACTGGAGCATCCCGATATGCCCGAGGAGCTGCAAAAGAACTTCCTTGATATGGCGGTAAGTGAAAGCGACAGAATGACGAGAATAGTGCAGGATCTGCTGGTGCTTTCCCGTCTGGATAACAACCGCACCCGTTGGCAGATATCCGAATACGCCATCAACGATTCCGTGCGCCACGTTTGCAACGTGCTCCATTCCGAGGCCGCAAAGCACCGCCACGCCCTTGTTTTTGACGAGATGCCCGAGGCGGGAAGCCTTACCGCGGACAGAGAAAAGATCGAGCAGGTAATGATAAACATAATCGGCAACTCCATAAAGTACACCAAGGACGGAGGAGTTATCCGCGTAAGTGCCGACGGAGACGAAGATCACATCAGCATTACGGTACGGGATAACGGTATAGGCATTCCCGAGGAAGATGCGGAGCACATCTTCGAGCGTTTCTATCGCGTGGAAAAATCCCGCACGGCGGAAACGGGCGGAACGGGCCTTGGACTTGCTATTGCAAGAGAGATAGCCCTTGCCCACGGCGGAGACATTACGGTACAAAGCAAGCAGGGACGCGGAACCACCGTGACCATCACGTTGCCGCGAGCCTGCAAAATAGACCTTGGCGATAACCAATAAACGCTAACGATAAAGCAGAGAGGAGGGCCCTATGAAAAAGCTGCTGTTAAACACTTTGATACTCGTGTTGACCGTCGCACTGATCGCGGTGGCCGTCCTGAACGCTGTAACGACCTCGGGCCTTTTTACCGCATCCGAGGAAATATACGAGCATACCAACGACGGAGACAGCTTGTCGGAGAACGCCTTCCGTTTTTTGCTTCCCGAGTTCATCGGTGCAAAGGGAGCACAGCTTAACGCCCTTGGCTTTTACGCCAACAGCGAGGCAACTGCGGAGGTATATTCCTTTCTTTCTCCGCTCATATGCGCCGCCTTCACAAGCGGAAACGGCGAATATATCGAAAACGCCGAATGGCTTTCCCTTATCGGGCAAAGCAACGTTATCTACCTGCGCTACCACGCTGCGTGCACCGCGGCAATGATAGCGGTCCATCTTGGCTGCACCCTGCCCGTCAAGGGCGAGAACCCCGAGGTTGCCGAAATACTGCTGACAGTAAGCGACACCGGCGCAGAGAATGCGGGATACACCCTGTATACGCGTGATCTGAGCGGCAGAGTGTGCGCCTTTACTGCCGAAAGAGGCTACAAGCTGAATGGGGATACCGTGCTTCTCGACAAGGAGGCCTTCTCCAGATTTGCGGATCTTTCCGGAAGCTCTGAATTTGATTTCGTTTTGTTTTCCAACATAAGCGGAATTCCCGAAAAATCCCTGCTTACCCCCTCCCAGCCCATACTCAGCACTCCGCCTGCCCCGGGAGGACTTCGTTTTGAAAGCTCCTTCGGCGAGCCAAGCTCCGAGCTTCTTGCCACCTTGGGCTTTACCCCCGCAGGGCTTGGAAGCTATACCGACGACACGGGAGCAAGAGTATACGTAAATACCCTCGGCACCCTCCGCTACCGCGAAGGCAATATGGAGTTTGAAGCGGCCTTTGACGGAGGCATCGTCCTTGAGGGAACAAACGGCAAGGACGGCGCATACTCTGTGTTTGAGAGCATATACGCCGTTGAGGATCTGCTTGCCCGTCTGAACGGTATTCGTCCCGACCTTTTCGGCAACGACGCTTCCCTTATGCTCACCCGCGCCGAGACCGACGGAAGCTCTCTCACGTTGAGATTCGGTTATTATTACAGCAACGTTATGATACTTGACGGAAACGGAAACGCCTTTGGCATTACGGTAACCGTGAAGGACGGCAGTATACGGAGCATAGATGCCGACCTCATAAATGCCCGCGACATCTCGTACAGAATAAAAAACTACCCTATGTTTACGGTGCTCAGAGTGCTTACGCCATCCGTCTCACCCAAAACGTACTCCGCTTTGCGTCTGGCATACCGCGCGGGAGAGGGCGACGTATACACCGAATGGATGCTTGAAACGGAATAAGGAGCTTTTATGGATCTTCGAAGGTTTAAAATAATAGCCATCGTGCTGCTGGCAATTACCGTGCTGTTCCTTTCCGTAAATATGATAAACGGAAGGGCGGAGCTGGATAACCTCCCCGAATCCGTTGCAACGGATCTCAGCAGGCTCTTTTTAAAAAGCGGCAACGTACTGCCCGCGGAGCTTATCCCCCTTGAAAGGAACAGGCTGTCCGTTTACGTTTGCGCAGCCGCAAACGGAGCCGCCGCCCAAAGCATTGCACAGGAGCTTGGGGAAAGCAAGCGCAAGGACGGAAACCTCACGGATACGGGATAT
Source organism: Clostridia bacterium (assembly GCA_017436885.1). GTDB lineage: Bacteria > Bacillota > Clostridia > Oscillospirales > CAG-272 > RUG12395. Next base: position 2,890 of record JAFSCG010000141.1, on the reverse strand, counting down.
CTGTTCCGTCTTGAAAGCGAAGCACTGGTCACAGTGGACCACTCACTTTACTTCAAATTTGACGGAAGCGGAAACGGAAGCACGTCAGCAAGCGCCGTGACCTACGCGCCGAACGCAAAAACACGCGAGCTGGCAGATAAGCTTACGGAAAGATTTACAAGAAGATACGACGGACGCGAGGTCACTCTTTGCGATTACCGCCTTGTCTCTGCCGCGGAAGTGGGAAGCGGCGCCATACTTGATTTCGAGCTGTTTATCGACGGACTTCCCCTTCACGGAGCGGGGGTTACCGTGCACGCAAAAAGCAACGGCACCATCGTTACCGCCGAAGGAAACGGATACTTTTTCCCCCTTGAAAAGCAAAGCGGTATCGCGCGCTACGACGTAATAAACGTTATGAAAAAGGAGTACGACTCCCTTACGGCAGAGGGTATCTCCGGGCTGAGCGTTACCTCCGTGGAGGCCTGCTATATAGCCATTACGGAAAAGGCTGCGGGGCAGATATGCTTTTTCCCCGGATGGCGGATAACCTACTCTGACGGTACCGTATCCGTATATGATGCGGTGAACTGCGAAAGACACTGAAAAGCTCAATTTAATGCTTTTTTTCGCTTAATTTTTTTAAAAAAGACCTTTATTTTTGTATAAGTATATGCTACAATATACAGAGAAGTAGAAATCGAACAACACAAGATGCAGTTATGAAAGGAAGCGCAGCAGCGCATTTACGATATATGGAAGAGAAAATCGTGATAAACGGAGGTATCCCCCTGCGGGGCTCCGTTGCCATCAGCGGCTTCAAAAACGCCGCCCTTCCCATACTTGTTGCCACCATACTCACGGCGGACGTTTGCGTGCTTGAAAACATTCCCGCCATCAGAGACGTGGAAAAAACCTTTGAAATACTCACCGCCATGGGTGGCCGAGTTAAAATGCTTGGTCGCACCACCGTGGAGATAGATACCCGTAATATCGAATGCGGCTCGTCACCTCTGGAGCTTGTCAGCAAGCTTCGCGGCTCTACATACCTTATAGGCGCAGAGCTTGGACGCTTCGGCAGAGCACACGTGGGCTGGCCGGGAGGCTGCGACATCGGCAACCGTCCCATCGACCAGCACATCAAGGCATTCGAGGCTCTCGGCGCTACCGTTACTACCGACGGCGGCTACATCGACGTTATTGCCGAGAACGGCACTAAGGGTAACTCCATTTACTTCGACTCCACCTCCGTTGGCGCAACGGCAAACAGCATACTTGCCGCCGTGCTTGCAGAGGGAACCACCGTTATCGAGAATCCTGCCAAGGAGCCCCACATCGTTGACCTTGCCAACTTCCTTAACACCTGCGGTGCAAGCATCACGGGTGCCGGAACCGACGTTATCAAGATCAAGGGCGTAAGCAAGCTCCACGGCTGTACCTACAGCATTATCCCCGACATGATCGAGGCAGGCACCTTTATGATCGCCGCCGTGGCAACGGGAGGCAGAGTGCGCGTTGACGGAGTTATCCCCAAGCACATGGACTGCCTCAGCGCAAAGCTGGAGGAAATGGGCGCGATAGTTGAGGAGATCGACGACTCTCTTATCGTTTCCTGCCCCAACCGCCCCGAGCGCACAAACGTGAAGACCCTTCCCTACCCCGGCTTCCCCACCGACCTTCAGCCCCAGATGGCGACCCTCCTTTGCCTTGCAAACGGAGTCAGCCACGTTACGGAAACGGTATTTGAAAACCGCTTCAAATACGTTGACGAGCTGCAAAAAATGGGCGCAAAGGTCAGAGTGGACGGTAAGACCGCAATAATCGAGGGTGTGGACGGACTTACGGGCGCATGGCTCAAGGCTATCGACCTGCGTGCAGGTGCCGCAATGGTAATTGCGGGTCTGGCAGCAAGCGGAACCACCTGCGTTTACAATATCGGCTCCATAGAGCGCGGATACGACAACATCGTTGAAAAGCTCCGTTCCCTCGGCGCCGACATCAAAAAGGCCTACATCGCTCCTGCGGAAGAAGCCGCTATATCGTAATAAAACCAACCGCCGCAACGAAATTTCGTTGCGGCGGTTTTGTTTTGTTTGTTCTTAAAAAATTAACAATTAATTTCAAAAAACTATTTACTTTTTTGGTCAATTTGTGGTATGATGAAAGTGCAAGGAAGATATTGCAAATAATGTTAAGGAGAGTGGTGCCATAAGACCGAAGCGCGGCGGAACCGCGCAATATATTGAAAGGAACTATTTTCATGAAAACTACAATAATCGGAAGACACATGACAGTCGGCGAGGATCAGAAGGCGTTGGTCGCAAAGAAGCTTGCAAAATTCGACAAGTTTTTCGGAAGCGATGCGGAGGCGTACGTTACCTTTGCTTATAAAAGAAAGTTGGAGATAATCGAGATCTCCATAACGTACAACGGCATCCTCTTCAGAAGCGAGGAGGAAAGCACTACCTTCCAGAACGCACTTGACGAGGCTGTTGAAAGTCTTGAAAGGCAGATAAGAAAGAATAAGACCCGTCTGGAGAAGAGATTGCGCCCTACCGCATTTGAATACGACGAGGACGACCTTCACGACGAGGACGAGGATGAGGGAACCTTCGAAATTCGCACAAAGACCTTCCCCTTCAAGCCCATGTCTGCCGAGGAAGCAATAATGCAAATGGAACTGCTCGGTCATCAGTTCTTCGTTTTCGCCAATTCCGACGATAACGAGGCAACCTGCGTAGTCTACCGCCGCAAGGACGGAGCATATGGGTTGCTGATGCCTGAATAACTAATAGATAAAGGGGCAGTAAAGAAACACCGTTTCTTTACTGCCCCTTTTATATTGTTTATTTCTTGCTGTGCTCTTTACACAAGCTAACGAAATATTCAAATATCCTTGCGCCGTCCACGG